>NZ_JBEXHZ010000005.1:0-334141 GCF_040608315.1 Streptomyces sp. NPDC005195
GCGGGGGCGCGCCGGCCGGCCCGCCCCCCCCGCCGGGTCACGCCCTGAAAAACGACGAACAGGGAGAACTGCGACATAGCAGTTTCCTGCCATAGGGTTCGGACAAATCGTCCGAGACCCCTCGCTCCCCGAGACGCACCCGGCCCGCCGGTCCCCTCCGCGCCACCCCGGACCCTGCTTGGAAAAATACCCCCTAGGGGTATAGTCTTGTGAGCATCGAAGGGAACCCTGGAACCTCAGGCCCCTTTTCGGCCCACAGGCATCACGCCGCGACCCGCCACCACACTCCGCCCACCCCGCTCGCCCCGCGACCCCGCACACGCCTCGACGAGGAGCACGCCATGACCGCGCAGACCGACACCCAGGGTTCCATCACGGCCGTCTACCAGGTGACCGGCATGAGCTGCGGGCACTGCGAGGGCTCCGTCTCCGGTGAGATCTCCGGGATCGCCGGCGTCAGCTCGGTCCAGGCGGTGGCCGCGACCGGCGAGGTCACCGTGATCTCCGTCGCACCGCTCGACGAGGAGGCCGTGCGCGCGGCGGTCGACGAGGCGGGCTTCGAGCTCGCCACCAAGGCCTGAGCCCGCACCCCAGTTCCAATCAGTTCCACCTAGTTCCACCAGTTCCACCTAGCTCTCCACACCGGGCCGTACCGACCAGCTGATACTGGCTCCGTACGGCCCGGCTCATTCCCTGGAGCCGGACCATGACCACCGCAGCACCCGAGTCACCCATAGCGAAGACGCCTCCGACCGTCTCTCCGACCGCCGCCGCCCTCGTCACCGCCGAAGTCGAACTCACGATCGGCGGAATGACCTGCGCCTCCTGCGCGGCCCGCGTCGAGAAGAAGCTCAACCGCATGGACGGCGTCACCGCCACGGTCAACTACGCGACGGAGAAGGCGAAGGTCTCGTACCCGGTGGGGGTACCGGTCGCCGACCTGATCGCCACCGTCGTGAAGACGGGATACACGGCCGAGGAACCCCCGCCGCCTCCGACGGGCACGCCGGAACCGGCCGCCGGAACCGCCGAGGACCCCGAACTCGCCTCCCTGCGCGAGCGGCTCGTCGTCTCCGCCCTGCTCGCCCTCCCCGTCGTCCTGATGTCGATGGTTCCCGCACTGCAGTTCGACAACTGGCAGTGGCTCTCGCTGACACTCGCCGCGCCCGTCGTCGTCTGGGGCGCGCTGCCGTTCCACCGGGCCGCGTTCACCAACGCGCGGCACGGCGCCGCCACCATGGACACCCTCGTCTCGGTCGGCACGCTCGCCGCGTTCGGCTGGTCCCTGTGGGCGCTGTTCTGGGGGCACGCGGGGATGCCCGGCATGCGGCACGCCTTCGAGTTCACCGTCTCGCGCACCGACGGATCGTCGACGATCTATCTCGAGGTCGCCGCGGGGGTCGTCACGTTCATCCTGCTCGGCCGCTATCTGGAGGCCCGTTCCAAGCGCCGGGCGGGAGCGGCGCTGCGGGCCCTGATGGAACTGGGTGCCAGGGACGTGGCGGTGCTGCGCGACGGCCGCGAGGTGCGCGTCCCCGTCGAGCGGCTCACGGCCGGCGACCGCTTCGTCGTACGGCCCGGCGAGAAGATCGCCACGGACGGCACCGTCGTCGAGGGCGTCTCCGCGGTGGACGCCTCCATGCTGACGGGCGAGTCGGTGCCGGCCGACGTCTCGGTGGGCTCGGTGGTGACGGGCGCGACCGTGAACGCCGGGGGCCGGCTCGTCGTCGAGGCGACCCGGGTCGGAGCCGACACCCAGCTCGCGCGGATGGCCCGGCTCGTCGAGGACGCACAGAACGGCAAGGCCGAGGTGCAGCGGCTCGCCGACCGGATCTCCGGCGTCTTCGTACCGGTGGTGCTGCTGCTCGCACTCGGCACCTTCGCGGTCTGGCTCGGCGCCACGGGCGACACGGCCGCCGCCTTCACCGCCGCCGTCGCGGTGCTGATCATCGCCTGCCCGTGCGCGCTCGGCCTGGCCACCCCGACCGCCCTGATGGTCGGCACCGGCCGCGGCGCCCAGCTCGGCATCCTCATCCGGGGGCCCGAGGTCCTGGAGTCCACCCGCCGTGTCGACACCGTCGTCCTGGACAAGACCGGCACGGTGACGACCGGGCGGATGACGCTACGCGAGGTGTACGTCACCGCGGGCGGCGACGAGAAGGAGCTCCTGCGGCTCGCAGGCGCCCTGGAACACGCCTCCGAGCATCCGGTGGCCCGGGCGATCGCCGTGGGCGCCCAGGAGCGGGCTGGAGCCCTTCCCGCGGTGCGGGACTTCGAGAGCGCCCCCGGGCTGGGCGTACGCGGGCGCGTGGAGGGTCACGACGTCCGGGTGGGGCGGCTCGACCAGGGATCGCTCCCGCAGGAGCTGGCCCGGGCGAAGGCCGGGGCCGAGGCGGACGGGCGGACGGCCGTCGTCGTCACCCGGGACGGGGTGGCACTCGGCGTGCTGACCGTCGCCGACACGGTCAAGGAGACCAGCGCGCAGGCCGTGCGCGAGCTGCGCGCCCTGGGGCTCACCCCCGTGCTGCTGACCGGTGACAACCGGGCGGTCGCGGAGTCGGTGGCGCGTGCCGTGGGCATCGACCCCGGCGACGTGATCGCCGAGGTGCTGCCGCAGGACAAGGTCGACGTCGTCCGGCGGCTGCAGGGCGAGGGGCGGACCGTGGCGATGGTCGGCGACGGGGTGAACGACGCGGCCGCGCTCGCCACCGCGGACCTCGGCCTCGCGATGGGCACAGGCACGGACGCGGCGATCGAGGCGAGCGATCTGACGCTGGTCCGCGGGGATCTCCGGGTGGCGGCGGACGCGATCCGGCTGTCCCGCAGGACGCTGTCCACGATCCGGGGAAACCTGGTCTGGGCCTTCGCCTACAACGTGGCGGCGCTGCCGCTCGCCGCGGCCGGACTCCTCAACCCCATGATCGCGGGGGCCGCGATGGCCTTCTCGTCCGTGTTCGTGGTGACGAACAGCCTTCGACTCAGGACATTCTCATGACGACGGAGTAAGAGTCCCCCTAGAGTCCAACGGGAGCCTCACATAAGCTCTTCACAAGGCTCGCGCATCTTCCTTACGCTTGGCCCCCGATTCCCGTATCGGGGCTCTTGCGTATCTTCAGGACATACGCAAGAGACACAGATCACAGTGATGTGAACGTAACCAGCGAAGGGGTTCGTGAGTCTAAGTTGGCGATGCCAGAGACGTCTTGGGGGGCGTTTCTGACATCTGGGGATGTCTTGGGGGACGTTCCCGGAACTGCGTTGCCGGGGCACGTACAGCGGGGAGCTTTGAGCGGCCCTCCCGTCGGTACGGGTCCCGGCAGATCGCACCGGAGCGCGTGCGGGAGCACGCGGTAGCACGAAGAGTTCTGCTCGTTTTGCTCGCAGCGATTCAGGCGCTGTCCACAGACGCCCGGCCGGATCCCGTGGGGGGAATCCGCACCGGGACAAGGAAAGCGCCCTGACTGCCGGCCCGTGGGGGGACCGGTAGCAGGGCGCTTTCCGTTTTGCTCGTTCTCTTCGGTTCGCTCGGTTTCGACCTCTTCGTACGGCTATGCCCGCCCGAAGATGATCAGCGAGCCTCGACCGGCACGAAGTCGCGCTCGACGACACCCGTGTAGATCTGGCGCGGGCGGCCGATGCGGGAGCCGGGCTCCTTGATCATCTCGTGCCACTGGGCGATCCAGCCCGGGAGGCGGCCGAGGGCGAACAGGACCGTGAACATCTCGGTCGGGAAGCCCATGGCGCGGTAGATCAGACCCGTGTAGAAGTCCACGTTCGGGTAGAGGCTGCGCGAGACGAAGTAGTCGTCGGAGAGCGCGTGCTCCTCCAGCTTGAGCGCGATGTCCAGCAGCTCGTCGGACTTGCCGAGCGCCGAGAGGACATCGTGCGCCGCCGCCTTGATGATCTTCGCCCGGGGGTCGAAGTTCTTGTAGACGCGGTGCCCGAAGCCCATCAGGCGGACGCCGTCCTCCTTGTTCTTCACCTTGCGGATGAAGGAGTCGACGTCGCCGCCGGAGGCCTGGATGCCCTCGAGCATCTCCAGCACGGACTGGTTGGCGCCACCGTGCAGCGGGCCCCAGAGGGCGGAGATGCCGGCGGAGATCGAGGCGAACATGTTCGCCTGCGAGGAGCCCACCAGCCGCACGGTGGAGGTCGAACAGTTCTGCTCGTGGTCCGCGTGCAGGATGAGCAGCTTGTCCAGCGCGGAGACGACGACCGGGTCGAGCTCGTACTCCTGGGCGGGGACCGAGAAGGTCATGCGCAGGAAGTTCTCGACGTACCCGAGGTCGTTGCGCGGGTAGACGAAGGGGTGGCCGATCGACTTCTTGTAGGCGTACGCCGCGATCGTCGGAAGCTTGGCCAGCAGGCGGATCGTCGAGAGGTGCCGCTGCTTCTCGTCGAACGGGTTGTGACTGTCCTGGTAGAACGTCGACAGGGCGCTGACCACCGACGACAGCATCGCCATCGGGTGCGCGTCACGCGGGAAGCCCTGGAAGAAGCGCTTGACGTCCTCGTGCAGCAGGGTGTGCTGCGTGATCTCGTTCTTGAAGGTGGAGAGCTCGTCCACGTCCGGCAGTTCGCCGTTGATCAGCAGCGAGGCCACCTCCAGGAAGGTGGAGCGCTCGGCCAGCTGCTCGATCGGGTAGCCGCGGTACCGGAGGATGCCCTGCTCACCGTCGAGATAGGTGATCGCGGATTTGTAGGCGGCGGTGTTGCCGTACCCGCTGTCCAGCGTCACCAGCCCGGTCTGGGCGCGGAGCTTCCCGATGTCGACGCCCTTGTCGCCGACGCTGCTGTCGATCACCGGGTAGGTGTATTCGCCATCGCCGTACCGCAGTACTACAGAGTTGTCGCTCACGTCATCCCTCACCGACGTTGTGCCTCTTCTTCGAGGTGCCCTGACTGTCTCTACCATCCCCCATTTGGCCCTGGAGAGTGCACTCGGGGTCGACCATTGGGCCTATTGGCGGCACTGAGTGCCGCCAGCCTTCTCATCCTGCCCCCCTGCGCCCTGCTTCCGGAAGTGCTGTGTGACCTTTACGACTCATTTGATCGATCATTTTTTTGGGGGACTCGGCCGAGGGGGCGCGAGTCGGAACGCGCCCCGGGACCGGCCGGAACCGGTCAGGGCAGGTGGGCCGGTTCCGGAGCGGGCACGTGGGACAGCGGGCGGCCCCCCAGACGGAAGGACAGGGCCGTACAGCGCCGGCCGGCCGACACCGTGCGGACGGCCTGGCCGATCGCCTTGCGGGAGCCGACGAGGACGACCAGTTTCTTGGCCCGGGTGACCGCCGTGTAGAGGAGGTTGCGCTGGAGCATCATCCAGGCTCCCGTGGTGACCGGGATCACCACCGCGGGGTACTCGCTGCCCTGGGAACGGTGGATCGTCACCGCGTACGCGTGGGCCAGCTCGTCCAGTTCGTCGAAGTCGTACGGCACCTCCTCGTCCTCGTCCGTCAGCACCGTCAGACGCTGTTCGATCGGATCGAGCGAGGTCACGACGCCCACGGTGCCGTTGAAGACACCGTTCTCGCCCTTCTCGTAGTTGTTGCGGATCTGGGTGACCTTGTCGCCGACGCGGAAGACCCGGCCGCCGAAGCGCTTCTCGGCGAGCTCGGGACGCGCGGGCGTGATCGCCTGCTGGAGCAGGCCGTTGAGGGTGCCCGCGCCGGCCGGTCCCCGGTGCATCGGTGCCAGCACCTGTACGTCCCGGCGCGGATCGAGTCCGAACTTGGCCGGAATCCGCCGTGCCACCACATCCACCGTGAGCCGCCCGGTCTCCTCGGTGTCGTCCTCGACGAAGAGGAAGAAGTCCTTCAGGCCGTCGGTGACCGGGTGCTGCCCGGAGTTGATCCGGTGCGCGTTCGTCACCACCCCGGACTGCTGGGCCTGGCGGAAGATCCGGGTCAGCCGGACCGACGGGACGGGACCGCCCTCGGCGAGCAGGTCCCGCAGGACCTCGCCCGCGCCCACGCTGGGGAGCTGGTCGACGTCTCCCACGAACAGCAGGTGGGCGCCCGGCGGCACCGCCTTGGCCAGCTTGTTGGCGAGCAGCAGGTCGAGCATGGAGGCCTCGTCCACCACCACCAGGTCGGCGTCCAGCGGCCGGTCCTTGTCGTACGCCGCGTCCCCGCCCGGCTTCAGCTCCAGCAGCCGGTGCACCGTCGAGGCCTCGGCCCCCGTCAGCTCGGCGAGCCGCTTGGCCGCGCGGCCCGTGGGCGCGGCGAGGACCACCTTCGCCCGCCTGGCGCGCGCCAGCTCCACGATCGAGCGGACCGTGAACGACTTGCCGCAGCCGGGGCCTCCGGTGAGCACGGCGACCTTGCTGGTGAGCGCCAGCCGCACGGCCTCCTCCTGCTCGGGCGCCAACTCCGCGCCCGTACGCCCCTTGAGCCAGGTCAGCGCCTTGTCCCAGGCCACGTCCCGGAACCCGGGCATCCGGTCCTGGTCGGTGCGCAGCAGGCGCAACAGCTGTGCGGAGAGGGAGAGTTCGGCGCGGTGGAAGGGCACCAGATAGACCGCCGTCACCGGCTCGCCGCCGTCGGGACCGGGCACCTTCTCCCGGACGACACCGGGCTCCGCGTCACCCTCCGGGGGAGCGGCGAGTTCGGCCAGGCACTCGATGACCAGGCCCGTGTCCACCTGGAGGAGCTTCACCGCGTCCGCGATCAGCCGCTCCTCCGGGAGATAACAGTGCCCCTGGTCGGTGGACTGCGAAAGGGCGTACTGGAGGCCCGCCTTGACGCGCTCCGGGCTGTCGTGCGGGATGCCGACGGACTGGGCGATCCGGTCGGCGGTGAGGAAGCCGATGCCCCAGACGTCGGCGGCGAGCCGGTAGGGCTGGTTCTTCACGACGGAGATCGAGGCGTCGCCGTACTTCTTGTAGATGCGCACGGCGATCGACGTCGACACCTCGACGCTCTGGAGGAAGAGCATGACCTCCTTGATCGCCTTCTGCTCCTCCCAGGCGTCGGCGATCTTCTTCGTCCGCTTGGGGCCGAGGCCGGGGACCTCGATGAGCCGCTTCGGCTCCTCCTCGATGATCCGGAGCGTGTCCACCCCGAAGTGCTGGGTGATGCGGTCGGCGAAGACCGGGCCGATGCCCTTGACCAGGCCGGAACCGAGGTAGCGGCGGATGCCCTGGACGGTGGCCGGGAGGACCGTCGTGTAGTTCTCCACCGTGAACTGCTTGCCGTACTGCGGGTGGGAACCCCAGCGGCCCTCCATCCGGAGCGACTCGCCGGCCTGCGCGCCGAGCAGCGCGCCGACGACGGTCAGCAGGTCCCCCGCGCCACGGCCGGTGTCCACGCGCGCGACCGTGTAGCCGCTCTCCTCGTTCGCGTAGGTGATCCGCTCCAGTACGCCTTCGAGGACGGCCTGCTGCCGTTCGCCTGTGGGAGTCCCCGCCTGGTGAGCCATGATCCGACGGTACCGGTGGGGACCGACAGGGGGCGGCCCCTGTCCGAGGGCGCCGGAGAGAGGGACGCCCGCGACCGCTCACGGCCGTCGGGCCGGCCCCCCGGGTGCCCGCTTCAGGGCTTCGAGGAAGACGGTGAAGGTGGGGGTGGGGAAGGTGAGGGTGGCTCGGGCGGGGGCCTTGGAGTCGCGGATGGCTGTGCGGATGGCGGCGGTCGCGATCTCCACGCACTCGTTGCCGTCACCCGGGCCCGAGTAGGACGACTTTCGCCAGTTGTCCATGGGATTCCTCATAGCTCTTTCATCAGCCGGTGGATGAACTCACGCGACTGTCCGGGGTCGAGTGACGCGCCCTCCACCTTACGGAAGCTCGTTCGATAGGTGTCGAGCTGGGCTTCGGAATCGAGGAAGGCCGAGCCGTGCAGCGCATCGCGCACCACCGTGTCCAGCCTGGACAAGGGGCCGCCCACGTACGTCATCGTGCTGGAGGCTCCGGCAAAGCCGTCAAGATCCAGGGGGATGACACGCACGGTGACGTGGTCGGCCTCGGAGAACTCCACGAGTCGCACGAGCTGGACCCTTGAGATGGCGCGGTCTCCGACTCTGATCCGAAGCGCCGCCTCGTGGATCACCGCCTCATACGGGACGGTGACCTGCTGACGTGCCTTTCGGTGCTGGATGCGGACCTCGATCTCGTCGCTGGTGAGTTCGGGCAGCCTGGACGAGAAGACAGCACGTGAGTAGTCCTGGGTCTGCAGCAGTCCCGGCACGTACAGGATGGCCACGTGGCGCTGAAACCGTGCGTGGTGCTCCAGTTCGGACAGGTCCAGGAATGACGTGGGGAGCAGGCCCCGGTACTCCTCCCACCAACCCCGCGTGCGGTCGATGGCCATCGCCACCAGAGCGTCGGTGAACTCCTCGTCCGTACAGGCATAGTGCGATGCGAAGCGGCGCAGTCGCTGCTCGCTCACCCCCACGAGCCCTGCTTCGATCTGACTGATCTGGACGCGACTCGTGCCGAGCAGGGCCGCCGCCTCGGTGGCGCTGAGTCCCGCTGTCTCGCGGAGCCTGCGCAGTTCGGTGGCCAGGCGCATCTGACGTGCTGTCGGTTCGCGCCTCAGGACCATCTCGCTCCTCGGTTCAACACGCTTGCTGATGCGACTCGTTCGAGGGGCAGATTACGCGATCGACTTGCCCGGGATTAAGTGTTAGCCGTACCGTCGGTGACGCGACGAACACGCAGCGGAAGCGCACCGCCCCGTCCCGCCATGACGGATGCAGCAAGGCCACCGTGCGTGCATTTCCCCCACAGTCACCGGAGTTGATGACGCATGCCCGAAGCATGGGAGTACACCCTCACCATCCCCAACGACCTCCGCGCGGTCACCGTCAGCCGCCGCACCCTCCGGCTGATCCTCACCGCCCACGGGCTGATCGGCCTGGTCGACGTCGCCGAGCTGCTCGCCACCGAGCTGGTGTCCAACGCCGTACGGCACACGAAGGGACCGGCCGCCCTGCGGGTGCGCTGGGCGCCGCCGGGCACCCTGCGGCTCGGAGCGTGGGACGCGAACCCCGAACCGCCGGAGCCGCCACGGTCGCTGGACCGGTTCGCCGAGCGGGAGGAGGGACGGGGGCTGGCGCTGGTGCAGGCGTGCTCGGACCTGTGGGGCTGGCAGCCGTTGTCCAGGTTCGGCAACCGGGGCAAGTACGTGTGGTGCGAGCTGGCCGCGGCGTGATCCTCGCCCCGCCGCCGACCCGAGAGGCCCGGCGAGCGGGGCACCCCTTCGGAACCCCTGCCCGTGGAGGCCGCCAGCCGTCCCACTGACCCTCCGCGACGCCGGTGGGACCCGGATCACGTTCATCACGATCCGGTGTCAGAAGGTCTTTGGACCCTTGCCCGAAACCCGTGTAATCGATTCCAATCCTTCATGTAATCGATTCCACGAGGAGGTGGGGCGGTCATGGCGAGCATCAAGGATGTCGCCGCGGAGGCGGGTGTGTCCGTCGCCACGGTCTCCCGTGTGCTGAACGACCATCCGTCGGTCAGCCCGGACGCACGCACCCGCGTGCTGGCGGCCGTGGCGAACCTGGGCTACCGCCCGAACGCCGTCGCCCGTTCGCTGCGCACCGACCAGACGCGCACCCTGGGCCTGGTCATCAGCGACGTGCTGAACCCCTACTTCACCGAACTGGCCCGCTCCGTCGAGGAGGAGGCCCGCGCCCTCGGCTACAGCGTGATCATCGGCAACGCCGACGAGCGGCCCGAGATCGAGGACCACCACGTACGGACCCTGCTGGACCGGCGCATCGACGGTCTGCTGGTCTCCCCCACCGACGGCGGCTCCCCCGCGATGCTGGACGCGGCGCGTGCCGGCACCCCGATGGTCTTCGTGGACCGCTGGATCGCCGGCGTGGACGTCCCCGTCGTACGGGCGGACGGCCGGACGGCCGTACGTGACCTCGTCGCCCATCTGCACGGTCTCGGACACCGCCGGCTCGCCATCATCACGGGCCCCGCGGCGACCACCACCGGCAGTGAGCGGGTCGAGGCGTTCCGGGAAGCGCTCGCCGCCCACGGCATCGCCCTGCCGGACGCCTACATCGGACAGGGCGACTTCCAGGCCGAGAGCGGGCGCCGCGCCACCGAACGGTTCCTGGACCTGGCCGAACCGCCCGAAGTCGTCTTCGCCGCCGACAACCTGATGGCGCTCGGCGCGCTGGACGCCGTCCGGGCACGTGGGCTGCGGGTGCCCGAGGACATCGCGCTCGCCGCGTTCGACGACATCCCGTGGTTCGTGCACACCGATCCCCCGATCACCGCGATCGCCCAGCCGACCGGTGACCTGGGACGGGCCGCCGTACGCGCGCTCGTCGACCGGATCGAGGGACGCCCCCCGCAGTCCGTCACCCTCCCCGCCCGTCTCGTCGTCCGCCGCTCGTGCGGCGAGCCGCCTCCGCTACGGACGGTCCCCGTACCACCGCCCCCCGTACCACCGACCCCCCTAGAGACGACCCCCGCACAGCAGTCCCCCGTACAAAGGAGTCAGCCGTGAGCAACGAGGACGAGTTGCTGCGCATCGAGGGCATTCGCAAGACCTTCCCCGGCGTGGTAGCGCTGGACAGCGTCGACTTCGATCTGCGCCGCGGTGAGGTGCACGTGCTGCTCGGCGAGAACGGCGCAGGCAAGAGCACGCTGATCAAGATGCTCTCCGGCGCCTACCAGCCCGACTCCGGGCGTGTCCTCGTGGACCGTGAGGAGGTACGCATCCACGGCGCGCAGGACTCCGAGCGCCTCGGGATCGCGACCATCTACCAGGAGTTCAACCTCGTTCCCGATCTGACGGTCGCCGAGAACATCTTCCTGGGACGGCAGCCGCGCCGCTACGGGCTGATCGACCGCAAGACGATGGAGACCGAGGCCGCCGCGCTGCTCGAACGGGTCGGCGTGAACGTGTCGCCCCGCGCACGGGTGCGTGAACTCGGTATCGCGCGCCTCCAGATGGTCGAGATCGCGAAGGCGCTGAGCCTGGACGCGCGCGTCCTGATCATGGACGAGCCGACCGCGGTGCTCACCTCCGAAGAGGTCGAGAAACTCTTCACGATCGTGCGCCAGCTGCGCGAGGACGGGGTCGGCATCGTCTTCATCACGCACCACCTGGAGGAGATCGCGGCCCTGGGAGACCGGGTCACGGTCATCCGCGACGGCAAGAGCGTCGGCCAGGTGCCCGCGACCACGCCCGAGGACGAACTGGTCCGCCTCATGGTGGGCCGGTCGATCGAACAGCAGTATCCGCGTGAGCGCCCCGAGGCCGGCACCGGTGACGGAACCGGTACCGGGACCGCGTTGCTGACCGTCGAGGGGCTGACCCGCGACGGTGTCTTCCACGACGTGAGCTTCGAGGTGCGGGCCGGTGAGGTCGTCGGCATCGCGGGGCTGGTGGGCGCCGGACGTACGGAGGTCGTCCGCGCGGTCTTCGGCGCCGACCCCTACGACAAGGGCGCCGTGAAGGTCGCCGGCGCCGAGCTGCGCCGGCACGACGTGACCGCGGCGATGCGGGCCGGTATCGGGCTCGTCCCCGAGGACCGCAAGGGCCAGGGACTGCTCCTCGACGCCTCCGTCGAGGAGAACCTGGGCCTCGTCACCATGCGGGGCGCCACGCACGGCGGACTCGTCGACCTCAGGGGTCAGCGGGTGGCCGCCGCGCGGATCGCCGAACAGCTCGGCGTCCGGATGGCCGGGCTCGGCCAGCACGTACGCACCCTGTCCGGCGGCAACCAGCAGAAAGTCGTCATCGGCAAGTGGCTGCTGGCCGACACCAAGGTGCTGATCCTCGACGAGCCGACCCGTGGCATCGACGTCGGCGCCAAGGTCGAGATCTACCAGCTCGTCAACGAACTGACGGCCGCGGGCGCGGCCGTCCTGATGATCTCCAGCGATCTGCCCGAGGTGCTCGGCATGAGCGACCGGGTGCTGGTGATGGCCCAGGGCCGGATCGCGGGCGAACTGTCCGCGGCCGAAGCGACGCAGGACTCCGTGATGGCACTCGCCGTCAGTACACCGACCACCAACACCGAAACCGCTGTGGAGGGCTCCCGTGGCCACTGACACGCTCAAGAGCACATCGGGCGCGAGTGGCGCCTCGGCGGTCCGCCGCCTCCTGCTCGACAACGGAGCGCTCACGGCGCTCATCGCCCTCGTCATCGCGATGGCGGCGCTGTCCGGCGACTTCCTGACGACGGACAACCTGCTCAACATCGGCGTCCAGGCGGCCGTGACCGCCATCCTCGCCTTCGGCGTGACCTTCGTCATCGTCTCGGCGGGCATCGACCTGTCGGTCGGCTCGGTCGCCGCGCTCTCCGCCACCGTCCTCGCCTGGCTGGCGACCTCACAGGGCGTCCCGGTCTGGATCGCGGTGATCGTCTCCATCGCCGCCGGCATCCTCTGCGGCCTGACCAACGGCGTGCTGATCGCGTACGGGAAACTGCCGCCCTTCATCGCGACGCTCGCCATGCTCTCGGTGGGCCGCGGTCTGTCCCTGGTGATCTCGCAGGGCAGCCCGATCGCCTTCCCCTCCTCGGTCTCGCACCTCGGTGACACCCTCGGCGGCTGGCTGCCCGTCCCGGTCCTCGTCATGGTCGTCATGGGCCTGATCACGGCCGTGGTCCTCGGCCGTACGTACATCGGCCGCTCCATGTACGCCATCGGCGGCAACGAGGAGGCGGCCCGCCTCTCCGGCCTCCGGGTGAAGAAGCAGAAGCTCGCGATCTACGCCCTGTCGGGTCTGTTCGCGGCCGCCGCGGGCATCGTGCTCGCCTCCCGGCTCTCCTCCGCGCAGCCGCAGGCCGCGCAGGGCTACGAGCTGGACGCGATCGCCGCGGTCGTCATCGGCGGTGCCTCGCTCGCGGGCGGCACCGGCAAGGCGTCCGGCACGCTGATCGGCGCGCTGATCCTCGCGGTGCTGCGCAACGGCCTCAACCTGCTGTCCGTCTCCGCCTTCTGGCAGCAGGTCGTCATCGGTGTCGTGATCGCGCTGGCGGTGCTGCTCGACACGGTGCGGCGCAAGGCCGGGGCGACCCCGGTGGCCGCGGGAGCCGGGTCACCGGGCAACCGGGGCAAGCAGGCGGCGACGTACCTCATCGCGGCCGTGGTCGCGGCGGCGATCGTCGGAGCGATGTCCTTCGTGCACGGCGGTTCCTCCTCGCCGGCCACGAAGAAGGTGGGCCTGTCCCTCTCCACCCTGAACAACCCCTTCTTCGTCCAGATCAAGGCGGGCGCGCAGCAGGAGGCGAAGAAGCTCGGCGTGCGCCTGACCGTCACCGACGCGCAGAACGACGCCTCCCAGCAGGCCAACCAGCTGCAGAACTTCACCAGTTCGGGCCTCGGCGCGATCATCGTCAACCCGGTGGACTCGGACGCCGCGGGCCCGGCGGTCCGCTCGGCGAACAAGGCCGACATCCCCGTCATCGGTGTCGACCGGGGCGTGAACAAGGCGAACACGGCCGCGCTCGTCGCCTCCGACAACATCGAGGGCGGCAAGCTGGGCGCCAAGGCGCTGGCCGAGAAGCTGGGCGGCAAGGGCAAGAT
Organism: Streptomyces sp. NPDC005195; assembly: GCF_040608315.1. Classification (NCBI taxonomy): domain Bacteria; kingdom Bacillati; phylum Actinomycetota; class Actinomycetes; order Kitasatosporales; family Streptomycetaceae; genus Streptomyces; species Streptomyces sp. NPDC005195. The sequence continues at coordinate 13,502 of NZ_JBEXHZ010000005.1, forward strand.
CGTGATCCTGCAGGGTCTGGCGGGCACGTCCGCCAGCCGTGAGCGGGGCGCGGGCTTCGCCGAGGGCCTGAAGGCCTACCCCGGCATCAAGGTCGTCGCCCAGCAGCCCGCGGACTTCGACCGCACCAAGGGCCTCGACGTGATGACGAACCTGCTCCAGGCGCACCCCGACGTCCAGGGTGTCTTCGCCGAGAACGACGAGATGGCGCTCGGCGCGATCAAGGCGCTCGGTTCCAAGGCCGGCAAGTCGGTCTCGGTCATCGGCTTCGACGGCACCCCCGACGGCCTGAAGGCGGTCAAGAACGGCACGCTGTACGCCTCCGTGGCCCAGCAGCCGTCGGAGCTCGGCCGGATCGCGGTGGAGAACGCGCTGAAGTCCGCCGAGGGCAAGAAGGTCGAGAAGACCGTGATGGTGCCGGTGAAGGTGGTCACGGCGCAGAACGTGGCCGGGTTCACGGGCTGAGCCGACCGGCGGTGGGGCGGCCGGGCGGTCCACGCGACCGACCGGCCGCCCCGACTCACCTCAGCTACACAGGGAGACACTTCATGTACGACTACGACCTGCTGGTCGTGGGCTCGGCCAACGCGGACCTGGTGATCGGGGTCGAGCGGCGGCCCGCGGCCGGCGAGACGGTGCTCGGCTCCGACCTCGTCGTCCACCCCGGCGGCAAGGGCGCCAACCAGTCGGTCGCCGCCGCCCGTCTCGGGGCCCGTACGGCCCTGCTGGCCCGGGTCGGCGACGACGCTCATGGCCGGCTGCTGCTCGACTCGCAGCGGGCGGCCGGCGTCGACACCGCGGGCGTGCTCGTCGGCGGAGCGCCCACCGGCGTGGCGCTGATCACGGTGGACCCGTCCGGGGACAACAGCATCGTGGTCTCACCGGGCGCGAACGGCCGGCTGACACCGCAGGACGTCCGGGCGGCCACGCGTCTCGTGCGGGCCTCCCGGGTGGTCTCGGCTCAGCTGGAGATCCCCCTGGAGACGGTCGTGGAGGTCGTACGGACACTCGCGCCGGGCAGTCGTTTCGTGCTGAATCCGTCGCCGCCCCGGCCGCTGCCCGCCGAGGTGCTGGCGGCCTGCGACCCGTTGATCGTGAACGAGCACGAGGCCCGGGTGGTGCTGGGCGACGGTGCGGGCCCGGAGCCCGAGGACTGGGCGACGGCCCTGCTCGCCCTCGGCCCGCGCTCGGTGGTCGTCACGCTGGGCGCGCGGGGCGCGCTGGTGGCGGACGCGGACGGAACCGCGCGGGTGCCGTCCGTGCGGGTGGAGACCGTGGACACGACAGGCGCGGGGGACTCGTTCACCGCGGCGCTGGCCTGGCGGCTGGGGCTCGGTGAGCCGCTGTCCGTGGCCGCCGCCTACGCGGCCCGGGTGGGTGCCGTCGCCGTCACCCGGCCCGGTGCCCAGGAGTCCTTCCCGACCGCCGAGGAGGTCGAGTCGTTGTGAAGAGAGCCGGAATTCTGAACCGCCATCTCGCGGGCGCCCTGGCCGAACTGGGCCATGGGCACGGGGTGCTGGTGTGCGACGCGGGTATGCCGATACCGGAGGGGCCGCGCGTCGTGGACCTGGCCTTCCGGGCCGGGGTGCCGTCGTTCGCCGAGGTGCTCGACGGGCTGCTGGCGGAGCTGGTGGTGGAGGGCGCCATCGCCGCGCGCGAGGTCCACGGGGCGAACCCGGAGGCCTCCGCACTGCTGACCGCCCGCTTTCCCACGCTGGAACTGGTCCCGCACGAGGAACTGAAGTCGCTGTCGGCGGGCGCGCGGCTGATCGTCCGCACGGGAGAGGCACGGCCGTACGCGAACGTGCTGCTGCGGTGCGGGGTGTTCTTCTAGACGCCGGTGTCCGGGGGCTGCCGGGACGTTTCGAGGGGGCCCGGTCCGTCGACCGGGCCCCCTCGGGTTCCCCTCCGCATCAGAACCCCCGCGATCCCCCCGGATCCCCCTCCAGAAGTCCTGATGCCACGTACGACCCGCCAGGTGCGGGGAGGGTTGTACGGACTTCCGGGATTTTTTTCGGCGTGCCGACCGACCGGGGTGCACGTAGCGTTTGCGGCATGAACGAGGAGCCACTCCAGCAGGATGTGCTCGACGCGCTCGACGACGCCGGGCTCCAGGAGATCGCGGGTCTGCTCGGCACGGACGCGGCCGGAGCGCGCGAGGTCGTCGGCACCACGGTGTCGGAATTCTCGGGAGGCATCCAGGACCGTGCGGTCACGGATCCGGGCGAGGTCCAGCAGGCCTACGCCGAGGCGCAGGAGGCCCCGCTGAGCGGTGTGGCCACCCTGGGCGGCCTGGGCGGCATGGGTTCCGGCGGCCTGATGGGCGGACTGCTCGCCCGCATCAGCAGGCCGGTCGCGAACGCGGTCGCCAGGAAGACGGGGCTGCCTCCGGCGACGGTGGCCCGGGTGATCGAACTGGTGATCCCGGTGCTGTTGTCGGTCCTGACGAAGCGGGCCGCCCGCGGAACGCGGAAGTAGCCTCCGCACGGACGGGGACGGGGACGGGGACGACGACGCCGCCCCGCGCAGCCACCCGACGCCCGGCACCCGGCACCCGGCACCGCTACCCGCTACCCGCTACCCGCTACCCGCTACCCGCTACCCGGCATGCTCCACGAACCGCGCCACCGTCTCCGCCAGCACCTCCCGCCCGTCGCGGGCCCACAGCCCGTCGTTGAACAGCTCGACCTCGATGGGACCGGCGTAGCCCGCCGCCTCGACATATCCCCGCCACTCCCGCATGTCGACGGCTCCGTCGCCGATCTGGCCGCGGCCGTTCAGAACTCCCTCGGGCAACGGGGTCGTCCAGTCGGCGAGTTGGAAGCTGTGGATACGCCCGGACGCCCCCGCGCGGGCGATCTGGGCGGGCGCGGTGTCGTCCCACCAGACGTGGTAGGTGTCGACGGTGACGCCCACCTGGTCGGCGGGAAATCGTTCCGCGAGGTCCAGGGCCTGGGCGAGGGTGGAGACGACGCAGCGGTCGGCGGCGTACATCGGGTGGAGGGGTTCGACGGCCAGACGTACGCCGCGCCCGGCGGCGTACGGTCCCAGTTCCGCCAGCGCGTCGGCGACGCGTTCACGGGCGCCGCGCAGATCCTTCGACCCGGCCGGGAGGCCGCCGGAGACCAGCACCAGTGTGCCGGTGCCGAGCGTCGCGGCCTCGTCGACCGCCGCGCGGTTGTCGTCCAGGGCGCGGGCCCGCTCGGCGGGCTCGAGCGCCGTGAGGAACCCTCCGCGGCACAGCGTCGTCACCGACAGCCCCGCGTCACGCACGAGCCTGGCGGTGGCCTCGACGCCGTAGGACCGGACGGGCTCCCGCCAGAGCCCCACGCCGGGGACGCCCGACTCGACGCAGGCGGCGACCAGTTCGGGCATCGTCAGCTGCCTCACGGTCATCTGGTTGATGCTGAACCGCTCGAGGGCGTTGCCCGCCGGGCCCGGCGGACTCACCGGGGTCGCCGGGCTCACCGGACCGACCGGACCGACCGGACCGACCGGGCTCACTGATCCACTCCGTGCACCGCCAGCAGGTTCTTCATCCGGGTCTCCGCCAGGGCCGGGTCCGGGAACAGACCCAGCCCGTCGGCCAGTTCGTACGCGCGCCCGAGGTGCGGGAGGGAACGTGCCGACTGCAGGCCGCCCACCATCGTGAAGTGCCCCTGGTGTCCGGCGAGCCACGCCAGGAGGACAACTCCCGTCTTGTAGAAGCGGGTCGGAGCCTGGAAGAGGTGACGGGACAGCTCGACGGTGGGATCGAGCAGTTCGCGGAATCCCTTCACGTCACCCGTGTCGAGTACCCGCACCGCCTCGGCCGCCAGCGGTCCCAGCGGGTCGAAGACGCCCAACAGGGCATGACTGAAGCCCTGTTCGTCGCCCGCGATCAGCTCGGGGTAGTGGAAGTCGTCACCCGTGTAGCAGCGGACCCCGTGCGGGAGCCTGCGACGCAGGCCGACCTCGCGCCGGGCGTCGAGGAGGGAGACCTTGATGCCGTCGACCTTGCCGGGACGGGCCTCGACCACCTCCAGGAGGGCGTCCGTCGCCGCGTCCAGGTCGCTGGACCCCCAGTAGCCCTCCAGCGCCGGGTCGAACATCGGGCCCAGCCAGTGCAGGATCACCGGCCGGGAGGCCTGGCGCAGGAGATGCCCGTAGACGTCGAGGTAGTCCTCGGGGCCCCGCGCGGCGGCGGCCAGGGCCCGCGAGGCCATCAGGACGGCCTGCGCGCCGGTCTCCTCGACGAGCGCGAGCTGCTCCTCGTAGGCGGCGCGGACCTCCGCGAGGGAGCCGGCGGTGATCTGGTCGGTCCCCACCCCGCAGGCGATCCGGCCGCCGGCCGCCTTCGCCTCCGCCGCCGACCGGCGGATGAGTTCGGCCGCGCCCGCCCAGTCCAGGCCCATCCCGCGCTGCGCGGTGTCCATCGCCTCGGCGACACCGAGGCCGTGGGACCACAGGTGGCGGCGGAAGGCGAGGGTGGCGTCCCAGTCGACGGCGGCGGGCGAGTCGGGGGACACGTCGGCGTACGGGTCGGCGACGACATGCGCCGCCGAGAAGACCGTACGGGAGGTGAAGGGCGCCCCTGTGGTGAGGGAGAGGGGCTCGGCGCGCGGCTCGTACAGCCTCACCCCGCCCGACGGGTCCGGCAGTCGCACGGTCACAGCGAGATCTCCGGTACGTCGAGACGGCGGCCCTCGGCCGAGGACTTCAGGCCCAGTTCGGCGAGCTGGACGCCGCGAGCGCCGGCCAGCAGGTCCCAGCGGTAGGGCGCGTCGGCGTAGACGTGCCGCAGGAACAGCTCCCACTGCGCTTTGAAACCGTTGTCGAACTCGGCGTTGTCGGGGACCTCCTGCCATTGGCCGCGGAAGGAGTAGGCGGCCGGGATGTCGGGGTTCCACACCGGCTTGGGGGTGGCGGACCGGTGCTGGACACGGCAGTTGCGCAGCCCGGCGACAGCCGAGCCCTCCGTCCCGTCCACCTGGAACTCGACCAGTTCGTCACGGTCGACACGTACGGCCCAGGAGGAGTTGATCTGGGCGACGGCACCGCCCTCCAGCTCGAAGACGCCGTACGCGGCGTCGTCGGCCGTGGCGTCGTACGGCTTGCCCTGCTCGTCCCACCGCTGCGGGACGTGGGTGGCGGTGAGTGCCTGGACGGAGGTGACCCGGCCGAAGAGCTCGTGCAGGACGTACTCCCAGTGCGGGAACATGTCGACGACGATGCCGCCGCCGTCCTCGGCGCGGTAGTTCCAGGAGGGACGCTGGGCTGGCTGCCAGTCGCCCTCGAAGACCCAGTAGCCGAACTCGCCCCGCACGGACAGGATCCGCCCGAAGAAGCCGCCGTCGATCAGGCGCTTGAGCTTCAGCAGCCCCGGGAGGAACAGCTTGTCCTGCACGACCCCGTGCTTGACGCCCTTCGCGTGGGCGAGCCGGGCCAGTTCCAGGGCGCCGTCGAGGCCGGTGGCGGTCGGCTTCTCGGTGTAGACGTGCTTCCCGGCCGCGACGGCTTTCCGGATGGCCTCCTCGCGGGCGGAGGTGACCTGCGCGTCGAAGTAGAGGTCGACAGCGGGGTCGGCGAGGACCGCGTCCAGGTCCGTCGACCAGTGCTCCAGCCCGTACCGCTCGGCGAGCGTCCTCAGGGCGTGCTCGCGGCGGCCGACGAGGACCGGCTCGGGCCACAGCGTCGTGCCGTCGCCCAGATCCAGACCGCCCTGGTCGCGCAGGGCGAGGATCGAGCGGACGAGGTGCTGGCGATGGCCCATGCGCCCCGTCACGCCGTTCATGGCGATACGCACCGTCTTGCGTGTCACGTCTTCCCCTTCGTACGCGGGTTCCGCGCCGTGTACGCCCCACTGACGAGCGTGACAGCAAGCGCTTTCTAACCAAGGAAGAAGCTAGCCTCTGCCCAGCCGATCGGACAAGACCACGTGGATGGCGAGATGTTCGACCGGCCGGACGTCTGGACTTGAGGGCGCGGGCACGATCGGATGGACCCGCACGTGGCGGGCGTACACGGGTGCGGGGGCGGGTGTGCGCGACGCACGACCGTGCGCCTCAGCGCCCCGGCTCCTCGCACCCGCCCGTGTGCGGCACGACGACCACGAGACGCGCGACCGGAGGACGACGAGATGACCGTGACCCTGGCGGACGTGGCGGCACGGGCGCAGGTCTCGCCCGCGACCGTGTCCCGGGTGCTGAACGGGAACTATCCCGTCGCGGCGTCCACGCGCGAGCGGGTGCTGCGCGCGGTGGACGACCTGGACTACGTACTGAACGGACCCGCCAGTTCACTGGCCGCCGCCACCTCCGACCTGGTCGGGATCCTGGTCAACGACATCGCCGACCCGTTCTTCGGGATCATGGCGGCCGCGATCCAGTCGGAGATCGGGGGGCCCGGGGGGCGTGCGGGCGGCGAGCGGCTCGGGGTGGTGTGCAACACCGGTGGCGTCGCGGAGCGCGAGCTGACGTACCTCACGCTGCTTCAGCGGCAGCGCGCCGCGGCGGTCGTGCTGACCGGGGGCGCCGTCGAGGACGCGCCGCACGCGGCGGCGGTCGCGGCGAAGCTGCGCAAGCTCGGCGAGGCGGGGACGCAGGTGGTCCTGTGCGGACGGCCGCCCGCGCCGGACGCCCCCGAGGCGATCGCGCTCACCTTCGACAACCGGGGTGGCGGGCAGCGGCTCACCGAGCATCTGATCGGACTCGGGCATCGGCGGATGGGGTACATCGCCGGGCCCGAGGAGCGGACCACGACCCGGCACCGGCTGGAGGGGCACCGGGCCGCGCTCGCCGCGCACGGGATCGAGGACGATCCGCGGTGGACCGTGCACGGACGCTACGACCGTCGCTCCGGGTACGAGGCGACGGTCGAGCTCCTGCGCAGGGAGCCGGGTCTGACGGCTGTCGTCGCCGCGAACGACACCGTCGCGCTCGGCGCGTGTGCGGCGTTGCGGGACGCGGGGTTGCGTATCCCGGACGATGTGTCGGTCGCCGGGTTCGACGATCTGCCGTTCAGTGTCGACGTGGTGCCCGCGCTGACGACGGTGCGGTTGCCGTTGTCGGAGGCGGGGGCGCGGGCGGGGCGGGTCGCGATGGGCCGTGAAGAGGCTCCGCCCGGGGGGATCACCACGGTGCGGGGGGAGTTGATGGTGCGGGGGTCCACCGGGGTGCCCAAGGGTTGAGGCGCCCCGTCCTCCTGCCGGGCGCCGCCCACCGTCCAAACGGTTCCTCGCCCCCGCCGCCCCTACCCGACCCATCCCGTACCTGGGGCTCCGCCCCCAGGCCCCCTCCAAGGGGCTGCGCCCCCTGGACCCCCGCATCGCCCAAGGGGCTCGTCCTCAAACGCCGGACAGGCTGGAGATGCGGGCCCGCGCCGGGAGAACAGCAGCGGCTCGCATGCCCGACCCGCCCACCACCGACAGCCAACCGCCCCCGCCAAGGGCACCGGCAGCCGCTCACACGTGCGGTCGGCGCCCCCGCTCCTGGTGCGGGAAGGACTGGTCGGCACCGGGAAGTATCGGCTTCGGCAGCGTCGCCACCTCCTCCTTCGCCTTCTCCAACTGCTCCGCCGTGTCGTCCGGCAGCCGCGGCGCACGCGGACGGGAGTGGGAGAAACGGAACGCGGACGTGAGGTCACCGAACGCCGACCGGCGCCAGTCGCTGACGTTGGGCTCCTCGACCCCCGTGAACCGCTCCAGGAACTGCAGCGCCGACGTGTGGTCGAACGACTCCGTCGCCACCCAGCCCCCCACCGTCCACGGCGAGACGATGATCGCGGGCACCCGGAAACCACCCCCGATCGGCAGCCCCTGCACGAACTCGTCGGTCGTCCCCGCCGCCGGCGTGGGCGGCGGTACGTGGTCGAACAGGCCGTCGTTCTCGTCGTAGTTGAGGATGAACGCCGTCTTCCGCCACACCTTCGGGTTCGACGCGATCGCCTCGATCTTCGAGGCGACGAAATCCGCGCCCGCCGCGGGCAGATAGTCCGGGTGCTCCGACTGGTAGCTGGTCGGCATGATCCACGACACCGCCGGCAGCCGGTCGTTGCGGGCGTCGTCCTCGAAGGTCCCCTCCGGCTGCGGCCGCACCCCCCGCTCGTACAGGTCGGATCCGGGCTGCGCGGCGCGGAAGTTCGCGAACTGCTCCAGCATGTTGCAGCCGTAGTCGTCGTCCTGCTGGTACACCTTCCAGCTGACCCCGGCCGCCTGCAGCCGCTCGGCGTACGTGGTCCACCGGTACGGCGTCGGCGCCTTGTTGACGAGGACCGGGCCGCCCCGCGTCCCGCCCGGGTCGATCGTCCCCGTCATCCAGTAGAGCCGGTTGGGCCAGGTGGGCCCGAACACCGAGCAGAAGTAGTTGTCGCAGATGGTGAACGTCTCGGCGAGCGCGAACTGGAACGGGATGTCCTCGCGCGTGTAGTACCCCATCACGTACGGACCGTTCGCCCCGTCCGCCTTGCGGTGCGCCGGCAGCCACCGGTCCATCCTGCCGCCGTTCCACGCCTCGTGCTGCACCGCCCACGCGTGGCTCGTGGAGGGGATGGCCTGGGCGCTGGACGTGTGGGTGTCGAGGTGGAAGGGGAGCAGGTACCCCTTGGGGTTCACGGCGTCGGGCTGGTAGAAGACCGACCGGCCGGTGTCGAGCTTCAGCGCGTGGGGGTCGGCGAAACCCCGGACGCCCGACAGCGTGCCGAAGTAGTGGTCGAAGGACCGGTTCTCCTGCATCAGCATGACGACGTGCTCGATGTCGCGGAGCGATCCGCGCCGGGGCGGTCCGGCCGCGACGGCCTTCTGGACGCTCGGCGGGAGGAGGGAGAGTGCCGCGGCGCCGCCCAGCGCGCCGGCGGCCGAGCCAAGGAGTCTGCGACGTGTCAACTCGGTCATGGATGCCCCTTCTTGAGACTTCGTCAGCTCTCCGGAGTCGAACCACGGGGACGCGCCGGGGCGCCCCCGCCGTTTCACTCTCCTAGGGGTTCTCGAGGGTTGGCAGAGGCGCGCGGTGAACTTGTGGACAACGCGCGGAAAGGGGTTGGCCAAGCCATGACCCGGGTCACCGGATGGTCGCCCGGCCGTTGCCGGAGCTTGGCCGCCTTCACGTGGGCTCCACGACCGCCGGGCACGCCCGCCCCGTGGACTCCGCCTCGTCCACCCCCGTACGCTCGACGCGTACCTCTGACTGAGTCAACTGCCCCCGCAAGGGCCCCGGCACAGCCCCCGCCACCGCGCCCCGTCCCTCCGCACCGACCGCCCAGAGCCGACATCAGAGCCGACATCCGGGGTTGACCATGACCGTCCAGGACATCCGCTCCTTCAACCGCTTCTACACGAACGTCATCGGCGCACTCGACTACGGCCGCCACCTCTACGCCCCGTACAGCCTCACCGAGTCACGCGTGCTGTACGAGCTCGCCCACTCCCCGCACACCGACGCCGCCGACCTTCGTGGCGAACTGTCGCTGGACTCGGGGTACTTGAGCCGGATCCTGGGCAAGTTCGAGCAGGACGGACTGATAGAACGGACCCCCTCGGAGCGTGACCCGCGCCGCCGCCGGATCACGCTCACGCAGCGCGGCCGGGAGACCGCGGCCGTCCTGGACGAACGCTCGCGGGAGTCCGTCGGGGCCCTGCTGGCGACCGTCCCGGCCGACGACCGCCCCCGCCTCGCCGAGGCGATGCGCACGGTGCGCACGCTCCTGTCCTCCGGCCGCCCCGCCCCGAGCGCGCACGGTCACCGCGAGGACGTCGTGCTGCGTGAGCCCGTCCCCGGCGACCTCGGCTGGATCGTGCAGCGCAACGCCGCGCTGTACGCCGCCGAATACGGCTGGAACACCGACTACGAGGGCCTGGTCGCCCGCATCGTCGCGGACTTCGCCGAGGACCACGATCCGCACCTGGAGCGGGTCTGGATCGCCGAGCTGGCCGGACGGCCGGTGGGAGGCGTGATGTGCGTACGGGACGACGCCCCGGGAACGGCCCGGCTGCGTCTGCTCCTCGTCGAGCCGGACGCCCGCGGCCTCGGCATCGGCGACCGGCTGGTCGAGGCGGTCGTCGGTTTCGCACGGGACGGGGGCTACCGGGACCTCGTCCTGTGGACCAACGACGTCCTGACCGCGGCCCGCCACGTCTACCGGCGCCACGGTTTCTCCCTCGTGGCCGAGAAACCGCACCGTTCCTTCGGTGTGGATCTCGTCGGCCAGGACTGGCGGCTCGGTCTGCACGTCTCCCGCGGATGATCCGCGGTGCCGGGTAGGGTCCCGGTCCATGAAGCTGGCCTTCTCCACCCTCGGCGTGCCCTCGCTCCCCGTCCCCGACGTCGTACGACTCGCCGCCACGCACGGCTATCACGGCGTGGAGCTGCGCGCGCACCCCGAGGAGCCGGTGCACCCCGGGCTCGGGCCGGCCGAGCGGGCCGAGGTGGCCGCCGCGTTCGAGGCGGGCGGTGTCGAGATCATGGGTCTGGCCGGGTACACGCGGGTGGCGGCGCCCGGCGACGACGCCCCCGTCGTCGCCGAGATCCGCGGACTCCTCGACCTGGCGCGGGACCTGTCGGCCCCCTTCGTCCGTGTCTTCCCGGGCGCGATTTCCGGACAGAGCGTCGAGGAGGCCGACGCGACGGCGGCGCGACGGCTCGGCACGGCCGCGGAGTACGCCGCCGACGTGGGCGTACGCATCCTGCTGGAGACCCACGACTCGCACCGCACCGGCGCGGACGCGATGCGGATCCTGGGCCTGGTCGGCCACCACCACGTGGGCGCGCTGTGGGACGTCATGCACACCTGGCTCGGCGGCGAGGAGCCGCCGTCGACGTACGCGGCCCTGTGCACGTATCTCGGCTATGTGCAGGTCAAGGACATCGCCTCCGCCGAGGACACCGCCCCGCTCCCGCTGGGTGCCGGTGTTCTGCCGCTCGCGGAGTGTGTGGAGCTGCTCTCCCGGGAGGGCTGGGACGGCTGGCTGTGCTGGGAGTACGAGAAGCGGTGGTACGAGGCCGCCGCGCCGCTTCCGGAACTGCTGGGTCCGGGCCGCGACCACCTCGGGCGTCTGCTGAACGCGTCCGCGTAGGCCCAGGCCGCGCCCCCTCCGGACCCGGCACCGGCCGCCCCGTGCGGACCGGAGCACGAGGGCGCGGGAACAACTGAGTGGCACAGGCACGGGGTCAGTGGTTAGCTCCGCCGGTGACCGAGCACCGTCCCGCCCGGATCCGGGCCACCCCGTGGGCCTGACGCGCATCTTGATCGACGTCCGGCCGCTGCGGACCTCCCCCGTCTTCCGTCGGCTGCTGATCGGCCGGACGGCCTCCGTGCTCGGCAGCATGATGACGATGATCGCCGTCATGTACCAGGTCTGGCAGTCCACGCACAGCACGGTGTGGACCGGTGCGGTCGGCCTGGCGCAGGCGCTGCCGCTGATCGCGTTCGGGCTGTTCGCCGGTTCGCTGGTGGACCGCGGCGACCGGCGGCGGCTGTACCTGGCCTCCACGGCGGGCGAGGCGGTCTGTTCCGCGCTGCTGGCGGTGCAGGCCCTCGCCGGACACCCGCCGGTGCCGGTGGTGCTCGCCCTGGTCGCGGCGCAGTCCGCCGTCGGCGCGGTCGGCGGTCCGGCGGCGGCCACGTTCGTACCGCGACTGCTGGCCAAGGACCAGGTGGCGGCCGGGCTGGCCCTCAACCGGATCTCCTTCCAGGCGATGCTGCTGGCGGGCCCGGCGCTCGGGGGTCTCGTCCTGGGCTGGGGAGGCGTGAGCGTCTGCTACCTGGTGGACGCGGTCAGCTTCGGCTTCTCCTTCTACGCCGCGTTCGGACTGCCGCCGCTGCCGCCCGAGGGCGAGCAGTCGCGGGCCGGGCTGCGCGGTGTGCTGGACGGGCTGGCGTTCCTGGCGGTCCACCGGGTGGTGCGCGGCGCCCTGCTCACCGACCTGGCCGTGACCGTGCTGTCGATGCCGATGAGCCTGTTCCCGCTGATCAACGCCGAACGGTTCGGCGGCGACCCGCGCACGCTCGGCCTCTTCCTGTCGGCGCTCGCGATCGGCGGCGTCGGCGCCTCGGCCCTGTCGGGTTCCCTCACCCGGCTCTCCCACCCGGGTCCGGTGATGCTGTGCGGCGCCGCCGCCTGGGGCATCGCCCTCGCCCTCTTCGGTCTGACGACGAACCCATGGACCGGTCTCGGGCTGCTGGTGCTGGCGGGTGCCGCCGACACCGTGTCCGTCATCTCCCGCAGCACCATCGTCCAGACGCGCACACCGGACGCGCTGCTCGGCCGGGTCACCGCGGCCGAACAGATCGTCGGCCAGGCGGGCCCCAACCTGGGGAGCCTGCGCGGGGGCCTGGTGGCCGGCTGGACCTCCGGTACGACCTCCCTGGTCAGCGGCGGGCTGCTCTGTGTGCTCGCGGTCGTGGCCGTCGGCGCGAGTACGGCCGAGCTGCGGGACGCGAAGGACACCGACTCCGGGCCGACCGGTGCTCCGGCCGCCGAGCCCCCCGTTGAACCGGCCAACGGCTGAGCACCCGGCACCGCACCCCACCGCGACACCCGCACCCGCGCCCGCACCCGCACCCGCACCCGCACCCGCACCCGCGAACCACCCCCACCCATTCCGCGCCACCACCTGGGGCGATCGCCTTACCCCCCACCCACCCCCGGCAAACCGGCTATCGTGGGCGGCATGTCGGCCCCGGAACTGATCCGTATCGTCTCCCGCGACTCCCCCATGGCCTTGGCCCAAGTGGAGCGCGTACGCGCCGAGTTGAGCGCGCTCCACCCTGAGATCCGCACCGAGGTCGTCCCGGTCAAGACGACCGGCGACAAGTGGATGGGCGACCTGTCCAAGGTCGAGGGCAAGGGCGCGTTCACCAAGGAGGTCGACGCGGCGCTGCTGGCGGGCGAGGCCGATCTCGCGGTGCACTGTGTGAAGGACATCCCCGCGGACCGCCCGCTGCCCGCGGGAACGATGTTCGCCGCCTTCCTGGCCCGGGACGACATCCGCGACGCGCTGATCCACCCCGCCGGGCTCACCCTCGACGAGCTGCCGCAAGGTACCCGGATCGGCACCTCCTCCGTGCGGCGCGTCGCACAGCTCGCCGCCTCGCACCCGCACCTGGAGTGTGTGCCGTTCCGGGGCAACGCCAACCGCAGGCTGGAGAAGCTGGCGGCGGGTGAGGCGGACGCGCTGCTGCTCGCGGTGTCCGGGCTCGAACGCATCGGCCGCGCGGACGTGATCAGCGAGATCCTGTCGCCCGAGACGATGATGCCGCCGATCGGCGCGGGCATCCTCGCCCTCCAGTGCCGCGAGGGCGACACGGACGTGATCGAGACGGTCAGCGACCTCGGCGACCCGGACACACACCGCGAGGCCACCGCGGAGCGCATGTTCCTGCATGTCCTGCAGGGCCACTGCAACTCACCGATCGCGGGCTACGCGAAGGTCGACCGCGGTGGCGAACTGTCGCTGCGCGCCTGCGTGTTCACTCCGGACGGCAAGACGGTCCTGCACGCGCACGAGTGGGCGGGCCGTCTCGACGCCGCGACCCTCGGCACGTCGGTCGCCGTCGCCCTGCTGCGCCAGGGAGCCCGCGAACTGATCGACGGCATCCCGCACTGACGGGCGGTCCCGCCCCGGGAGGGAGTTCCCCGGGGCGGGACCGGCTCTCCCGTCCCGGAAGGCCGGGAACTCATGCCGGCTCCCCGATCCGGTCCCGCGTCGGTCCGTCCGGCGGACGGACCGACGCGGGGACCGTCCGCGAGGATGCCGACGAGGTCAGGGCCACCCCTCCCACCAGCAGCGCCGCCGCTCCCCAGCGCAGTGGGCCGATCGGCTCGCCCAGGAACAGGGCCGCCGACGACATGCCGAAGACCGGGACCAGGAGGGAGAAGGGCGCGACCGTGGACGCGGGGTGGCGGTGCAGCAGCCAGCCCCACGCCCCGAAGCCGAGGACGGTCGTGATCCAGGCGACGTAGACCACGATTCCGGCGCCCCGCCAGTCGAGGTCCCGCAGCGCGTCGAGGTCTCGGGCCGGGCCCTCCGTCAGCAGCGAGAGGCCCAGCAGCGGCAGTACGGGGACGGTGCTCACCCACACCATGAAGTTGAGGGAGTCGGGCGGGGACGCCTTGCGGGTGAGGACGTTGGACACGCCCCAGCAGGCGGCCGCCGCGATCACCAGCGCGAAGGCGCCGAGCGGGCCGCCGGCACCCTCGTCCACCGCGGCCAGGCCCACGCCGCACAGCGCCACCGCCATACCCGCGAGCCGGACGCCGGTGGGCCGTTCACCCAGGACGACATGGGCGATGAGCGCCGTGAAGACCGCCTGGATCTGAAGGACGAGGGACGACAGGCCGGCCGGCATCCCGGCGTCCATGCCGATGAAGAGCAGTCCGAACTTGGCGACGCCCAGGACCAGTCCCACCGCCACGATCCACTTCCACGCGACCTTGGGCCGCCCCACGAAGAACACCGCGGGCAGCGCGGCCACCAGGAAGCGCAGTGCCGAGAAGAGGAGGGGCGGGAAGTGGCCGAGGCCGATCTCGACGACGGTGAAATTCACGCCCCAGACGGCGGCGACGAGGACGGCGAGACAGAGGTGGGCAGGTCGCATGGGTCGAGGATCACGCCCGTGAACCGTTAAGCACCAGCGAATCCTGCTGCATGGTTGGATGAAGCATTCCTGTTGAAAGGGGCGGGTCGTGCTCGATCTCCAGCGGCTGCGCGCCCTGCACGCCGTCTCCGTGCACGGCACGGTCGGTGCCGCCGCGGCCGCGCTCGGGTACACGCCCTCCGCCGTGTCCCAGCAGATCGCCAAGTTGGAGCGGGAGACCAGGACCGTACTGCTCGAACGGCGTGGACGCGGTGTGCGGCTCACCGAGCAGGCCCTTCAACTGGTCTCCACGGCACAGCAGTTGATGGCCATCGTGGAGCGGGCCGAGACCGAACTCGAGGAGCGGCGCGGGGTGCCCGCGGGCCGGCTGGACCTCGCCGCGTTCGCCAGTGCGGCACGCGGGCTGCTGCCCGCCGTACTGGCCGATCTGGCCGTCCGGCATCCGGCCCTCGACACCCGGCTCACCGAGGTCGACCCGCATCTCTCCGTGGACCTGGTCGCCAAGGGCGCCGTCGACGTGGCCGTCGCGCACGACTGGGACATCGCGCGGCTCCCCGCCCCGCCGGGGGTGGAGCGGGCGGTGATCGGGGACGACCTCTGCGACCTCCTCGTGCCCGCCGGGCATCCCCTCGCCGGGCGGGTGTCGGTGCGGCGGGAGGAGCTGGCCGGCGAGCGATGGATCTGCCAGCCGCCCGGACGGGTGTGCCACGACTGGCTGGTGCGGACCCTGCGTGCGGCGGGCTGCGAGCCGCACATCGTCCACCAGGCGGACGAGAACCCGACCCTCGTCGCCCTGGTCGCGGCCGGGCTCGGGGTCGCGCTCATCCCCCGGCTCGGGCGGGGCGCGCTTCCCGACGGGGTGGTGGAGGTGCCGCTCGACCCGATGCCCGTACGGCGGCTGTACGCGTTGTGGCGCACCGGCGCGGCGCGGCGTCCGGCCATCGCGGAGACGGTCCGTACGCTCCGGTCCCACTGGGCCTCGGCGTCCCGGCACGACGCCCCGTGAACAGCGCCTCGGCGCCTCACCGGACCCGCCCGGCACTCCCGTACCGACTTCGCCGATCAGCCGGAATCGGGGAACCCGGACCGGCACCGGCTCGTCCAATCCGCACGCTGCCGCACGAGTCTCCGCAGTGCGGTGTCGGCCTCGCTGCTGGCTGCGATCGCTGACCACCCTTCCGCCGCCTGCGGCCGGCAGCCCGCCGTCACCGGCGCGCCCCCCTCCAACTGCGCCGGTGACGGCCCCTGTCCGGCTACTGTGCACACTCTTGACTGGAAGAAACTTCCAGGATATTCGTGGCTCCTCGGAAGTTTCCTTCACGAGGGAAGGAGCGCTCGTGCGCGACTCCAGCACGGGAAGCACCGCACAACCGTCCAGACGTACGGTTCTCGCCGCCACCGCCGGAAGCACCGCCGCCCTCGCCCTGGGCACGGTTCCCGCCCGAGCCGCCGGGGGCCACCATGACGAGACGTCACTCCGCGCCCTGATCTCCCGTATGACGCTGGAGGAGAAGGTCGGCCAGCTCTTCGTGATGCGGGTGTACGGCCACTCGGCCACCGCCCCCGACCAGGCCGACATCGACGCCAACCTCGCGGAACTCGGCGTCAGAACGGCCGCCGAGCTGATCGCCCGCTACCGCGTCGGCGGCATCATCTACTTCACCTGGGCCCACAACACCCGCGACCCGCACCAGATCGCGGCTCTGTCCAACGGCATCCAGCAGGTCTCCCTGGCCCAGCCGCGCGGCCTGCCCGTGCTGATCTCCACCGACCAGGAACACGGCATAGTGGCCAGGGTCGGCAAGCCCGCGACGCTCTTCCCCGGCGCGATGGCGCTGGGCGCGGGCCGCTCGCGGGAGGACGCCCGCACGGTGGGACGGCTCGGCGGGACCGAACTGCGCGCGCTCGGCATCCGGCAGGACTACTCCCCGGTCGCCGACGTGAACGTCAACCCGGCCAACCCGGTCATCGGCGTGCGCTCCTTCGGCGCCGACCCGGACGCGGTGGCCCGGATGGTGACGGCCGAGGTGGAGGGATACCGCGGCGCGGGCGTGGCCGCCACGTCCAAGCACTTCCCGGGGCACGGCGACACGGCCGTGGACAGCCATTTCGGCTTCCCGGTCATCACGCACAGCCGTGAGCTGTGGTCGGACCTCGACGCCGTGCCCTTCCGGGCCGCGATCCGGGCCGGCATCGACTCGATCATGACCGCCCACATCATGGTCCCGGCGCTCGACCCGGCCGGCGACCCGGCCACGCTCTCCCGTCCGATCCTCACCGGCATCCTGCGCGGGGAACTCGGTTACGACGGTGTCGTGGTGACGGACGCGCTCGGCATGGAGGGCGTGCGGACGAAGTACGGCGACGACCGCGTCCCCGTGCTGGCCCTCAAGGCCGGCGTCGACCAGCTCCTCAACCCGCCGTCCATCGACGTCGCCTGGCACGCCGTGCTCGACGCGGTGCGCGGCGGCGAGCTGACCGAGGCCCGCCTCGACGAGTCGCTCCTGCGCGTCCTGCGCCTCAAGGCGAGACTCGGGCTGCTGGAGAACCCGTACGTCAGCGACGGCGGGGTCGACCGCGCGGTCGGCACCGCGGCCCACCTCAGGGCGGCCGACCGGATCGCCGAACGCACGACGACCCTGCTGGTCAACCAGCGGGGGCTGCTGCCGCTCTCCCGCCGTACGCACAGGAACGTGCTCGTCGTGGGCGCGGACCCCGCCTCGCCCTCGGGCACCGACGGCCCGCCCACCACCGTCCTCGCGACCGCCCTGACCGCGCTGGGATTCACGGCGACGGCGCTGTCCACGGGGACGGTGCCCACCGGGGCGGCCATCGACAGCGCGGTCGCGGCCGCCGCGGGAATGGACGCCGTGGTCGTCGGGACGTACAACGTCACGGCGGCGAGTTCCCAGCGGACGCTCGTCGACCGGCTCGCCGCCACCGGCGTGCCGGTCGTCGTGATCGCCATCCGCAATCCGTACGACGTGGCTCACCTTCCCTCTGCCGACGCCCACTTGGCCGCGTACTCCTGGACGGACGTCGAACTGCGGGCCGCCGCACGGGTGATCGCCGGCCGGGTGAAACCGCGGGGCAGGCTCCCGGTCGCCGTCCAGCGGGCGGACGACCCTGCTCAGGTGCTGTATCCGATCGGATACGGATTGACGTACTAGCCCTACGTCGCACACCGGACACACCATCCCCGACATACGCAAACCACCCGGGATGTCTGGCGTGTGCCCGCCTCGGCGGGTCACGCTGGGCAGGGGTATCGGGGGGAAGACATGCGAGCCAGCACGGTGGGTCGGCGTTGCGTCGGGGTGCTGTGCGCGCTGCTGCCGGTCATGGCCGCGCTCGCCGGCTGCGGCCACTGGGCGGACTCCGAGGGCGCCGGACCCCGCGCGGTGGCGACGTCGGCCGGACCCTCCGGCTACGGCGCGGTGTTCCTCGCGGTGGACGAGTGCAGTTCCTTCGGGACGACCAGTTTCACCGAGGTGTCCTGCACCAGCGAACGGGCCGCCGCCCGTGTGGTCGCCCGCTACGACGGCAGGGTCACCGACGGCCCGCCGTGCCCGCCGACCACCGACTTCGTCCTGCACATCAGCGAGACCCGGGCCGCCGCGGACGGGAACGGCGACAGCGCGGTCCCGCAGGGCTACGCCTGCATGCGCAAGCTGGAGGCCCCGCACCCCGGCGACCCGGGAGGCGGCGGAGGCCCCCGCACGATCGTCGGCGACTGCGTCTACAGCGCGGGCAGCGGTCAGGTCCGCGAGACGGCCTGCGACGGCAAGGGCAGGAAGCCCCCGGAGTACCGGGTGACCTCGGCGGTCACCGAGCGCTCCGCATGCCCGCCCGCCACGGCCCTCTACGTCCAGTTGGGCGGCGGCAGACCGGTGGGCTGCGCCCGCCCGGTGTGAGCGGCGGGCGGGCGCAGCCGTGCCTCACGGGCGCAGCGCGGGCTCGCGTTCGATGTCACGCCGGTCGAGCTTCGCGTCGAATCCGGCCAGCGGCCGGGCCGCCGACGGATCGGCCTGGACGGCCGCGGAGGCGACACCGGCCCATCGCAGGATGCGGGCCGTCGCGAGCGCCTTCTCGTCGGGTACGAGACCGGCGACGTTGGCACCGTGGTTGAGGCCGGGAGCCGTGAAGACGTACGCGTCACGGGCGCCCCTGCCGAGGCGGAAGCGCTCCGCGCCCCACGGGTCGTTCTGGCCGTAGACGTACAGCATGTGGTGGGCGTGGTGCGCGACCCAGGTGTCCACGTCGCGCATCGCCGACCGCTGGAACGTCATCGGGATGGAGCGCGGCACGAAGTTCCGCGGCGGCTGGTAGCCGTAGCGGATCAGCCCCTTCTCTATGTACGGGAAGTGGATCGTGGGCGCGCCGAGCTGTGTGCCCGCCTGGTAGTAGTACGGCGTGTACGTCTCCAGGCCCTGGTCGGCGTAGGCCGAGAAACCGGAGATGGTGTCGACGGAGTCCCAGATCGCGTCGTCCGTGGCGTGCGGCGCGTCGGCGGGGATCGTCGCGCAGTCGGCCAGCAGGCTGTACTGCCAGAAGCCCCACACGTAGTCGAGGACGACGGCCTCGTACGCCTTGTCCAGGCTGCCGATCGTGGTGAAGGTGTAGCCGTTGTCGGCGGCGTACTGGGCGTACTTCTTCTCCAGCGGCTTCCGGCGCACCAGCGCCTCGCGCTGCACCGCGTCCAGTTTGTCGCGGCACTCCTTGGTACCGACGTTCCCGAAGAAGCGGTCGTACGCCGAGTCCTCGTCGTTCACCACGTCGTTGGGGGCGACGTAGGCGACCACGCCGTCCATGTCGCGCGGGTAGAAGCGCTCGTAGTACGTGGCGGTCATGCCGCCCTTGGAGCCGCCCGTCGAGATCCACCTCTGACGGTAGATCGGCTTGAGTGCCTCGAAGATGCGGTGCTGGTCACTGGCCGCCTGCCAGATGTCGAGCTTCGACCAGTCGGCCGGCTCGGGGCGGGACGGGGTGAAGAAGCGGTACTCCATCGAGACCTGGTTGCCGTCCACGATCTGGGTCGGCTCGCGGCGGCTCGGGGTCGTGGAGACGTTGTAGCCGCCGGTGTAGAAGACCGTCGGGCGCGCGGTGTCCTTGTGCAGCACCGTGATGCGCTGCTGGAACGTTCCCCTGGACGGGTGCCGGTGGTCGATCGGCTGGGTGTAGCCGAGGACGAAGAAGCGGTAGCCGGTGTACGGCTTCTCCTCGATCAGGCTCATGCCCGGTATCGCGAGGAGACGGTCCTTGATGTCCTGCGTGGTGGTGCCGTTGGTGCCGTTGGTGGCCTCCGGCTGGGCCGCGGTGGCCACCCCGGCCGTGCTCAGCGTGCCTATGAGCACCGTGAGCGCCAGCAGCCATCTGAGCGCCTTGCGCATGCACCCTCCCCTGGAGTTACACAGATGTCCGCCGGAACCTAGCGGAGCAACTGGTCTGACACCAGAGGGACTTGAGGGATCTCTGTGACTTCGCTGTGATTCAGCCGAGAATCGCCGCGACCGCGGCCGGGACCACCCTGTTCAGCACAGGATCCAGCCCGAACTCACGGAGCCCGAGCCGACCGAGCCCCTGATACGGACGCAGCGATGGCCCGCGTGGACGGTGACCGGGCCGGCGTGGTGCGAGAAGCGGCCCGCGTCGGTCACCGGCCGGTTGCCGCGCGCCTGCACGCTGACCGACATCACCCGTTTCTGCGACTGCTGCTTCTTGGGGACCGTCACGGCGCAGACGTAACCGCCGCTCCGGTAGAGCTGCACGGAGCCGGTCGCGAAGGGGATCGTGCGCACTTTGTGTCCCGAGCAGTACGAGGCGGCCTGCGCGCTTCCCGGGCACACCAACGCGAGCAGCCCGGAGGCGGTCAGTACAGCCAGACCGAGCGCCATGCGCCGACGGATCGCACCACTGTCCACAATCGCCCCTCCCCGACCATTGAGCGTACTGGTGTACGGACGCAGAACACATGTCGGACGGTTGCGTGCGCCCGGGGCCGGCCGTGCGTCTCCGCCCTGTGACCCGGACGGGTTTTTTTCCGCTTTCGGGGCAACCGCACCGCTTTAACCGGTGTCCAACTGGTCAGAAAAGCGAAAGGTGGTACCCGATGTCCCACACATCCCGTTCCCAGTCGCCCCGTTCCCGCACGCCCCGGTCCCGCACGTCCCGGTCCCGCGCCGCCGTCGGCGCGTTCGCCGGTGCCGCGGTCCTCGCCGCGGCCGGGGCCTCCGTGCCCGCGTTCGCCGGTTCCCCCGCTCCCCCGCCCGTCCGCGCCGGCGTCAACGGCCCGGCGTACGACCGGGTGGCCGACTTCTACGGCGCCTACGTCGACGCCGTGACCGACCAGGGCGCCGGCCGTCTCGGCCCGCAGCTGCGCTCGTTCTATCTGACCTCGGACCTGCGCACCCGGCTGGCCAGGTGGGAGGGCCGTGAGCACGCGGACGGCGTCCTGCGCGCCCAGGACGTGCCGCGCGCCTGGAAGGTGACGGCGGGCGACAGCGGCGCGGGCCACACCTGGTCGACCGTCCGCCTGACCTGGGGCTCCGCCCAGCACCCGACGTACACCTATCTGACCGTCCAGTCGGACCTCTCGACGAAGAAGATCTCCGACATCCGGCAGAAGGGCTGAGCCGGCGGGCGTCAGGCGGTGGAGCCGACCGGCTCCTCCGGCTCCGACGCCCCCACGAAGGTCCGCCACAGCTCCGCGTACCGGCCGCCGAGCAGGAGCAGTTCGTCGTGCGTGCCGTCCTCCGCGACCCGGCCGTGGTCCATGACCACGACCCGGTCCGCGCGGGCGGCCGTGGTCAGCCGGTGGGCGACGACCAGGGTCGTACGGCGGCCCGCGAGCCGGTCGGTGGCCTGGTTGACCAGGCTCTCCGTGGCGAGGTCGAGCGCGGCCGTGGCCTCGTCGAGGAGGAGGACGTCGGGGTCGACGAGTTCGGCGCGGGCCAGCGCGATCAGCTGGCGCTGGCCCGCGGAGAGGTTGCGGCCGCGCTCGGCGACCTCGTGGAGGTAGCCGCCGTCCAGCGTGGCGATCATGTCGTGCGCGCCGACCGCGCGGGCGGCGGCCTCCACCTGGGCGTCGGTCGCGCCGGGCCGGCCGTAGGCGATGGCGTCGCGGACCGTCCCCTGGAAGAGGTACGCCTCCTGCGGGACCACCCCGAGCCGGTGGCGGTACGAGGTGAGGTCGAGGGCGCGCAGGTCGGTGCCGTCGACGGTGACCCGCCCGCCCGTCGGATCGTAGAAGCGGGCGACCAGCTTCACCAGCGTCGACTTGCCCGCGCCGGTCTCACCGACGAAGGCGACGGTCTGGCCGGCCGGGATGCTCAGGGAGACACCGCTGAGAGCCTCCTCGTCGTCGCCGTACGCGAAACCGACGTCCTCGAAGGCGATGTCGCCGCGCAGCGAGAGCACCTCCAGCGGCTCGGCGGCGGCCTGTGTCGACGTCGGTTCCTGGAGCAGCTCCTGGATGCGGCCCAGCGACACCGTCGCCTGCTGGTAGCCGTCGAAGACCTGGGAGAGCTGCTGCACGGGGGCGAAGAACAGGTCGATGTAGAGGAGGTAGGCGACCAGCGCGCCGGTCGTCAGCGTCCCGGCGTCGACCCGGTGCGCGCCCACCATCAGCACCGCGGCCGCCGCGACCGACGACAGCAGCTGCACGAAGGGGAAGTAGACGGAGATCAGCCACTGGCCGCGGATGCGCGCCGCGCGGTAGCCGGCGCTGCCCTCCGCGAACCGCCGGCGGCCCGAGCCCTCGCGCCGGAAGGCCTGGAGGATCAGCAGCCCCGAGACGGACTCCTGGAGGTCGGCGTTGACCGCCGAGACGCGCTCGCGGGCGAGTTCGTACGCCTTCACGCTCGCCCGGCGGAAGAAGAAGGTGCCGACGACCAGCGGCGGCAGCGTCACGAACACGACCAGCGCGAGCTGGACGTCGATCACCAGCAGCGCGCCCATGATGCCGAAGAAGGTGACGACGGAGACGAACGCGGTGACGAGGCCGGTCTGCAGGAACGTGGACAGGGCGTCGACGTCGGTCGTCATCCGGGTCATGATCCGCCCGGTCAGCTCCCGCTCGTAGTAGTCGAGTCCCAGGCGCTGGAGCTGCGCGAAGATCTTCAGGCGCAGCGAGTACAGGACGCGCTCGCCGGTCCGTCCGGTCATCCGCGTCTCACCGATCTGTGCCGCCCACTGGACGAGCACGGTGACCAGCGCGAGGCCCGCCGCGGCCCAGACCGCGCCGTACACCATCCTGGAGACGCCCTGGTCGATGCCGTGCCGGATCAGCACGGGCAGCAGCAGGCTCATACCGGCGTCGACGGCGACCAGGCCGAGGCTCACCAGGAGCGGGGGCCCGAAGCCGCGCAGCAGCCGGCGCAGTCCGTACGACTCCTCTGGCGTGACCGCGCGTGCCTCGTCGATGGCCGGGGTGTCGGTGGCCCGGGGCAGCGCCTCGACCTGGGCGAGCAGTTCGGGCGTGGCCGGCATGCCCGTCAGCGCGTTGTCCCTGGGCTCGCGGTCGCCGGTCCACAGACGCGGGGTGACACCGCGCTCGGCGTCGAACTCGGCGTCCAGCTCCTCCCGTACCGAGGTGTTCTCCGCCGCGGCCACGGGCTGGGCGTGTCCCGGGGAGACCCCGCCCAGTTCGTCCGGGTCGGTGAGCAGCCGCCGGTAGAGCGGGGAGCGGTCCTGGAGCTCCTCGTGGGTGCCGATGTCGGCGAGCCGGCCGCCGTCGAGGACGGCGATGCGGTCGGCGAGGTTGAGGGTGGAGCGGCGGTGCGCGATCAGCAGGGTCGTACGGCCCTCCATGACCTGTTTCAGCGCCTCGTGGATCTCGTGCTCGACGCGGGCGTCCACGGCGGAGGTGGCGTCGTCGAGGACCAGCAGGCGCGGGTCGGTGAGGATGGCGCGGGCGAGGGCGACCCGCTGGCGCTGGCCGCCGGAGAGGGTCAGGCCGTGCTCGCCGACCTTGGTGTCGTAGCCGGCGGGCAGCTCGGTGATGAAGCGGTCGGCCTGCGCGGCGCGGGCGGCCCGCTCGATCTCCTCCTGCGTGGCGTCGGGGCGGCCGTAGGCGATGTTGGCGCGCACGGTGTCGGAGAAGAGGAAGGAGTCCTCGGGGACCAGGCCGATCGCGGCGCGCAGCGACTCCTGCGTGAGCTCGCGGACGTCGTGGCCGCCGACGAGGACGGCGCCGTGCGTGACGTCGTAGAAGCGGGGCATCAGCAGCGACACCGTCGACTTGCCGGACCCGGAGGAGCCGACGACGGCGAGGGTCTCGCCGGGCCGGATCTCGAAGCTCAGCCCGTTCAGCACCTGCTTCTTCGAGGTGCCTTCGTAGGCGAAGGACACGTCGTCGAACTCGACGGTCGCGGGCGCGTCGTCCGGGAGGGTCTTGGTGCCGTCCTGGATGGCCGGTTCGGTGTCGATCAGTTCGAGCACGCGTTCGGCGCCGGCGCGGGCCTGCTGCCCGACGGTGAGGACCACCGCGAGCATCCGCACGGGCCCGACGAGCTGGGAGAGGTACGAGGAGAACGCCACGAACGTGCCGAGCGTGATCTGTCCCCGTACGGCGAGCCAGCCGCCCAGCGCGAGCATCGCGACCTGGCCGAGGGCGGGCACGGCCTGGAGGGCGGGGGTGTACCTGGCGTTGAACCGGATGGTCCGCATCCGTCCGGCAAAGAGCCGTCGGCCGACCTCCCGGAGCTTCCCGGTCTCCTGGTCCTCCTGGCCGAAGCCCTTGACCACGCGGACGCCGCTGACGGCGCCGTCCACGACACCCGCCACGGCGGCGGCCTGCGCCTGCGCGTACCAGGTGGCCGGGTGCAGCTTGGAGCGGCTGCGCCTGGCGACGAACCACAGGGCGGGGGCGACGGCCAGCGCGACCAGGGTGAGCGGCAGGGAGAGCCAGGCCATGATCCCGAGCGAGATCAGGAAGAGGAGTACGTTCCCGATGGTCATCGGGAGCATGAAGAGCAGACCCTGGATCAGCTGGAGGTCGCTGGTGGCCCGGCCGACGACCTGTCCGGTGGACAGCTCGTCCTGCCGGCGTCCGTCGAGCCGGGTGATCGTGTCGTACATCTCGGTCCGCAGGTCGTGCTGGACGTCGAGGGCGAGCCGTCCGCCGTAGTAGCGGCGGATGTAGGTGAGGACGTACACGACGACGGCCGCGGCTATCAGCGCGCCCGCCCAGGGGGCCATGGAGCGGGTGTGGTTCCCGACGACGTCGTCGATGATCACCTTCGTGATCAGCGGGACCACCGCCAGCACGGCCATGCCGCCGAGCGCGGACCCGAGCGCGAGCAGCACGTCCTTCGGGTACCGCCACGCGTACCCGGCCAGTCGCCGTGCCCATCCCCGCTGACCTGCCACGCCGGTGCCTTCCGTAGATCTCACTCCGCCGGAAGACTCCAACGCCGAACGAAGCGGATTTCATCCCTCCGCAACAATCGTTCCCTCACCGTCCGTGGCAGACGCACGCGCGGGGGGTGCGGACGGAGGTGCGGACGGAGGTGCGGACGGGTGGTCCGCAGCGCGTTCAGGTGGCCGTCGCCGACCGGGAGCGGGCCGAGGCGGCCGTCCCGGTCCCGGTCCCGGTCCCGGTCCACGGAGAGTGACCGGCCTGTCGCGGTCCACGGCGGGTGCGGACAGAGGGCCGACGGAGGTGCCCTCGTACGTCGACCTGTCGAGCGCGCCGGAGCGGCTCTCCAGGGCGGCGGAAAGCGAACGGGCGGGGCCGGTGAGGGCCCCGCCCGAACAGGCCGACGGTGACGGTGACGGTGACGGTGACGGTGACGGTGACGGTGACGGTGACGAGAACGGATCTCAGGCGCACGCGGTCACGGTGGGACGCGCGGACGGCCCGGGAGCGGACTCGCGTGGAACAGGGGTCGTCCGGCCGCGCCGTCAGCTCGCGGGCGCGGGCACGGAAGCCTCCTGCGGGGTGCCGGTGGGCACGTACCGCAGCACGCTCGCGCTGCTCTTGGAGGTGGCCGGCACGAGATCCTTGTGGATCGCCTTGGCGACACCCTGGATGGTGCTGACGCCGTAGCTCATGGTGCTGTTCCCGTGGGTGAGCACGGTGATCATGTAGTCGTGACCGGCGCCGTTGAAGGTGCCGACACTGTGGACGCGCCAGCCGTGCGTGGAGCGCGACAGCCAGCCGTTCTTGACGTGCACGGCGACCGAGGAGGGCGCTCCCGCCGGGGTGCCCCAGCGCTGCGAGGAGATGACCTTGCCCATCAGCTTCAGCTCGTACGCGCGGGAGTTGTCGCTCAGCACGGAGTTCTTGGCGGTGAGCAGCCCGAGCAGTTTCTGCTCGTCGCGCACGGTGATCTGGGTGAGACCCCAGTAGCCGTTCGCGCCCGGCTTGGTCTCGGTCATCCCGGCGGCGGTGAGGAAACCTTTCACCTTGGTCACGCCGAGCTGCTTCCACAGCGTGCTGGTCGCGGTGTTGTCCGACTTGGTGATCATGGCCGTGGCGAGCGTCTGCTCACGACTGGTCAGATACCGGTTGTGCTTCTTCGCGTCCCACAGCAGCGTGGCCAGCACGGTGACCTTGACCACACTGGCGGAGTCGTAGGCGGAGGTGGCACGCAGGGTGCAGGTCGTCTTCGTCGTCCGGTCGTAGAGTCCGACGGCGACGGTGCCGGCACGGTTCTTCAGGGCCGCGGTGATGTCCTTCTGCAGTGCGGCGGCCAGGCCCGCCTTGGCGGACGTACAACTGACCTGCGGCGCCGCGGCAGCGGAGGCCGGTGCCGCGGCCGCCGCGAGCGGCACGAGCATCCCGGCGCCGAGGCTCGCTGCGAGCATCCGGGCACGCCGGGATATCCGGTGAGTCATGGAGGTTCCCCATCCCCTTCGAACAGTACGAGCGCGCCTGCGGCGCACCCGCCTGTCATGACTCGCAGAGGTGACCGAGGGTTGTACGTGTGTTCGTAGGGCTCCGCGGCCCGCCCGCGGGCGGAACGCGGGCCGCGCCATCCGCCGCGCGACGGGTGGCCGCCGCCGCACCGAGCCGACTACCGCAGCACCGCCCGGCGTTCACCCCCGCCGCGGCCGCTCGCCGCGCCATGTCGCGTGCCCTGAAGGCGACTCACCGGAAGGCGGCCTGCCGGATTCCGACACGGAACCGACACCGCCCGTTCATTGCCCGCGCCGCATGTGCATGTCACGCTCCGGTTGCCCGCTCGATCAACACGCGTAGAACGGACTCCCCACGATGCCCGCGACAACGCACACACGCCGCTGGAAGACGCTGGCGCTGACCACGTCCGCCGTACTGGTGGGCCTCACCCTGCCGACGGTCACCGCGTCCCCCGCGAGCGCGACGACGACCGCGTACGACAGCACGTACTACAAGAACGCGGTCGGCAAGACCGGCGCGAGCCTGAAGTCCTCGCTGCACACCATCATCAGCAGCCAGAGCAAGATCTCGTACTCGGCGGTCTGGAACGCGCTGAAGGCCACCGACCAGGACCCGAACAACAGCAACAACGTGATCCTGCTGTACAGCGGGGTCTCCCGCGCCAAGTCCCTCAACGGCGGCGACCTCGGCGACTGGAACCGCGAGCACACCTGGGCCAAGTCGCACGGCGACTTCGGCGAGGCGACCGGTCCCGGCACCGACCTGCACCACCTGCGTCCGGCGGACGTCCAGGTCAACAGCATCCGGGGCAACCTGGACTTCGACAACGGCGGCAGCGCGGTCACGGGCGGCGGCGGCAGCAAGGTCGACTCCGACTCCTTCGAGCCGCGCGACGCCGACAAGGGCGACGTGGCCCGCATGATCCTCTACATGGCGGTCCGCTACGACGGCGGCGACGGGTTCGCCGACCTGGAACCCGACGAGAAGGTCAACAACGGCAGCGCCCCGTACATCGGCAAGCTGTCCGTGCTGAAGCAGTGGAACGAGCAGGACCCGCCGAGCGCCTTCGAGGAGAAGCGCAACCAGGTCATCTACGACACCTACCAGCACAACCGCAACCCGTTCATCGACCACCCGGAGTGGGTCGAGGCGATCTGGTAGCGGCTCGGGCCGGCCACCGCCCGGTGCGGTGGCCGGTCCGTCCGGCAGCCGGTCCGTCCGGCAGCCGGTCAGGCGTCGAGGTGCGTGGGCGCGAACATCCGCAGCACCGCCGGAAGCAGCACCACCGAAGGGCCGGGGCTCGCCAGCGCCTCGGCCAGGTCCGCCTCCAGCGTCCCGGGGCTCGTGCGGACGCCCGGGACGCCGAAGGACTCGGCGAGGGCCACGTAGTCCGGGCGGGCCAGTTCCGTCGCCGTCGCCTCGCCGAAGGCGTCCGTCATGTACTCGCGCAGGATGCCGTAGCCGCCGTCGTCGACGATCAGCCAGGTGACGTC
Organism: Streptomyces sp. NPDC005195; assembly: GCF_040608315.1. NCBI lineage: Bacteria > Bacillati > Actinomycetota > Actinomycetes > Kitasatosporales > Streptomycetaceae > Streptomyces > Streptomyces sp. NPDC005195. The sequence continues at coordinate 41,427 of NZ_JBEXHZ010000005.1, forward strand.
GAGGCCGTACTGCTTCGCCGTGGCCAGCTCGGCGATCGAGTACAGCGCTCCGCCGTCGCCTGAGACCGCGAGGACCGGGCGGGAGGGGTCGGCGGCCGCCGCTCCGAGGGCCGCCGGGAAGCCGTAGCCGAGGCCGCCGGCGCCCTGGGCGGAGTGCATGGTGTTGGGCCGGCGGGGGTCGAAGGCGGACCACGCCCAGTACGCCAGGATGGTCATGTCCCAGAAGGACGGGGAGTCGTCCGGCAGGGCGCGGCGCACGGACGCCAGCACGCCCTGCTCCAGGGTGAGTTCCTGCGCGGCGATGCGCTCGCCCACCCGCGCGAGCAGGGTGCGCACGCGCTCCGGCGCCGTCGGGTCGGGGCGCTCGTCGACCGTCTCCAGGAGCGCGGAGAGCGCGAGCCTGGCGTCGGCGTGGATGCCCAGTGCCGGATGGTTGGACTCCAGCTTGCCGAGGTCGGCCTCGATCTGGATCACCCGGCCGCGGGGCTTGAACGTGTGGTAGTTCGAGGACAGTTCGCCGAGACCCGAGCCGACCACGAGCAGGACGTCGGCGTCCTCCAGGAGGTCGGTGGTGTGCCGGTCCTCCAGCCAGGACTGGAGGGACAGCGGGTGGTTCCAGGGGAAGGCGCCCTTGCCGCCGAAGGTGGTGACGACGGGGGCGTTCAGCCGCTCGGCGAGCCGGCGCAGCTTGCCGGAGGCGTCCGCCCGTACGACCCCGCCGCCCGCGATGATCGCGGGGCGGGCGGCCGTGGACAGCAGGTGGGCGGCGACCGCGGTCAGTTCGGGGCGCGGGACGACCTCCTCGGGGGTCGCGTCCATCGCGGTCACCGCCGGCAGGGAGGTCTCGGCGAGGAGGACGTCCTGCGGGATCTCCACCCAGACCGGGCCGTGCGGGGCCGTCAGCGCGGACTCCCAGGCCGCCGCGAGGGCGGAGGGGATCTGCGACTGTGCGCGGACGGTGTGGACGGACTTCACGACGCCCCTGAACGCGGCCTGCTGGTCCGGGAGTTCGTGCAGATAGCCATGGCGTCCGCCGCCCAGTCCGGCGGTCGGGACCTGGCTGCTGATCGCGAGGACGGGGGCCGAGGCGGCGGCCGCCTCCTGGAGCGCGGCGAGCGAGGTCAGCGCCCCCGGGCCGGTGGAGAGCAGCAGCGGCGCGGCCTCCCCCGTGATCCGGCCGTACGCGTCCGCCGCGAACCCCGCGTTGTTCTCGACGCGCAGTCCCACGTACTGGAGCGAGGAGCGGCGCAGCGCGTCGAACATGCCCAGCGCGTGCTGGCCGGGCAGGCCGAAGACGGTGGTCGCGCCGAGCCCGGAGAGGGTCTCCACGACCAGGTCCCCGCCGTTGCGGCCGGGGGGCGGGTTCAGCGCGGCCTCCGTCTGCGCCGCCGACGGACGGAGTACCAGGTCGTGGTCGTGGGTCACTTCGGGGCCTTCTCCTGGGCGATCTGGCGGGACATGATCGTGGTCAGTTCGTACGCCGTGTGGGACGCGGCGACGGCGGTGATCTCGGCGTGGTCGTAGGCGGGCGCGACCTCGACCACGTCCGCGGAGACCAGGTTGCAGGAGGACAGTCCGCGCAGGATCTCCAGGAGCTCGCGGGAGGTCATGCCGCCCGCCTCCGGGGTGCCGGTGCCGGGCGCGTGCGCCGGGTCGAGGCAGTCGATGTCGATGGAGATGTAGAGCGGGCGGTCTCCGATGCGCTGGCGCAGCTGGTCGGCGACCTCGTCGGCGCCGCGGCGGTAGATGTCCGCCGAGGTGACGATGCCGAAGCCCATCTTCTCGTCGTCGGTGAGGTCCTGCTTGCCGTACAGGGGGCCGCGGGTGCCGACGTGGGAGAGCGCGGAGGTGTCGAGGATGCCCTCCTCGACGGCGCGGCGGAACGGGGTGCCGTGGGTGTACTCCGCGCCGAAGTACGTGTCCCAGGTGTCGAGGTGCGCGTCGAAGTGGAGCAGGGCGACCGGGCCGTGCTTCTTCGCCACGGAGCGCAGCAGGGGCAGCGCGATGGTGTGGTCGCCGCCGAGGGTCATCAGCCGGGCGCCGGTGCCGAGCAGCTCGTCGGCCGCCGCCTCGACCGTCTCCACGGCCTCGTTGATGTTGAACGGGTTCGCCGCGATGTCACCGGCGTCGGCGACCTGGGCGAGGGCGAAGGGGGAGGCGTCCTGCGCCGGGTTGTACGGGCGCAGCAGGCGGGAGGCCTCGCGGATCGCGTTGCCGCCGAAGCGGGCGCCGGGCCGGTAGGAGACCCCGGAGTCGAACGGCACGCCGACCACGGCGACGTCGGCGGTGCCGACCTCGTCGAGGCGGGGCAGCCGGGCGAAGGTCGCGGGGCCGGCGTACCGCGGGACGCGGGACGAGTCGACGGGGCCGCGTGGCTGGCTGCCGCCTGCTGCCGGGTTCTCGGTGCTGCTCATCGTCGGACTCCTCCAGGTGATACCGGTGATGCGTGGTACGGGTGATACGTCTTCCAGTGTCGCGGACCCCGACCACCGGAGTCCGCCCGGCCCGGCCGCCCCACGGCGACCGGCCCGAAACTCTTCAGCCCCCTGAGCCCCACCGGGCTCCTTCACGGCCCCGGGGGGCGCAGCGTCCCTTCGGGGACGCGGGGAACCGCGCGACCAGCCACGGACAACCCGCGGCCGCACACGGGCCCCGGACCCCGGGAGCCCGGGGTCCGGGCCCCGCTCACGCCGGTACCTCCGTCCCCTCCGCCGAAGGCACCCCACGGCCGGCCAGTCGCTCACGCCACGCGACCAGCACCGCCGGATCGGTCGCGGGTGTGACCAGGGACACGATCACGTACACGACCAGCGAGGACAGCAGCCCGTAGTAGACCGGCTCGTTGGCGAGGACGCCGTACACCCCCATCAGCCCGACGACCGCCAGCCCGCCGACCACGACGGAGGCCAGCGCGCCCTGCGCGGTCCCGCGCTTCCACAGCAGTCCGCCGAGGATCGGCACGAGCAGCCCGCCGACGAGCAGGTTGTACGCGACGGTCAGCGCCTCGACGACGTTGTTGAGCGCGATGGCGGTGCCGATCACCGCGACGCCCATGACGAGGATGAAGATCCGGTTGCCCCTGACCTCGTCGTGGTCGCCGCCGTGCTCCTCGCCCGTGGGCCGTACGGTTCCCCGCAGCCGGGACCAGATGTCGTTGTTGGCGACGGTGGCGCAGGCGATCAGCGCGCCGGAGGACGTCGACATGACGGCCGCGAGCGCCGCGGCCAGTACCAGCCCGCGCACGCCGACCGGGAGTTCGTCCTTGACGATGGTCGCGAAGGCGGCGTCGGCGCTGGGCAGCGTCGGGTAGAGGACCTTGGCCGCCGTGCCGATGACGGCGCCCGCGACGGCGTACACCAGACAGTAGGTGCCGGCGACCGTGCCGCCCCACCGCGCCGTGGTGTCGCTGCGGGCGGTGAACACGCGCTGCCAGATGTCCTGGCCGATGAGCATGCCGAAGGTGTAGATGAGCACGTAGGTGAAGATCGTCTCGCCGCCGATGCCCAGCGGATCGAAGTACTCGGTGGGCAGCTTGGCCTTCATCGCGCTGAACCCGCCGGCCTTGATCACCGCGATGGGCAGCAGCAGGAGCAGCACACCGATGGTCTTGACCACGAACTGCACCATGTCGGTGAGGGTGATCGACCACATCCCGCCGAGCGTCGAGTAGGCGACCACGATCGAGCCGCCGATGACGATCGCGAGCGTCCGGTTCATGTCGAAGAGGACGTCGAAGATCGTGGCGTACGCGATGGTCGAGGTCACCGCGAGCATCAGGGTGTACGCCCACATGACGACGCCGGAGATGACACCGGCCCGGCCGCCGTAGCGCAGGTCCAGCATCTCGGAGACGGTGTAGACCTTCAGCCGGGCGATGCGGGCGGAGAAGAAGACGGAGAGGGCGAGCAGGCCGAGCCCGATGGTGAACACCATCCAGGCCCCGGAGAGCCCGTACTGGTATCCGAGCCCGACGCCGCCGATGGTGGAGGCCCCTCCCAGCACGATCGCGGCCATGGTCCCGGAGTACATCGCGGGCCCGAGCCGGCGTCCCGCGACGAGGAAGTCGCTCTTGGACTTGGCGCGGCGCATGCCCCACCAGCCCATGGCCAGCATGCCGGCCAGATAGACGACGATCACTGTGTAGTCGACGGCCATGCGGGGCCCTCCTTCGCTCACTCTCGGTGGCGTGTCGTGCAGATACGGATGGGGACGCGGCCGGGGCGAGCACGGTCCGGCCGGGAAGACCGGCGGCGGATCCGCGAGCGGTTCCCGCCCGGTCGGTGCGGCAGCGGATCGCGGGGACATACGCCCGTACCCGCGGCTGCCGACGGCACGACCCTAGGTGGCCGGAAGGCGACTCTGAAGTGTACTTTTCATCCACTGTCACCGAACCGGATGGAGGGAATGACCACCATGCCGGACGCCACGCCGGACGCATCCACCCCGCCAGGCCCGCCGATCCCGTCCGCGCCATCGGCTCCGCCGGGCCCCCCGGCTCCGCCTGTCCCACCCACTCCGCCGGTGCCGCTGAGCGCGCTGCTGGCCCGGGAGGACCTGGCCCTGCGCCGTATCGCGGGCCCCGCCGACCCGGACACGGTGATCCACTGGGCGCACACCTCGGAGATGGCGGACCCGTACCCCTATCTGCTGGGCGGTGAGCTGCTGCTGACCGCGGGCGTGCACGTCCCCAAGGCGCCGGGCCCGGCGGGGGACGCCCCCGGCCGGGCCCGGCCGGGGCTTCGGGAGTACTTCGACGGCTACGTCTCGCGCATCGTCGCGGCGGGCGGCGCGGCGCTGGGCTTCGGCGTGGCACCGGTGCACGACACGGTTCCGCGCGCGCTGGTCGAGGCCTGCGACGCCCAGGGCCTCCCGCTGATCGAGGTCCCGCCCCAGACGACCTTCTCGGGGGTGGCCCGCGCGGTCTGGCAGCTGATGGCCCAGGCCCGCCTGGCGGAACTGCACCGCGTCACGGAGGGCCAGCAGAGTCTGGCCGCCGCGGCCGCCCGCCCCGACCCGGTGCCCGCGGTGCTGCGCCGGCTGGCCCAGCGGGTGTCCGGCCGGGCCGTGCTGTACGGGCCGGAGGGGGCGGAGCTGGCGGGTGCCGGACGGACCCCGGAGGCACCCGTCGCGCGGGCCCTCGCCGGACTGGCGGCGGTGGTACGGCCCGGGGAGACCCCGGGCCCGGCCCCCTCCTCCGCCAGCGACACCGTCCAGGGCACCCACCTGGCCGCCTACGCCCTCGGCGGCGGGCAGGGCTTCGTCCTCGGCGTGGCGGCGCCGCGCCGCGACCCCGGGGACCACACCATCGCCTCCGTCGCGGCCGTGCTGCTCTCCCTGCTCACCGGGGAACAGCAGAGCGGGAGCGGCGCGGCACGGTCGTCGGCCCTCGTCCGGCTGCTGCTCGGGGCAGCGCCGGAAACGGTCGCCCCCCTGCTGGGCGGGGAACGGTGGATCGTCGTGCACGCGCGGCCCACGGCGGACGGTCCCGCTCCGGACGCCGTCGCCGCCTCCGCGCTGGGGACCGCGCTGGGCTCCGCTCTCATCGACGCGGGCGGCGACGTGGTACGTGTCCTCGCGACCGGCGACGGCGAGCCGGCCGCCCAGCAGGGCTGGACATGCGGGGTCAGCGCGCCCGTCGGCCCGCACGAGTGGGCGCTCGCCGACACCCAGGCCGCCCGGGCACTGGCCCGCGCGCGGGCGACCCGTTCGGCGCTGGTGCGCCACGCGGAGCGTCCCGCGCTCGCCGACCTCGTTCCCGCGGCCGACGCGGAGACCCACGCCCGCGCCCTGCTCGCACCCATCGCCGCGACCCCGTCCCTCACCGAGACCCTGCGCACCTGGCTGTCCCTGCACGGCAGTTGGGACCGCACCGCGGTGGCCCTCGGCGTCCACCGCAACACCGTGCGCCAACGTGTGGCGCGCTGCGCGGCGTTGCTGGGGGCCGATCTCGACGACGCCGATGTGCGCATGGAGTTGTGGTTCGCGCTGCGGGAGCGGTGAGCGGGCGGCCGGGCAACGGCCGGGCGGGCGGCGACCGGGCGGCGGGCGCCCCGGGGTCCGCGCTCCCCCGCACGCCCGTAGCCCGAGTGACCCGCGTCCCAGGGCGCGGGACAACGGCTCCCCCGGCGGGACGTCCCGGCACAATGGGAGCATGCCAATATCCGGGACCCCCAGCCGCGCCGAACTTGTCGGCCATCTCGTGAAGACCCGCATCGCGGGCGATGTCGCCACCCCTCGCGAGAACAACCTCTCCCACTACCGCAAGCTGGCCAACGGCGAGCGCAACTGGTGGCTCGGCCTGGAGCTCGGCGACCGATGGACCGACGAGCAGGACGTCCTCGCGGTGATGGCGGAACGGGTCGGCGTCAACGACGACCCGGAATACCGGTACGGGCAGGACACCATCGACCCCGAGCTGACCGTGGACGCCCTGGACCGGCTCGCGGCCCGGCTGCGCAAGGCGGCCGAGGGACGGCAGCGGGTGCTGTTCGCGACCGGCCACCCGGGCGGCCTGCTCGACGTGCACCGGGCCACGGCCGCCGCCCTGCGCGGTGCGGGCTGCGAGATCGTGGTGATCCCGGAGGGGCTCCAGACGGACGAGGGCTACGTCATGCAGTTCGCGGACGTGGCCGTGCTGGAGCACGGCGCGACGCTGTGGCACACGCACTCCGGTGAGCCGATGCACGCGATCCTCACGGGTCTGGAGCGCGAGGGCCGCCCGCTGCCCGACCTGGTCGTGGCCGACCACGGGTGGGCCGGCCGCGCGGGCCAGCAGGGCGTGGACTCCGTCGGCTACGCCGACTGCAACGACCCGGCCCTGTTCCTCGCCGAGGCGGAGGGCACCGTCCAGGTCGTGGTCCCGCTGGACGACCATGTCGTCAGCCCGCGCCACTACGACCCGATGACGGCGTACCTGCTCGACGCGGCGGGCCTCGTCTGACATCCGCCGCGGGAACATCCGCGCCCCCCGCACAAGGCGGCTACGGAATGTAGTCGCCCTTGCCCGATGCGTACACGGGCCGCTACGCACCGTTGGAACCTCCCGTCGGGCCGACCTCCCCGCCGTACCGCGGTGTTGGCGGCACGGCCGGGCCCAACCGCGCGCCCGGACCCGCCGTTCCCCGGCCGGGCCCTCTCACCGAGAGGCCGTTCTCCAGATATCGGACGCCGCCGGAAAAGGGCGGGTGAGCGGATCACCGCCCTGCGCGAATCCCTTTTCCACGGGCACTTTCCCAAAGGAGATCGGGCGCCCCATCCACAGCGCGCGACACCGTCGGGAATAAAGGGAAAGCCGACGGGGAAAGCCTTGCACGGTCGCGCTGCCGACAGCCCCGGGAAAGATAAGTGGCGACATTAACGCACTTTACTGAACACTTGTTCATTCGCCTGTCGAACTACCGGTCGAGCAGACACGCCGGGAAGGGGCCCCGAGTCGACCGGTCGACACCGATCCCGAGGTGATCGTTATTCACTCGTGCCGTTCCGGCGGCGGGCATGAACGAAGCGAACCGCGCGACGAAAAGCGCCTAACCCGCCAAAAGGGATCTATGGCGCGGTGCGGCGGCGCGACCCGTCCCCACGACGGGGCGCGGTGAGGTGCGGCCCCCGAATCCCTCCCCAGAGGGGAGGCCGCCCGACGTTTCCCCGCCCCGGTGACCTTTCCGCAGCTCATGGTGTTTACTGGAAGTCGGTCTGAGCCTTGGTGGGTCCAGACCCTTTCCTGGAGGCCTCGGGGGTGGTTCCCCGAGGCCTCCTTGCTTTCCTCCGCGTTCACATGTGCGCCCCGCACCGCTCATCCGCGGTAAATTCAACGCCGTTTCCACGTACAGCGTTCTGGAATTGCGGCATGCATGGGCGGCACCCATCTCCCCGCAGACGGAGCGTAACCTCAAGCACACCCAGCGCAATCACCGCAAAACAAAACCCTCTCCCGAGGGTTTGTTTTCCCTTCTCTCCCCGACCGGTCGCCGACGGGAATTCCCGCCGCGCACATGCGTGACTGGAGATTTCCTCGCGAGTGGAGGTAACTTGTCGATGTAACGCCTTCGCCTCGCGCCCGGACCTAAACCAGCCGGGCGGCCATGCGACGGAGAGGGCTCTGGACCCACCAGCCCGGGTGCGTCCGCCGCGTGGCGGACCCACCCGGTCCCCTGCTTCTCCCGAGCGGGAAGGACCTCAGAACCGATGCAGACCGCCATCGCCGATGGCGTCGCCGCGCCGAAGAACCCCGGCGCCCCGGCCCTCGGCACCCCTCGACTGACACAGCGTCACCAACACGGCCGGTTACGGCCGTACGCCCCGGTACCGCACCGCGCGGCCGGGGCAGGGGAGTGACCGATGCCTCCCAAGGTCGACGCCTTCCGCACCAGCGACGTCCTGAAGGGCCGTCAGGCGATGCCCGGGGGCAGCTTCCTCCACCATCTCCCCGGCAACACCTGGCCACTGCTCGTCAGCACCTGGGGACTGGACACCCGTGTCTACGAACGCGACGAGGAGCTGCCGCTCGGACCGGGCGACGGCAGCGTGTACATCCTCCTGGGCGGCTGCGTCCTCCAGGAGCGCTTCCCCTTCGGGCCCGGGGTCGCCTCCACCAGGATCACGAGGTTCCGCGGCGCCGGTGAACTCCTGGGCGAGGCCAAGCTGATCGCCCCTGAGGCGACGGTCACGACCGTCTGCCTGACGACGACCTGGGTCATGCCCTGTCCCGTGCAGCGCATGAACCTCCTGCTGCGCCGCCAGCCGGAAGCCCAACTGGCCCTGCTGCGCAGTCTGGAGGATCGCAACCGCAGCGACGAGATGATCTACTGCACGCCGACCCGCTCCCCCGTGCAGCGGGTCGGCGGCCTGTTGCTGCACCTGGCCGCGATCGCCGGCAGGACGAACTCCGCCGACCCCGGCCACGTCACCATCCTGGGACCGACCCAGCGCGACATCGCCGACGCGCTCCTGATGGGCGTCTCCACCGTGGAGAACGCGGTCCGCACCCTGCGCGACAGCCACGACGCGATCACCACCAGGTACCGGCAGTTCGCGGTGACGGACCTGCACGCCCTGCGCGACATCGCCATGCCCGCGTAGGGCGTGTCGCGAAAGCCCCGCCCGCCTCGCGACGCCCGGCCCGCCCTCCGGGCGGACGACGGGACTTTCGCCGCACGCCCCAGCCCCCAGCCGCCCCGTCCTCCACCGTCCCACCCCCGCGGCCACGACGGCCGGCCCCGCACGAACGAACTCCCGCGCCGTGCGGGCCCCGTGCGGACTCACGCGCGCTCCCACGAACGGAATCGGACCACGATGACCCTCAGCCCGACCACCCTGGCGGCCGGCACCGGCGCCGGCTCCCCGGTCGTGGCCGCCCTGTCCGGCGCAGCCATGGCCATCCTCGCCGTCCTCGGGCTCCGCCATGGCCGGCAGGTGTTCGCCTGGACGAAGAGGACCCGCGCCACCGACGACGACGCCAAGGACCTCGACGACGCCGACCACTACCTCAAGGAGACCTTCGAGAAGCTCTGCGAGCTCGCCCAGAAGCCCTGCCGGGCCGCCGACCTCGCGCCGCTGCGGAGACTGCGGCACCTCATCGGGGCCTGTGCCGGTCAGCTGGAGGTGATCCGGGCCGAACTGGGCGACGTCGCCCAGCACTTGGAGGACTACCTGGCCACGGGCCTGCCCCCGCTCACCGGCACGGCACGGGTGCCGCAGTCGGAGCTGGACGCCCACCTGGAGCGCGCGATGCGCCAGGAGCACGCCCGCAGGGAAGTGGAGCGCGCCGTGAGCAGGGCGCAGCAGCGCATCCGGGTCCTGCGCAAGGCCTGACCGGTCCGCGAGGAACACGGACGGCTCCGGCCGGGAAGGGGGGCGAACCCGTGCCCGGCCAGGGCGGAGACCCGCCGTGCGGACAGCCCTCAGGGCCAGGGGTTCAGCCCCTCGGCCCGGCGTCGGTCATGGCCCGGGGTCGGGTCCAGGTACACCCGGCTCACCGCCGGGAACGCCTCCCGCAGTCGCTGTTCGGCCTGTTCGCAGGCCCACTCGATCTGGGCGGCGGTCGACACGTCACGGAAGTCGACCTTGGCCGCGACGAGCGCCTCGCGCGGTCCCTGGACCAGGGTCGTCAGCTCCAGTACGGCCTCCACGTGCTCCACCGCGAGCAGTTCGGCCCGGATGCCCTCCCGGACGGCCTTCGGCAGCGGACGCCCGATGAGCAGCTCCGCGTTGGAGCGGCCGAGGACCCAGGCGACGTACAGCAGCAGGAGGCCGATACAGAGGGACGCGACGGCGTCCCAGACGCCGGAGCCGGTGAGCTGCCCGCCGAGCAGACCGCCCGCGGCGAGGACGAGGCCGATCAGCGCGGCCGAGTCCTCCAGGACCACGGCCTTCACCGCGGTGTCCGGGGTGTGGCGGAGGTAGCGCTTGAAGGGCGCCCCGATCCGCGCCGCCTCACCGCGTGCCTGGCGCACGCCGGTGCGCAGGGAGTAGCCCTCCAGCAGGAAGGCGACCGCGAGCACGACGTAGGAGACGACAGGGTTGCCCGGTTCCTCGCCCGCGACGAGGGTGTGCACCCCGTCGTAGATCGAGAACACCGCGCCGCCGACGAAGGTCGCGACCGCCGCGAGCATCGCCCAGATGTAGCGTTCGGGCCCGTATCCGAGGGGGTGCTCCTCGTCGGCCGGTTTCTCGCTGCGCTTGAGCGCGGTGAGCAGCAGCACCTCGGTGACCGTGTCGGCCACCGAGTGCGCGGCCTCGGACAGCATCGCGCTCGATCCGCTGATGACGCCCGCGACCGCCTTGGCGACCGCGATCCCCAGATTGGCGAGGGCGGCGACGATCACCGTCACCGTGCTCTCGCCCGCGCCGCCGTCGTCCTGTGCAGCTTCAGTCATGCCCCAGTCCTACCCGGGGATCAGGACAACTCGCGGGGGATCCGGACCACGCCCTCCTGGATCACCGAGATGGCCAGCCGGCCGTCCTGGGTGTAGATCCGGGCCTGGCCGAGCCCGCGGCCCCCGGACGCGGACGGGGACTCCTGGTCGTACAGCAGCCATTCGTCGGCGCGGAAGGGCCGGTGGAACCACATCGCGTGGTCCAGCGAGGCCCCGACGACGTCACCGGTCACCCACCCGCCGCGCCCGTGCGCGAGCAGGATGGAGTCGAGGAGCGTCATGTCGGAGACGTACGTGGCGAGGACGACGTGCAGCAGCGGTTGGTCGACGGCGCCGTCGAGTTTGCCGTTGGTGCGGAACCACACCTGGGAGTGCGGTTCGCGGGTCTCGCCCACGGTGCCGTAGGGCGGCGGGTCGACATAGCGCAGGTCGACGGACTCGCGCGCCTCCAGGAGACGCTCCACGACGGCGGGGTCCCCCAGGACGTCGGCGTACCGCGGCAGCAGCTCGGCGGCCGTGGGCAGCGTCTCCGGGTCGGGCGCGGGCGGCATCGCGGCCTGGTGCTCCATGCCCTCCTCGTGCGCCTGGAAGGACGCGGAGAGGTGGAAGATCGGCTGTCCGTGCTGGACGGCGACCACCCGCCGGGTGGTGAAGGAGCGGCCGTCACGGATGCGGTCCACCGAGTACACGATGGGCGCGCCGGGGTCCCCCGCACGCAGGAAATAGGCGTGCAGGGAGTGGGCGAACCGGTCCTCCGGGACGGTGCGCCCCGCCGCGACCAGCGCCTGCGCGGCGACCTGCCCGCCGAAGACCCGGGGGACGACGGCGGAGCGCGACTGGCCGCGGAAGATGTCCTGCTCGATCCGCTCCAGGTCGAGCAGATCGAGCAGGGACTGCAGTGCCTGACTCATGGTGTCAGTTGTACCGCGCAGTTGTTTTTCATGATCCTTCGCGGGCCTTACAGGCCCATGTCCTTCGCGATGATCGACTTCATGATCTCGCTGGTGCCGCCGTAGATGCGGTTGACGCGGTTGTCCGCGTACAGGCGGGCTATCGGGTACTCGTTCATGAAGCCGTAGCCGCCGTGCAGCTGGAGGCACCGGTCGATGACACGGTGCGCGACCTCGGTGCAGAACAGCTTGGCGCTGGCGGCCTCGGCCGGCGTCAGCTCGCCCTTGTCGAGGGCCTCCAGGGCGCGGTCGGCGACGGCCTCGGCCGCGTCCACCTCGGCCTGGCAGGCGGCCAGCTCGAACTTGGTGTTCTGGAAGGACGCGACGGGCTTGCCGAAGACGGTGCGCTGCTGGACGTACTCCTTGGCGAACCGGACGGCCGCCTTGGCCTGGGCGTACGCGCCGAACGCGATGCCCCAGCGCTCGGAGGCGAGGTTGTGGCCGAGGTAGGAGAAGCCCTTGTTCTCCTCGCCGAGCAGGTCCTCGACGGGCACCTTGACGTCGACGAACGCGAGCTCGGCGGTGTCGGAGGTCTTCAGGCCGAGCTTGTCGAGCTTGCGGCCGATGGAGTAGCCCTCGGACTTGGTGTCGACGGCGAAGAGGGAGATGCCGAAGCGGCGGTCATCGGCGGTGGGCGCGGAGGTACGGGCGCAGACGATCACACGGTCGGCGTGGACTCCGCCGGTGATGAAGGTCTTGGAGCCGTTGAGGACGTAGTGCGTGCCGTCCTCGGAGAGCTTGGCCGTGGTCTTCATGCCCGCGAGGTCGGAGCCGGTGCCCGGCTCGGTCATCGCGAGCGCCCACATCTCCTCGCCGGTGACGAACTTCGGCAGGAACCGCTTCTTCTGCTCGTCGGTGGCGAGCATCTTGATGTACGGCAGGCCGAGCAGCACGTGCACGCCGGAGCCGCCGAACTGGACGCCCGCGCGGGCCGTCTCCTCGTACATCACGGCTTCGAACTTGTACGAGTCGATGGCGGCGCCGCCGAACTCCTCGTCGACCCGGATGCCGAAGACACCGAGCTCGGCGAGCTTGTGGTAGAAGTCGCGCGGCGCCTGGCCCGCGGCGAACCACTCGTCGTAGACGGGAACGACCTCGGCCTCGATGAAGGCCCGCAGGGTCTCCCGGAACGCCTCGTGGTCCTCGTTGAACACCGTACGGCGCACCGTCGGCCCCTCTCTGCGCCTGAACCGGCGCCGCTCTCGCGGATGTGGCTGCTCGCCGTGGGGGCTGCTCATTGAATGGCCGCGACCCTTGGCTAAGCGCTTGCTCAGGACTCAGGTTACCCGTCGGTCACGACGACCGTCCAGAGCCATCGGCCGCCCTCCCCCATGACGCTCGTCACGCCCGCCCGCCACGGCTCGACGACCGGGCGGGGACGCACCGCGAGGCGCCTGTCCGGGTCGGCCCGCGACCGGAAGGTCAGGGCACGCGTCGCGGGTCGCGGGGACGGATCGCGGGTCACAGGCACGGGTCACAGGCACGGGTCACAGGTCGCAGGCACGGATCACGGGTGAGGTCACAGGTCACAGGTCGCTGATCCCGGGTCGCCGATCACGGGTCGCACATCAGGGATCAACGCGCCCATGGACCCCACCACTTGGGCGGCAGGGGGTCGGCCGGTGCCGAAGCCGGCTGATCGGGATGAAGACCGCGCGGTGAAGGGATCCCGGTCGATGCCCCGGTCACGCGGTCGGACCGCCACCAGCCGCCCCGGCCGCCGCGAAGGCGCCCCGCGCCATCCGGTGCAGCAGGGCCGCCGTCACCCCGCGCCCCGGCAACGCGCCCGGCCGTCCCAGGTGGGGGGTCGAGTTCAGCAGCCCGAACACCGAGTGCACCGCCGAGCGGGTGGTGGGTTCGGTGAGGGCCGGATACACCTCCCGCACGACCTCGACCCACAGCTCGACGTACTGCCGCTGGAGCTGTCGCACGAGTTTGCGGTCGCTGTCCCGCAAGCGGTCCAGTTCACGGTCGTGCAGGGTGATCAGGGGCCGGTCGTCGAGAGCGAAGTCGATGTGCCCCTCGATGAGCGAGTCGAGCAGCGCATCCGGGCCGCCACCGGCCTCCGCGACCCGCCGTTTCCCTCCCGTGAGCAGTTGTCCGCTGATCCCGACCAGCAGCTCGGCGAGCATCGCGTCCTTGCCCGGGAAGTGCCGGTACAGACCGGGGCCGCTGATACCGACGGCCGCCCCTATCTCGTCCACGCCGACGCCGTGGAAACCGCGCTCGGCGAAGAGGCGGGCGGCCTCCCTGAGGATCTGCTCGCGTCGGGTGGGGGCGTCGGTTCTCGTGGCCATGGAAGCAATTCTAGACAGGGAGGTTAGCGGTCGTTAACCTGGACGACATGCGTTAACGCTCACTAACTGGTGGACCGCTGGGCGAGGGGACCGCAGGACATGCACGAAGCACCGGAGCTGACGAGCGCGGCCGATCCCGCCTCGGAGGCCTGGCGGGCCAACGAGGCGGCTCATCACGCCCTCGGGGAGGAACTGCGCGCCAAGCTCGCGGAGGCGCGGCTCGGCGGCGGCGAGCGGGCCCGGCAGCGCCACACCGCGCGCGGCAAACTGCTGCCGCGCGAGCGGGTGGACCAGCTGCTGGACCCGGGATCACCCTTCCTGGAGCTGGCCCCCCTGGCGGCGCACGGGATGTACGAGGGACAGGCACCGGCGGCCGGCGTGATCGCCGGAATCGGCCGGGTCAGCGGCCGCGAGTGCGTGATCGTCGCCAACGACGCCACCGTCAAGGGCGGCACGTACTACCCGATGACCGTGAAGAAGCACCTGCGGGCGCAGGAGGTGGCGCTGGAGAACCGCCTCCCCTGCGTCTATCTCGTCGACTCCGGCGGAGCCTTCCTGCCGATGCAGGACGAGGTGTTCCCCGACCGCGAGCACTTCGGGCGGATCTTCTACAACCAGGCGCGGATGTCGGGAGCGGGAATCCCGCAGATCGCCGCCGTCCTCGGATCGTGCACGGCCGGTGGCGCGTACGTCCCGGCGATGAGCGACGAGGCCGTGATCGTGCGCGGTCAGGGCACGATCTTCCTGGGCGGCCCGCCCCTGGTGAAGGCCGCCACCGGTGAGGTCGTCACGGCCGAGGAGCTGGGCGGCGGCGAGGTCCACGCCCGCGTGTCGGGCGTCACGGACCACCTCGCGGAGGACGACGCGCACGCGCTGCGGATCGTCCGGAACATCGCGGCCACCCTCCCCGCGCGCGGAGCGCTGCCCTGGGAGGTCACACCCGCCACGGAGCCCAAGGTCGACCCGTACGGCATCTACGGCGCCGTCCCGGTCGACTCCCGCACCCCCTACGACGTGCGCGAGGTCATCGCGCGCGTGGTCGACGGTTCGCGCTTCGCCGAGTTCAAGGCGGAGTTCGGGCAGACCCTGGTCACCGGTTTCGCCCGTATCCAGGGGCATCCGGTCGGGATCGTCGCCAACAACGGCATCCTGTTCTCGGAGTCCGCCCAGAAGGGCGCCCACTTCATCGAGCTGTGCGACCAGCGCGGCATCCCGCTGGTGTTCCTGCAGAACATCTCGGGCTTCATGGTCGGGCGCCAGTACGAGGCGGGGGGCATCGCCAAGCACGGCGCCAAGATGGTGACGGCGGTGGCCTGCACCCGCGTGCCGAAGCTGACCGTCGTGATCGGCGGCTCGTACGGCGCGGGCAACTACTCCATGTGCGGCCGGGCCTACTCGCCGCGCTTCCTGTGGATGTGGCCCGGCGCCAAGATCTCCGTGATGGGCGGCGAGCAGGCCGCGTCCGTCCTCGCGACCGTCAAGCGCGACCAGCTGGAGGCGCGCGGGGAGTCCTGGCCCGCCGAGGACGAGGACGCCTTCAAGGACCCGATCCGCGCCCAGTACGAACAGCAGGGCAGCGCCTACTACGCGACGGCCCGCCTCTGGGACGACGGCGTGATCGACCCGCTGGAGACCCGGCAGGTGCTGGGCCTCGCCCTGACCGCGTGCGCCAACGCGCCCCTGGGTGATCCCCAGTTCGGCGTCTTCCGGATGTGAGGGACCTCTGATCATGTTCGACACCGTTCTTGTGGCCAACCGCGGCGAGATCGCCGTCCGGGTCATCCGCACCCTGCGGTCGCTGGGCGTGCGCTCGGTCGCCGTCTTCTCCGACGCGGACGCCGACGCCCGGCACGTGCGCGAGGCGGACACGGCGGTACGGATCGGTCCGGCGCCGGCCGCCGAGAGTTATCTGTCGGTGCCCGCCCTGCTGGAAGCGGCGGCGCGGACCGGGGCCCAGGCCGTGCACCCGGGGTACGGCTTCCTCGCGGAGAACGCCTCGTTCGCGCGCGCCTGCGCCGAGGCCGGCCTCGTCTTCATCGGTCCGCCCGCCGACGCGATCGCGCTCATGGGCGACAAGATCCGCGCCAAGGAGACGGTCCGGGCGGCGGGAGTCCCCGTCGTCCCCGGCTCGTCCGGCAGCGGTCTCAGTGACGCACTGCTGGCCGAGGCGGCACGGGAGATCGGTATGCCGGTACTCCTGAAGCCGAGCGCGGGCGGCGGCGGCAAGGGCATGCGACTGGTGCGGGACGCCGCGGACCTGGCCGACGAGATCGCCGCCGCCCGGCGCGAGGCCCGCGCCTCCTTCGGCGACGACACCCTCCTCGTCGAGCGCTGGGTCGACCGCCCCCGCCACATCGAGATCCAGGTCCTGGCGGACGGCCACGGCAACGTCGTGCACCTGGGCGAGCGCGAGTGCTCCCTGCAGCGCCGCCACCAGAAGATCATCGAAGAGGCGCCCAGCGTGTTCCTCGACGACGCGACCCGGGCCTCCATGGGCGAGGCGGCGGTCCAGGCGGCCCGCTCCTGCGGGTACGAGGGCGCGGGCACCGTGGAGTTCATCGTCCCCGGCTCCGACCCGTCCTCGTACTACTTCATGGAGATGAACACCCGCCTCCAGGTGGAACACCCGGTCACCGAACTGGTCACGGGACTCGACCTGGTGGAGTGGCAGCTCCGGGTGGCCGCGGGAGAGCGGCTGCCCTACGAACAGAAGGACGTCACGCTCACCGGACACGCCGTCGAGGCGCGCGTCTGCGCGGAGGACCCCTCCCGCGGCTTCCTCCCCTCCGGCGGCACGGTGCTCTCCCTGCGCGAGCCGCAGGGCGACGGGGTGCGCACCGACTCGGGGCTGAGCGAGGGCACGGAGGTCGGCAGCCTGTACGACCCGATGCTGTCCAAGGTCATCGCGTACGGCCCGGACCGCGCGACCGCGCTGCGCAAGCTGCGCGCCGCTCTCGCGGAGACGGTCACGCTCGGCGTCCAGACCAACGCCGGGTTCCTGCGCCGGCTGCTGGCCCATCCGGCGGTCGTCGCGGGCGAGTTGGACACCGGCCTGGTGGAGCGGGAGGCCGACGGACTGGTCTCCGGTGAGGTACCGGAGGAGGTGTACGAGGCGGCGGCGGCCGTACGGCTCGACGCGCTGCGGCCCCGGGGCGAGGGCTGGAGCGACCCCTTCTCGGTGCCGAGCGGCTGGCGGCTGGGCGGTACCCCCGCGCCCGTGGGCTTCCACCTGCGGGTGCACGACCCCGTGGACCACGTGCCGCGCGGCACCCACACGGTCACTGCAGGCCAG
Source organism: Streptomyces sp. NPDC005195 (assembly GCF_040608315.1). Taxonomy (NCBI): domain Bacteria; kingdom Bacillati; phylum Actinomycetota; class Actinomycetes; order Kitasatosporales; family Streptomycetaceae; genus Streptomyces; species Streptomyces sp. NPDC005195. Next base: position 58,840 of record NZ_JBEXHZ010000005.1, read on the forward strand.
GTCTCCGTGACCCTCGACGGCGTACGCCACACCTTCCACCGCGCCGGCGACTGGCTCGGCCGCGACGGCGACGCCTGGCACGTGCGCGACCACGACCCGGTGGCCGCGTCCCTGACCGGCGCGGCGCACGCCGGCGCCGACTCGCTGACCGCGCCCATGCCCGGCACGGTGACCGTCGTCAAGGTCGCGGTCGGGGACGAGGTGACCGCGGGGCAGAGCCTGCTGGTGGTCGAGGCGATGAAGATGGAGCACGTCATCTCCGCCCCGCACGCGGGAACCGTCAGCGAACTGGACGTCACCCCGGGCACCACGGTCGCCATGGACCAGATCCTGGCCGTGATCACCCCGTACGAGGAGACGACATGAGCACCCCGGAACTCGGCCTCCCGATGGTCGTGCCGGCCCCGGACCTGCCCGCTCGGGTGCGGATCCACGAGGTCGGCGCGCGCGACGGACTGCAGAACGAGAAGGCGACCGTACCGACCGAGGTCAAGGCCGAGTTCATCCGGCGCCTCGCCGACGCGGGCCTGACCACCGTCGAGGCCACCAGCTTCGTCCATCCCGAGTGGGTGCCCCAGCTGGCGGACTCCGAGCAGCTCTTCCCCCTGGTGAGCGACCTGGAGAGCACCGGCGGAGCGCCGGGCGTGCGCCTCCCGGTCCTCGTGCCGAACGCACGCGGTCTCGACCGGGCCCTGGCCCTCGGCGCCCGCCACGTCGCCGTCTTCGCCAGTGCGACGGAGTCCTTCGCGAAGGCCAACCTCAACCGGACCGTGGACGAGTCGCTGGCCATGTTCGAGCCCGTGGTGTCCCGGGCCAGGGCGGAGCGGGCGCACGTCCGCGGCTATGTCTCGATGTGCTTCGGCGATCCCTGGGAGGGCGCCGTCCCCATCCACCAGGTCGTGCGTGTGTGCAGGGCCCTGCTGGACATGGGCTGCGACGAGCTGAGCCTGGGCGACACGATCGGCGTGGCGACGCCGGGCCACGTCCAGAACCTGCTGGCCGAGCTCAACGAGGAGGGTGTGCCGACCAGCGTGCTCGGTGTGCACTTCCATGACACCTACGGCCAGGCGCTCGCCAACACCCTGGCGAGCCTGCAGCACGGGGTGACGACCGTCGACGCGTCCGCGGGCGGACTCGGCGGCTGTCCGTACGCGAAGTCCGCGACCGGCAACCTCGCCACCGAAGACCTCGTATGGATGCTCCAGGGCCTCGGTGTCGACACCGGGGTCGACCTCGGCCGCCTCACCGCCACCAGCGTGTGGATGGCCGGACAACTGGGCCGACCCAGCCCGTCCCGCACCGTCAAAGCCCTCTCGCACCAGGAGTGAACCCCATGTCCCTGGACCACCGCCTCTCCCCCGAACTCGAGGAACTGCGCCGTACGGTCGAGGAGTTCGCGCACGACGTCGTGGCCCCGAAGATCGGCGACTTCTACGAGCGGCACGAGTTCCCGTACGAGATCGTGCGGGAGATGGGCCGCATGGGCCTGTTCGGCCTGCCCTTCCCCGAGGAGTACGGCGGCATGGGCGGCGACTACCTCGCCCTCGGCATCGCCCTGGAGGAACTCGCGCGCGTGGACTCCTCGGTGGCCATCACCCTGGAGGCCGGCGTCTCGCTCGGCGCGATGCCCGTCCATCTCTTCGGCACCGACGCGCAGAAGGCCGAATGGCTCCCCCGCCTGTGCTCCGGCGAGATCCTGGGCGCCTTCGGCCTGACCGAGCCGGACGGCGGCTCGGACGCGGGCGCGACCCGGACGACGGCCCGGCTCGACCCGGACACGGACGAGTGGGTGATCAACGGCAGCAAGTGCTTCATCACCAACTCGGGCACGGACATCACGGGCCTGGTGACGGTCACGGCCGTCACCGGCCGCAAGCCCGACGGGAGGCCGCTGATCTCCGCGATCATCGTCCCCTCCGGCACCCCCGGCTTCACGGTCGCCGCGCCCTACTCGAAGGTCGGCTGGAACGCCTCGGACACCCGCGAACTGTCCTTCGCCGACGTCCGCGTCCCGGCCGCGAACCTGCTGGGCGAGGAGGGCCGCGGCTACGCGCAGTTCCTGCGCATCCTGGACGAGGGCCGCGTCGCCATCTCGGCCCTGGCGACGGGACTGGCCCAGGGCTGCGTGGACGAGTCCGTGAAGTACGCCAAGGAGCGGCACGCGTTCGGCCGGAACATCGGCGCGTACCAGGCCATCCAGTTCAAGATCGCGGACATGGAGACGAAGGCCCACATGGCCCGTGTCGGCTGGCGCGACGCCGCCTCCCGGCTGGTCGCGGGTGAGCCGTTCAAGAAGGAGGCGGCGATCGCCAAGCTCTACTCCTCCACGATCGCCGTGGACAACGCCCGCGACGCCACCCAGATCCACGGCGGCTACGGCTTCATGAACGAGTACCCGGTGGCCCGGATGTGGCGTGACTCCAAGATCCTGGAGATCGGCGAGGGCACGAGCGAGGTGCAGCGGATGCTGATCGCGAGGGAGTTGGGGCTCACGGGCTGAGCGTCCGCCCGTACCGAGGTCCCGTGAACAGCCCCCCGACCAGGACGCGTCCGCGCCGGCCGGGGGGCTGTTCCGGCACGCGGTGACACGATCGCCCGCGCGCAGAAGCCGTGCGAGCGGGGCGGCCGGCGAGGCCGTCGCCCCGCGACGGACGGCCGCACGGCAGACCACCGGACAGCAGACCACCGGAGGGCAGAGCCCCGAGCGGGCCGCCGCCCACGGTCCGCGTACCACCCGACGACGAACTACCCGACCGCACCTCCTCGCCGGGGAATTCACCGGCCCGTGGTGTGAGTCCGGCTGAACAGTCCGCGCACGGCGGCGACGGCTCGAACCGCGCCCGCGTCGCCGCCACTCCCGTCACAACGGTCCGCCTGCGCGGAAGCGACGAAGCCGGAAGCCGTCCTCACGACCGCCCCCGGCGCGCGTCCTTTCTCGGGCTGCCGTCCAGACCTGACGGGCGGCACCGGCGAGTGCCCGGCACCCCGGCCCTGGAACAAGAACTGAGGTTAGGCTAACCTACCTTCGAACTTGTCCGGCGGGCGCTCCGCCCCGTGCCGAAAGCAGCCACTCTCATGTCCAACGCCCGTGCCACCCACCTCTCCCGCCGCGGCATCCTCGCCGCCGGCGGCGCCCTCGGCCTCGGTGCCGTCCTCGCCGCCTGTGGCGACGACGACGCGAAAAGCGGTGGCTCGGACTCGACGAAGGCCGCCGAAGCCAAGTCCAAGTCCGGCCCCTGGACGTTCAAGGACGACCGCGGCACGACCGTGAAGCTCGACAGAATACCGGCGACCATCGTCGCCTTCACCGGTGTCGCCGCCGCGCTCCACGACTACGGCATCGAGGTCAAGGGCGTCTTCGGCCCGACCACGACCAAGGACGGCAAGGCCGATGTCCAGGCCGGCGACATGGACGTCACCAAGCTGACCGTGCTCGGCAACGAGTGGGGCCAGTTCAACATCGAGAAGTACGCGACGCTCGCGCCCGACGTGCTGATCTCGACGATGTTCGACGCCGCGGGCACCCTCTGGTACGTCCCCGAGGAGTCCAAGGACAAGATCCTCAAGCTCGCGCCGAGCGTCGGCATCTCCGTCTTCGACCGCCAGCTGCCGCAGTCCCTGGAGCGCATGTACGCGCTGGCCGAGTCCCTCGGCGCCGACGTGAAGTCCGCGAGGATCGCCGAGGCGAAGAAGAAGTTCGAGACGGCCGCCGAGCGCCTGCGCAAGGCCGCCAAGGCCCGCCCGGAGATCAAGGTCCTCGCCGGCTCCGCGAGCCAGGACATCTTCTACGTCTCCGGCTCGAACCTCTCCATCGACCTGGAGTACTTCAAGGCGCTCGGTGTGAACATCGTCGAGCCCTCCGCCAAGGCCCTGAAGGCAAGCGGCGGCTGGTTCGAGAACCTGAGCTGGGAGAACGTCGACAAGTACCCGGCGGACATCATCATCATCGACGACCGCAGCTCGACCATCCAGCCGGCCGACATCACCGAGGCCACCTGGAAGAAGCTGCCCGCCGTCAAGGCCGGCCAGGTCATCGCCCGCTCCCCCGAGCCGATCATCTCGTACGACAAGTGCACCCCGCTGCTCGACAACCTCGCCGAGGCCATCGAGAAGGCCAAGAAGGTCGCCTGACACCCCGCCGCGACACCCTGACCACCACTCAGGAGCACTGATGACGACGGCCGTTGCCGCCCCGTTCCGTTTCTTCTCCCTCCAGGTCGTACGGACGAGGCGGCTCGGCCCGTCGCTGGTCCGGGTCTCCTTCGCGGGCTCCGACCTGGACGCCTTCGCCTCCGACGGCCGGGACCAGAGCCTCTCGCTGTTCCTGCCGCACCCCGGCCAGTCCGAGCCCGCCGTCCCGTTCGAACTGGGCGACAGCTGGTGGCAGGGCTGGCGCGAACTCCCTGAGGACGTACGGGCGGTGATGCGCTCGTACACCCTGCGGGCGCTGCGCCGCGACGCCCGGGGCCGCACCACCGGGATCGACATCGACTTCGTGCTGCACGGAGTGGAGCCGGGCGCGGCGGCCCCCGCGGGTCCGGCGTCCCGGTGGGCCTCGCGCGCGGCGGCGGGTGACCGCGTCGTCCTGCTCGGTCCGGCGGTCGAGGACAACCGGGCCATCCGGTTCCGGCCGCCCGCCGACACCGACCTGATCGTGCTGTGGGCGGACGAGACCGCCCTGCCGGCCGCCTCCGCCATCCTGGAGTCGCTGCCGGCCGGCACCCGGGTCCGGGCCTGGCTGGAGGTCCAGCACCGCGACGACGTCCAGGACCTGTCCTTGGTGGCCGACGCGGAGATCACCTGGCTCGTGCGCGACAGCGGCTCCCCCATGGCCGCCGACGCCGTACGGGCCTCCCGCATGCCGTCCGCCGAGCGCCCGTACGCCTGGATCGCGGGCGAGTCCGGCTGCGTGAAGGAGATGCGCCGTCACCTCGTGCGCGAGCGCGGGATCGACCGCAGGCGCGTCACGTTCGTGGGCTACTGGCGGCGCGGGCTGACGGAGGAGCAGCTGCGCGAGGAGGAGTAGCGGCTCGCACCGGCGAGAGCCCTCCAAACAGAGGCGTACGTCACTGCCCTGACCAGAGGGGCGGGGTCGCGGAATCAACTTAGGTTAGGCTAACCTAAGTTGACCGACGGACCTCGTCCCGTCTCGGTTTCCCGGCTTCTCAGCTCCTCGCCTTCTCGTCTCCCCGCTCGAGCCGTCGCCCTCTGCCACCCCGCCCGGACGCTGCCCCTTCCCCGCACGGAGGACCCCCACATGCGCTCGCACCTGCTCAACGACACGACCGCGGAGCGGTATCGCCGCTCCGTGACCGAAGGAATAGAGCGGGTGGCGGCCAAACTCGCCACCACCGACCGTCCGTTCACAGGCGTCTCGGTCGACGCCCTCGCGCCCCGCATCGAACAGATCGACCTGGACCGCCCGCTGCACGACACCAGCGCCGCCCTCGACGAACTGGAGGAGGTCTACCTCCGGGACGCGATCTACTTCCACCACCCCCGCTACCTCGCGCACCTCAACTGCCCGGTCGTCATACCGGCCGTGCTCGGCGAGGCCGTGCTGTCCGCGGTCAACTCCTCGCTGGACACCTGGGACCAGTCGGCCGGCGGCACCCTCATCGAGCGCAGACTCGTCGACTGGACCAACGAGCGCATCGGCTTCGGCCCCGCCGCCGACGGCGTGTTCACCAGCGGCGGCAGCCAGTCCAACCTGCAGGCGCTGCTGCTGGCCCGCGAGGAGGCCAAGACCGACGACCTCGCCCGACTGCGCGTCTTCGCGTCCGAGGTCAGCCACTTCAGCGTCAAGAAGTCGGCGAAACTCCTCGGCCTGAGCGCCGACGCGGTCGTGTCGATCCCCGTCGACCACGACAAGCGCATGCAGACGCTCGCGCTCGCCCGCGAACTGGAGCGCTGCAAGAGCGAGGGCATGGTCCCGATGGCGGTCGTCGCGACCGCGGGCACCACCGACTTCGGTTCCATCGACCCGCTGCCCGAGATCGGCGAGCTGTGCGCCCGCAACGGAGCCTGGATGCACGTCGACGCCGCCTACGGCTGCGGCCTGCTCGCCTCACTGAAGAACCGGGACCGCATCGACGGCATCGAGCGCGCCGACTCCGTCACCGTCGACTACCACAAGTCCTTCTTCCAGCCGGTGAGTTCGTCCGCCGTGCTGGTGCGTGACGCCGCGACCCTGCGCCACGTCACCTACCACGCGGAATATCTGAACCCGCGCCGCATGGTCGAGGAGCGCATCCCGAACCAGGTCGACAAGTCCCTGCAGACCACCCGCCGCTTCGACGCGCTCAAGCTGTGGATGACGCTGCGCGTGATGGGCGCCGACGGCATCGGCGAACTCTTCGACGAGGTCTGCGACCTGGCAGAGGAGGGCTGGCGGCTGCTGGCCGCCGACCCGCGCTACGACGTGGTGGTCGCACCCTCGCTGTCCACCCTGGTCTTCCGGTTCATCCCGGCCGCCGTCACCGACCCGGCCGAGATCGACCGCGCCAACCTCTACGCCCGCAAGGCCCTGTTCGCCTCCGGTGACGCCGTCGTGGCGGGCACCAAGGTCGGCGGACGCCACTACCTGAAGTTCACCCTGCTCAACCCCGAGACGACGGCCGACGACATCGCCGCCGTCCTCGATCTGATCGCCGGCCACGCCGAGCAGTACCTGGGAGAGTCCCTTGACCGCGCTTCCTGAATCCGCCGAAGCCACCGGAAAGACCTATGACTTCGTAGGGATCGGTCTCGGCCCCTTCAACCTCGGTCTCGCCTGCCTCACCGAGCCGATCGCCGAACTGGACGGCGTCTTCCTGGAGTCCAAGCCGGACTTCGAGTGGCACTCCGGGATGTTCCTGGAGGGCGCGCACCTGCAGACCCCGTTCATGTCGGACCTGGTGACCCTCGCCGACCCGACCTCCCCGTACTCCTTCCTCAACTACCTGAAGGAATCGGGCCGTCTGTACGCGTTCTACATCCGCGAGAACTTCTACCCGCTGCGGGTCGAGTACGACGACTACTGCCGCTGGGCCGCGTCGAAACTCTCCGCCGTCCGCTTCTCCACCACGGTCGCCGAGGTGACGTACGAGGACGCGGCCGGGGTCTACGCCGTACGGACCGAGGCCGGTGAGACCTATCGCGCCCGGCACCTGGTCCTCGGCACGGGTACCCCGCCGTACCTCCCCGAGGCCTGCGCGGGCCTCGGCGGCGACTTCATCCACAACTCCCGCTATCTGCGGCACAAGAAGGAGCTGCAGGCGAAGGAGTCGATCACGCTGGTCGGCAGCGGGCAGTCCGCCGCCGAGATCTACTACGACCTGCTCAGCGAGATCGACGTCCACGGCTACCGGCTGAACTGGGTCACCCGCTCCCCGCGTTTCTTCCCGCTCGAGTACACCAAGCTCACGCTGGAGATGACCTCCCCGGAGTACATCGACTACTTCCACGCGCTGCCCGAGCAGACCCGCTACCGCCTCCAGACGGAGCAGAAGGGCCTGTTCAAGGGCATCGACGGCGAGTTGATCGACGCCATCTTCGACCTGCTCTACCAGAAGAACCTCGGTGGCCCCGTCCCCACCCGGCTGCTCACCAACTCGGCCCTGAACAGCGTGCGTCACGAAGACGGCGGCTACACCCTCGGCCTGCGCCAGGAGGAGCAGGGCAAGGACTACGAGCTGCGTTCGGAGGGCCTGATCCTGGCCACCGGCTACAAGTACGCCGAGCCCGCGTTCCTCGCACCGGTCCGCGACCGGCTGCGCTACGACAGCCGCGGCAACTTCGACGTGGCCCGCAACTACGCCGTGGACACCACCGGGCGCGGCGTCTTCCTGCAGAACGCCGGCGTGCACACGCACAGCATCACCAGCCCCGACCTCGGCATGGGCGCCTACCGCAACGCGTCCATCATCCGTGAGCTGCTCGGCACCGAGTACTACCCGGTCGAGAAGTCGATCGCGTTCCAGGAGTTCGCCGTATGAGCCGCACCGGCATAGGTGTCCTCACCGTCCGCCCGCTCGATCCGGTCCAGGACGCCGGGCTGCTGCACGGCTGGGTGACGCACCCCAAGTCCGCGTTCTGGATGATGCAGGGCGCGAAACTGCACGACGTGGAGCGCGAGTACATGGCCATCGCGGCCGCCGAGCACCACCACGCGTACCTCGGCCTGCGCGACGGCGAACCCGCGTTCCTGATGGAGAGCTACGACCCGCGCCATGTCGAGCTGGTCGGCCTGTACGAGCCCGAGCCCGGCGACGTCGGCATGCACTTCCTGGTCGCGCCGACCGACACGCCCGTGCACGGTTTCACCCGGGCCGTGATCACCACGGTGATGAGGCACCTGTTCGCCGACCCGGCGACCCGGCGTGTCGTCGTCGAGCCCGACGTGAACAACACGGCCGTGCACACCCTCAACGAGGCCGTCGGTTTCGTGGCCGAGCGGGAGATCCAGAAGCCCGAGAAGCGCGCGCTGCTGAGCTTCTGCACGCGGGAGCGGTTCGAGGCAGCGGTAGGAGCAGCCGCATGACCCTGTCCGACGCCGTGTCCCACCTCTCCCCCGAGCGCTGGGAGCGCGCCAACCGCCTCCTCGTCCGCAAGGCACTCGCCGAGTTCGCGCACGAGCGGCTGATCACGCCCGAGGCCGCCGGGGACGACCGTTACGTCGTCCGCAGCGACGACGGCCTGACCCGCTACGGGTTCACCGCGACCGTCCGCTCCCTGGACCACTGGCAGATCGACGCCGAGTCGGTCACCCGCCACCGGGACGAGACCGAACTCCCGCTCGCCGCACTGGACTTCTTCATCGAACTCAAGAAGTCCCTCGGTCTGAGCGACGAGGTCCTGCCGGTCTACCTGGAGGAGATCTCCTCCACCCTCTCGGGCACCTGCTTCAAGCTCACCAAACCGCGGATCACCTCCGCGGAGCTCGTCGGGGCGGGGTTCCAGGCGATCGAGACGGGCATGACCGAGGGCCACCCCTGCTTCGTCGCCAACAACGGGCGGCTCGGCTTCGGGGTCCACGAGTACCTGTCCTACGCGCCCGAGACCGCGAGCCCGGTCCGGCTGGTGTGGCTGGCCGCGCACCGCTCCCGGGCCGCGTTCACCGCGGGTGTGGGCATCGCGTACGAGTCCTTCGTACGCGAGGAACTCGGCGAGCCCGCACTGGCACGGTTCGCCGCCACGCTCACCGGCCAGGGACTGGACCCGGAGGACTACCTCCTGATCCCCGTGCACCCCTGGCAGTGGTGGAACAAGCTCTCGGTGACGTTCGCGGCCGAGGTCGCCCTGCGTCACCTGGTGTGCCTGGGCGAGGGGGACGACGAGTACCTGGCCCAGCAGTCGATCCGGACGTTCTTCAACACGTCGAGTCCCGGGAAGCACTATGTGAAGACCGCTCTGTCGGTCCTCAACATGGGCTTCATGCGGGGGCTCTCGGCCGCGTACATGGAGGCGACGCCGGCGATCAACGACTGGCTGGCCCAGCTCGTCGAGAACGACCCGGTGCTCAGGTCCACCGGCCTGTCGATCATCCGCGAACGTGCCGCCGTCGGTTATCGCCACCTGGAGTACGAGGCCGCCACCGACCGCTACTCCCCGTACCGCAAGATGCTCGCCGCCCTGTGGCGGGAGAGCCCCGTGGCCTCGCTCCGGGAGGGCGAGACCCTGGCGACGATGGCCTCCCTGGTCCATGTCGACCACGAGGGCGCCTCGTTCGCGGGAGCCCTCATCGAGCGGTCCGGGCTGACGCCGGTGGAGTGGCTGCGCGGCTATCTGCGCGCCTACCTCACCCCGCTGCTGCACAGTTTCTACGCCTACGACCTCGTCTACATGCCGCACGGCGAGAACGTCATCCTGGTCCTCGAGGACGGTGCCGTGCGGCGCGCGATCTACAAGGACATCGCGGAGGAGATCGCCGTCATGGACGCGCAGGCGGTGCTGCCGCCCGCGGTCGAGCGCATCCGCGTCGAGGTCCCCGAGGACACGAAGCTCCTGTCGATCTTCACCGACGTCTTCGACTGCTTCTTCCGCTTCCTGGCGGCGAACCTCGCGGACGAGGGAGTCCTCGACGAGGACGTCTTCTGGCGGACGGTCGCCGAGTCGGTGCGCGAGTACCAGGACGCGACGCCCGAACTCGCGGACAAGTTCGCGCAGTACGACCTGTTCGCACCCGAGTTCGCGCTGTCCTGCCTCAACCGGCTCCAGTTGCGCGACAACCGGCAGATGGTGGATCTGGCGGATCCGTCCGGAGCGCTGCAGCTGGTCGGCACGCTGAGGAATCCGATCGCGGGCCGCTGAGCCGGGTGGGGCTCAGGGGACGGTCCCCCTGAGCCCCACCTCCGTCTCGCAGGGGTTCAGACGCCGGGCCAGGGAACCTGGGGCGACTTGTAGTAACCGATGCCCAGCGCGTCCCAGCGCGGCGCCTGGGCCGCGAGCCGCACCTTGTAGGTGTCCCAGTCGTGCGTCGAGGCGGGCGACCAGCCGAGTTCGGCCACTCCGGGCAGCCGCGGGAAGGCCATGTAGTCGATGTCCGCCCCGGTGACGAGGGTCTCCGACCACAGCGGCGCCTCGACGCCCCGGATCGCCGACGCGGGCGCGCCGGGAAGGTAGGTGCCGGGATCCCAGTCGTACGCGCGCTTCACCTCGACCAGGCCGGCCCAGTCCTGCCCGAGCGGGGTGTCCTCGGTGTACTTCATGTCGAGGTAGATCCGGTCGGCCGGCGACAGCACGAGCCCCGTCCCGTTCCGCGCGGCCCGCGCGACCTGCTCCTTCTCCGTGGCGCTGGTGTCGTCGAGCCCCCAGTACTGCGCGAGCGCGCCCTTCGCCGGGGTGGCCCCGGTCAGCTGGTGCCAGCCCATCACCTTCTTGCCGTACTTGGTGACGAGGGGCTGCACCTTGTTCATGAAGGTCACGTAGTCGGCGTGGCTGGTGGAGTGGGCCTCGTCCCCGCCGATGTGGAGGTACGTGCCGGGCGTGAGCGCGGCCAGCTCCCGGATCACGTCGTCCACGAAGTCGTACGTCGCCGGCTTGCCCACGCACAGTGAGCTGAAGCCGACGTCGGTGCCGGTGTACAGCGGCGGCGCGGTCCCGTCGCAGTTCAGCCGGGCGTACGAGGCGAGCGCCGCGTTGGTGTGCCCCGGCATGTCGATCTCCGGGACGACGTCCAGATAGCGCTCCGCGGCGTACCGCACGATCTCCCGGTACTGCGCCTTGGTGTAGAAGCCCGCGGGCCCGCCGCCGACCTGGGTGGAGCCGCCGTACGCGGCGAGCCGCGGCCAGGAGTCGACGGCGATGCGCCAGCCTTGGTCGTCGCTCAGGTGCAGATGCAGCTTGTTGATCTTGTACAGGGCCAGCTCGTCGATGTACCGCTCGACCTGGGCGACGGTGAAGAAGTGCCGGGAGACGTCCAGCATCGCGCCGCGGTAGCCGTAGCGCGGGGTGTCCTCGATGGTGCCGCCCGCGACCAGCCAGGGGCCCGGCTGCACCGAGTCGCTCTCCACGGCGGCCGGGAGGAGCTGGCGCAGGGTCTGCACGCCGTGGAAGAGGCCGGCCGGTCTGCCGGCGGTGATGGTGACGCCGTTTCTGCCGCTGTCCAGCCGGTACCCCTCGGCACCCAGGGTCCGGTCGCCGAGCCGCAGCCGGATGCCGCCGGTGCCCCGGTCGGTGACCGGCAGCCGGTAGCCGGTGGACGGCCGCAGGACGTCGGCCAGATACGCGCCGACCCGGCGGACCTCACGCGAGTCGTCGACCCGGATGCGGGTGTCCCGGGTGATGTTGTACGGCGACCCGCCCGCGTCGACCGAGGCGGGCGCCGGGACAACCCGGCCCAGCGGTACGGCTGTTCGGTCGGCCGCGGAGGATGTCGCGCCGGCGACGGAGATGCTTGCGGCCGCCACGAGCAGCAGCGTACCGAGAAGGCGGGGCGTTCTGTGCTGTCTCACATGCGCTCCCTTCAGGTCCCACGAGCTGTCACGAGCCCCTTGGCTTCCCTGGGCTCCGATGGGTATAGACCACTCTGCCGCAGAGCCGGTGAAACAATCCCCCTCATGGCGGAAATCATCCAGAAGGACGGGACCTGGATCTTCGACGGCGACGCGCTGCGGCTTACTCCGGGGCGCGACAGGAACGTGAGCCTGCTCCGCCGGGCCCTGGGTGAACTGAGCGTCCCGCTGGGGGCGTTGGCAGGAATTTCCTTCGAACAGGGCAAGCGCAGCGGGCGGTTGCGGCTCCGGCTGCGGGACGGCGCCGACCCGCTGCTGCAGGCCACCGGCGGCAGGCTCGCCGAGCCCAACGACCCCTATCAGCTGACCGTCGAGTCCGAGCGCTACGGCGTCGCCGAGTACGTCGTGGACGAGGTCCGCAACGCGCTGCTCCTGGACCAGGTCCCGGCCGGTCCGGTCGACGGCTATCTGCTCCCCGGTCCCGCCGTACCGCTGTCCGCCTCCGCGGGCGACGGTACGGCGAGCTTCGACGGGGAGCAGGTGCGCCTGGAGTGGAACTGGAAGACCGAGGACGCGAAGGCCTCCGCCGGCACCCGCCGCCTCGCGCTCCGCGACATCACGGGCGTCGAGTGGCACCCCGCGGTCGGCCTGGAGAACGGCTGCCTCCGCTTCACCGTGCGCGGCGCCGGCACGAAGGCTCCGCCGAAGTACGACCCGCACGCGGTGGAGCTGTGGGGCTTCAAGAAGGATCCGCTGATGGCGCTGGTCGCGGCGGCGGTGCAGGCGCGACTCGACCATCCGACGGCGCTTCCCGGGCGGCCGCCGGTGAAGGACGCTCCGGCGCTCCCGCACCCCGCCCCGGAGGCCGACCACGACGCCCTGCTGCGGCGTCTGCGCGAACTGGGCGACCTCCACAGGTCCGGCGTCCTGACGGACGACGAGTTCGCCCTCGCCAAGCAGGCGGTCCTCAGGCGCATGTGAGCGCCTGCGCGAGGACCGCCTGCGGCGCGTACGCCCCGGCGTGCGGGCGTACGGGGTGGCCTACTTGGCCCGGCGGGCCACCGTGAAGTGGTCGACCTCGGCACCGGTCTCGGCGATACCGCGCACCGTCAGCGTGGTCAGGCGGCCCCTCGACGCGGGGGTGACGTCCACCCGCAGGAAGGAGTAGTTGAGGTAGCGCACCCGCGACCAGGCGACCGTCTCGTTCTGTTTGCCGTCCTTCAGGTTGATGAAGGAGGCGACCGAGTCGACCTCGTTCTCATGACCCTCGTACGACTCCGCCGCGCTGAACGCGTACAGGCTGCGCCCTGCCGCGCCCGCCGTCACGTACACGACACCGTCGGTCTCCGGGTACGCGGTGCCGCCGATCGGCAGCTTCTTGGTGACCTTGTTGCCCTTGATGACGTCCGTGCGCTCGTACTGGTGGTTGTGGCCGTTGATCACCAGGTCCACCGTGTACTTCTCGAACAGCGGCACCCACTCCTGTCGCACGCCCCCCTCCGAGGCGTGCGCCGTGGAGGTGCAGTAGGCGCAGTGGTGGAAGAAGACGACCACGAAGTCGACGTCCCTGGAGGCCCGGAACTTCTTGAGCTGCCCCTCCAGCCACTTGGTCTGGGTGCCGCCGGAGATGCCGAGGTTGGCCGGGATCTCGAACGAGATGTCGTTGGCGTCCAGCGAGATGACCGCCGTGTTGCCGTAGACGAAGGAGTACACGCCCGGGAGGTTCTTCGCGTCCGGGCCGTTGTCCGGGAGGCTCCAGCGGGCCTCTTCGCCGCCGTAACCGTTGGGCGAGTACCAGGCCTCCATGTCGTGGTTGCCGTACGCCGGCATCCACGGGACCTGCTTGGCGACCGTCTCGGTCTGGGCGAGGAACTGGTCCCAGATGCGCGAGTCGAATCCGGTGTCCTCCGTCTTGCCGGCGCCGGCCGGGTCCGCGTACGCGATGTCGCCCGCGTGCAGGTGGAAGGCCGGGTTCTGGCCGAGCAGCAGGGCGTCGTTGGCGAGGCCGTGGTAGCCGACACCCTCGTCGCCGAAGGCCGTGAAGGTGAACGGCTCGGAGCGGTCGGGCGCGGTGGTGAAGGTGCCGAGGGTGCCCAGCAGGTGCGCCGCCGCCGGGTCGAAGCCCGTGTGGCCGACGCCGTAGTAGTACGTCCTGCCGGGGCGCAGGTGAGTGAGCTTGGTGTGCAGGTAGTACTGGGTGTGGTCGCCGCTCGCGCCGACGCCGGCCGGGGTGTAGAGCGTGCGCACCTCGGCCTCGATCTTGCGGGAGAGGTCCCAGGGGTGGGCGCCGATACGGATGTACGGCTTCTTCACCGCGGTCGGGACCTGCCAGGAGACCGTGATCTCCGTGCGCGGGTCGTTGCCGAAGGCGAGGTGGCGGCCGAAGGGGGCGACGAGGGCACCGTCGACCTTCTCGGCCTGGGGCGTGGTGGACCGGGTCGGGACCGCGGCCTGCGCGACGGCGCCCGGTACGAAGGCACCGCCCGCGACGGCGCCGAGGGTCACGGCTCCGCCTCTGATCATGTTGCGCCGCGAGAACTTGGCGCGGAGATACTCGTGCTGCTCGGCCATGCTCATCTTCTCGGCGAGCTTCTCCGGTACGCCCATGCGTGGAGTGTCCATGGGCTCAGAAGTTGCTCCCGGCAATCGACGCGGCGCAAGACGGAGTATGGACAGATCGCTAACAGCGGCTCATAAGAGATTCAACAGCCGCTTGCCCGATATCGGGCAGGATTCTTGCGAATAGGCTCCTCGTACTCCAGGATCAACGGGTGCACGACGAACTCGCTGATCATCTGACGCGCTCCACGCCCCTGAACCGGGGCGAGGCGCTGCGGGTGATCCAGGACGTGCTCGCCTACTTCGACGAGCCGACCGACGAGTACGTCCGCCGCCGCCACCGCGAGCTCCAGGCCCAGGGCTGGGTCAACACGGCGATCTTCGAACGGATCGAGGCGGACCTGAAGTACCGGGCGGTCGCGCCGCCGGAGCTCACGCTCAGGCAGCTGCGCCGCATTGTCTACGGCTGAGGAATACGTATATATGTGCGGAATCGTCGGATACATCGGCAGGCGTGACGTGACTCCGCTGCTGCTCGAAGGTCTGCAGCGGCTGGAGTACCGCGGCTACGACTCGGCGGGCATCGTGGTCACCACGCCGAAGTCGGCCGGCCTGAAGATGGTCAAGGCCAAGGGCCGGGTCCGCGACCTGGAGGCCAAGGTCCCCGCACGCTTCAAGGGCACCACCGGCATCGCCCACACCCGCTGGGCCACCCACGGCGCCCCCTCCGACGTCAACGCGCACCCGCACATGTCGGCCGACAACAAGGTCGCGATCGTCCACAACGGCATCATCGACAACGCCTCCGACCTGCGGAAGAAGCTCGAGGCGGACGGCGTCGAGTTCCTCTCCGAGACCGACACCGAGGTCCTCACCCACCTCATCGCCCGCTCCCAGGCCGAGACCCTGGAGGAGAAGGTCCGCCAGGCGCTGCGCGTGATCGAGGGCACCTACGGCATCGCCGTGATGCACGCCGACTTCCCCGACCGCATCGTGGTGGCCCGCAACGGCTCCCCGGTCGTCCTCGGCATCGGCGAGAAGGAGATGTTCGTCGCCTCGGACATCGCCGCCCTGGTCACCCACACCCGGCAGATAGTGACGCTGGACGACGGCGAGATGGCGACCCTCAAGGCCGACGACTTCCGTACGTACACCACCGAGGGCACCCGGACCACGGCCGAGCCGACCACCGTCGAGTGGGAGGCCGCGTCGTACGACATGGGCGGCCACGACACGTACATGCACAAGGAGATCCACGAACAGGCCGACGCCGTGGACCGCGTGCTGCGCGGCCGCATCGACGACCGCTTCTCCACCGTGCACCTCGGCGGCCTGAACCTGGACGCCCGCGAGGCGCGTCAGATCCGCCGGGTGAAGATCCTCGGCTGCGGCACCTCGTACCACGCGGGCATGATCGGCGCCCAGATGATCGAGGAGCTGGCCCGCATCCCCGCGGACGCCGAGCCGGCCTCCGAGTTCCGCTACCGCAACGCCGTGGTCGACCCCGACACCCTGTACGTGGCGGTCTCCCAGTCCGGCGAGACGTACGACGTCCTCGCCGCCGTCCAGGAGCTGAAGCGCAAGGGCGCGCGGGTCCTGGGCGTGGTCAACGTCGTCGGCTCGGCGATCGCGCGCGAGGCGGACGGCGGCATGTACGTGCACGCGGGCCCCGAGGTCTGCGTCGTCTCGACGAAGTGCTTCACCAACACCACCGTCGCCTTCGCGCTGCTCGCGCTGCACCTCGGCCGCACCCGTGACCTGTCGGTCCGCGACGGCAAGCGGATCATCGAGGGGCTGCGCCGGCTGCCCGGGCAGATCTCCGAGATCCTGGCGCAGGAGGACGAGATCAAGAAGCTGGCCGAGCAGTACGCCGAGGCCCGCTCGATGCTCTTCATCGGCCGGGTCCGCGGCTACCCGGTGGCCCGCGAGGCCTCGCTGAAGCTCAAGGAGGTCTCGTACATCCACGCCGAGGCCTACCCGGCCTCCGAGCTCAAGCACGGCCCGCTGGCGCTCATCGAGCCCGCGCTGCCGACGGTCGCGATCGTCCCCGACGACGACCTGCTGGAGAAGAACCGCGCCGCCCTGGAGGAGATCAAGGCGCGCAGCGGCCAGATCCTCGCGGTCGCGCACCAGGAGCAGGAGAAGGCCGACCAGACGATCGTCGTCCCGAAGAACGAGGACGAGCTGGACCCGATCCTGCTGGGCATCCCGCTGCAGCTCCTCGCGTATCACACGGCGCTCGCGCTGGGCCGGGACATCGACAAGCCGCGGAACCTCGCGAAGTCGGTGACGGTCGAGTAGGACGGGCCGCCCGCGGCTCCCCGGACATGAACGGCCCCCTGTGCGCGCCACCGTCGCACAGGGGGCCGTTCTTCCAGGCCGGAGCCGCCTGTCCCCGGCCCGCGCCGGGCTCAGCCGGTGGCCGTCACCCCCCGGCCGGCGGCGCGTCCGGGAAGCGCGGTGGGCCAGTGGGCGAGCGCCGCCGTGGCCGCGTACCAGGCCAGCAGTCCGCCGGCCGCGGCGAACCAGCCGCCGGCCTTGGCGAGGGCGGCGCTGTCGCCGAACTGGCTGACGGCCAGCAGGAGCAGGGCCACGAACAGCAGCGCGTACGTCCCCCGGGCGAGCAGCGGGGCACCGCTCGCGCCGGCGGTCAGGCTCAGCGCGACGAGCGCGAACAGGAGCAGGAAGAGGCCGGTGGCGTTGGCGGACATCCGCCCGTCGGAGGTGACGCCCCAGGTGAACCAGAACGCGCCGAGTGCCGTGAACGCCGTACCCGTGAAGGCGTCGCGGTCGCGGAAGGCGAACAGGCCCGCGACGAAGAGCGCGATCCCGCCGACGTACGTGGCGAGGGAGACGGAGTCGGCCGCCGTCACTCCGTCGATCACCCGGGTGTTCCCGAGACCGAAGAGCAACAGGGTCAGTCCGAGGGCGAGTTGGCCGAGAGTCGAGGTGGTGCTTCCCGAGGAGACGTCATTGTCCACGTCGGGCTCCCTTCATGCGGGTGCAGTCGTGCTGCGTGGTGCCGGCCGAGGGATGGGGCCGGTGACCGGTTTGTACCCTTCACAAGGGCACAATCCACCTCGTCGCACGGATGGATTCCCGCGTTGTCGGGCGCGCGTCAAAGGGAGTTGACGATCCGTCGGGACATCGTCCGGATCACCCCGCCCGGAACAACGACGGGTTGACGACCGGTCAGGGAATGACGATCACCGGGCGCTTCGCGCGCTTCGCCAGCCGCCCGGCCACCGAGCCGAAGATGCGCCCGACGAGGCCGTGCGTGGAGCCGACGACGATCGCGTCCGCCTCGTACTCACGCCCCACCTCCTCGAGTTCGTGGCAGATGTCTCCGCCGCGCTCGACGAGGATCCACGGCACCTCGGCCAGGTACTCGGCGCAGGCGAGCTCGAGTCCGAGCACCTCGGTGCGGTGGTCGGGCACGTCGACGAAGACCGGTGGTTCACAGCCCGCCCACACCGTGGTGGGCAGCCGGTTCGCGACATGCACGATGATCAGGCCCGAGCCGGAGCGAAGGGCTATGCCGATCGCGTACGCGAGGGCACGCTCGCTGGACGTCGAACCGTCGAAACCGACGACGACGCCGTGTTTGAAGGCGGGATCGCAGGACTGGCGGGTTTCATCCGCCGCCAGGGGCTCGGCCGCCGTGGGATCGGCGAGCGGGCGCTTGCGGTCCGCGGGATCGAAGAATTCGTGACCGGCCATGGGTATCTCGGCGTTTGGATCCTCGTGGTGGGGACGACAACGATCGGCAGAGCTGTGTCCGGGAATCATCTTCCCAACCCCATACCCCCAAGGGTACGGCGGCACTCCTCCTCTGACCGGATACCGCGTGCGCTGTGCGGCGTTCCCCGGAGCATGCATGAGAGGCGCCCGTAACGCAATGGTTGCTGCCCCGTACAGGCGGTTTGCGCAGGGTTCACCCAGGGATGCACCCCCCGTGGACCGGACACCGCGGGCCGGGCAGTGACCGGCCGGTCGAACACGCGTTGAACAGGTGAGCCACCGCCATGGAGAGCAATGGAGTACCAGGGAACCAGGGAGCAGATCGTGCCCGGACCAGAGACCGTGTCCCGCCCCTCCTCGGGAGCGCGCCCCGGACCGCCCCCCGCGCCGGACACGGCGAGCGAGGTGGCACGCTGGGCGGCCTTCAGCTGTGTCCTCGTCCCGGTCGTCCTCGTCTGGTTCGGCACCTCGCTCGCCGGGGCGGCCGGCACCGCGCTGGGCCTGGCGGCCGTGACCGCGGCGTGCCTGGTGCTGCTGCGCCAGTCGGAACGGGGCGCGGCGCGCATGCGCGCCGACGAGCGGGCCCCGCACCGCGCGCGCCACGGCAGGAGCGGTCCGCGGGAGCGCGGACCGCGGGAGCGGACACACCGGGACGGGCGGGACCGGAACGGGCGGGACCAGAACCGGGACGGACGGGATCCCACCGCTCGGAATCCTGTCGCCGGTGTGCGGGATCCCGGGGTGCGGGATCGTGACGGGGGGGATCGCGTCGCGGGGGTTCCCGGGCCCGGCAGCGGCTCGGGGGGCGCTCCGGTGCCGGCTCCCGGCGCGCAGGATGTGGCCGACACGCACATCATGAATGGCTTGCCGGGCAGGAGTGGCTCGGGGGCGCACAGGGGCGGGCGCCGCGGTGCGGGAAAGAAGCCGGTTGACTGACCGGTTTGCGCGCACGCCCCCGCTTCTTTTCAGCCAACTTCGGCCTCCCGGGCATCCCTTGCGGGAAAGACCCCCCAACCCGCGTTCGACCTGCGGTTAAAGGCCTCTGGAGGCCTCGTGCACCCTATGTGGATTGGCCACTGACACGAGGCGCACTTCCCTGCACGGCCCGCGAGTGCAACGCTTCGTGATCGAATGCTTCACGCCAAGTTGCCATGTCGACATTCTGCCGAGTGTCGAAGTGGTCACCCAGGCGTGACGGGACACAGTAGATTCGATCTTGACTGTCTTACGGCGGGGGACTCGTGCAGGACCGAGGGGAAACGTGCAGGAGCGACACAACCGAGGAGCCGCGACCACCGAGGGGGGCTTAGCAGTATGAGCCACGACTCCACTGCCGCGCCGGAAGCCGCGGCCCGGAAACTCTCCGGGCGACGCCGCAAGGAGATCGTCGCGGTGCTGCTGTTCAGCGGCGGCCCCATCTTCGAGAGTTCCATACCGCTGTCGGTGTTCGGGATTGACCGCCAGGACGCCGGCGTGCCGCGCTACCGACTTCTGGTGTGCGCCGGCGAGGACGGCCCGCTGCGGACCACAGGGGGCCTGGAACTCACCGCGCCGCATGGCCTGGAGGCGATCTCGCGAGCGGGCACCGTCGTGGTGCCCGCCTGGCGCTCGATCACCTCACCGCCACCGGAGGAAGCGCTCGACGCGCTGCGCCGGGCGCACGAGGAGGGGGCCCGCATAGTCGGACTGTGCACCGGTGCTTTCGTGCTGGCCGCCGCCGGACTGCTGGACGGCCGCCCGGCGACGACACATTGGATGTACGCGCCGACGCTCGCCAAGCGCTATCCGTCCGTGCACGTCGATCCGCGCGAGCTGTTCGTCGACGACGGTGACGTACTGACATCGGCGGGCACCGCGGCCGGAATCGATCTCTGTCTGCACATCGTGCGGACGGACCACGGCAACGAGGCGGCCGGCGCGCTGGCCCGTCGTCTGGTGGTCCCGCCGCGCCGGAGCGGCGGACAGGAGCGCTATCTCGACCGGTCTTTACCAGAAGAGATCGGCGCCGACCCCCTCGCGGAGGTCGTCGCCTGGGCGCTGGAACACCTGCACGAGCAGTTCGACGTCGAGACGCTGGCGGCACGCGCGTACATGAGCCGCCGCACGTTCGACCGCCGCTTCCGCTCGCTGACGGGGAGCGCGCCGCTGCAGTGGCTGATCACCCAGCGTGTGCTGCAGGCGCAACGGCTGCTGGAGACGTCCGACTACTCGGTCGACGAGGTCGCCGGACGCTGCGGCTTCCGCTCGCCGGTCGCGCTGCGCGGGCACTTCCGGCGCCAGCTCGGCTCGTCCCCGGCCGCCTACCGGGCGGCGTACCGGGCGCGCAGGCCGCAGTCCGAGCGGCCGTCGGACCCGGACGGTTCCATGGGCTCGGCCGGGCAGTCACCGGTCCTGAGCCAGGAGAGCGCGGTCCCGTCGCAGACCCGTCGTACCGCGGCCGCCGGCGCTCTGAGCCCGGCCTCGGCACTGTCGACCGCGACGGATCCGGGCAAATCGGGCGCGGAGCTGTACGCGGCGGGCCGGCCGAGCCTGCCGGGACAGCGCAGCGCACCCTAGCGCTCGGGCGCCGTGGCGCCCTGGCGCCGTGACGACGTCACACCGCCCGGCCGTGAACGGCCCGGGGCCCTCGGGTCCCGGGCCGTCGCCGTGTGCGGGCGCCCGCGGTCCGAGGGGTCCGGGACCGTTGCCGTCCCGGACCTGCCCGTGCGCCGGGGCGCGCCGTAGGGTTGGGGCCATGAACGATCGCATGGTGTGGATCGACTGCGAGATGACCGGGCTCTCGCTGTCGGAGGACGCACTCATCGAGGTGGCCGCGCTGGTCACCGACTCGGAGCTGAACGTGCTCGGCGAAGGGGTGGACATCGTGATCCGCCCGCCGGACGCGGCCCTGGAGACGATGCCGGACGTGGTGCGCCAGATGCACACGGCCTCCGGCCTCCTCTCCGAACTCGCCGCAGGCACCACCCTGGCCGACGCCGAGGAACAGGTCCTCTCCTACGTGCGTGAGCACGTCAAGGAGCCGGGCAAGGCCCCGCTGTGCGGGAACTCGGTCGGCACGGACCGGGGTTTCCTGCTCCGCGACATGCCCGCACTGGAGGGCTATCTCCACTACCGCATCGTGGACGTCTCCTCCGTCAAGGAGCTGGCCCGCCGCTGGTACCCGCGGGCGTACTTCAACAGCCCGGACAAGAACGGCAACCACCGCGCCCTCGCCGACATCCGGGAGTCCATCGCCGAACTCCGCTACTACCGCGAGGCGATCTTCGTCCCGCAGCCCGGCCCCGACTCGGAGACCGCCCGCACCATCGCGGCGAAGCACGTACTGCCCGTGGAATGACGCGTGTCCGGGGTCCCGGGGGACCCCGGACGAAAGCCGGGCGCGAGCACCCCTCCGGACCCTGTACACTTTTTCTCGGCCGGTCAGGGAAACCAAGACCGGTCGTGGTGGGTGTAGCTCAGCTGGTAGAGCACCTGGTTGTGGTCCAGGAAGTCGCGGGTTCAAGTCCCGTCACTCACCCTGAAAGACCGAGGCCCGGTCCGCGCAAGCGGACCGGGCCTCACTCATGTGCGCCTCCTGGTCGTGCCCGGTGCCCGGCCGTCACGCGGAAGGCATTCCGGCGAAGTCCGCCGGCAGCGAGCGGTACGGGCCTCGCGGACCGGGGCCAGGGCGCGGGCCGGGACCCCGTCCGCGCGACGTCGGACACCAGACCTCGGTACGGGACCGGGGACCGGGGCGGAACTCCGTCCGCGAGGCGCCGGACGCCGGAATCCGCGCACCCGGCCTCGGACACACGGCCTCGGACGCCCGGCCTCAGGTGCCCGGCGCCGTGTCGGCCGCCCGCCACGCCTCGGCGAAACGGTGGACGTTCTCGAAGCGCTCCCCGGGATCGGTCCGGGTGGCACGGACGATGACCGTCTGCTGGGCCGCGGTGCCCCGCCAGGCGCGCTCCTCGTCGCCCGCGTCCAGCAGCAGCCGGGCGGCACGGCCCAGCGTGAACACGGTCGTCCGGGTGTCGATCACGGCCCCGCGCACCCATTCCTCGGGAGCCATGAACCGCCGGGAGCCCGGCAGGCGTTCCTCCTCGACCACGAACGGACCCGGCCGGTACTCGTCGAGGTCGATCAGATGGGCGACGTCACGGTCGAAGTCGTACAGCAGCGCCCCGTCGTAGAAGTCGACGGCGACCTGGCCCGCGGCCTCCACCGCGAGGTGGGCGTCCAGGACCCGGTCGAAGGCGCGCAGGACCGCGTCGGCCGGCAGGGCGCGGAAGCGTGCCATCGCACTGGCCGGGTCCGCACGGTCGCGCGCCCCGTCCACCTCCGCGGGGTACAGCGCCTCGCCCTCCCGCCAGGGCATCACCACCGCCCAGCCGCCGCCCTGCACGGCGATGCGGTGCACCTGCGGGACGATCGCCCGGTGCCGTACCGACCGGTGGAAGACCCAGCCGCGCTCCAGCGAGCGCCGGCCATGATCCGTGACCGCCTCCTTGAGGAACCACCGGCCGCCGTCGAGCAGTCTCACCCCGTACGACACGCACCCCGAGTCCTGCTCGCGGAACGCCCGGAACACCTCGCCCACCCGGCCCAGATAGGGCTCCACGGCGGGCACTTCATCGACTCCCAGCAAGGGATGCAGGACCATACCCGCCAGATTGCCCTACGGAACTCTTCCCGTGCGGCAACAGCGGCAACAGCGGCGGGGCGACTGCGCCGTCAGCGGTACAGGGCGGTGAAGGACAGCGGCGGTGACGGACGCCGGTGCCAGTGGCCGAGAGGGAGACGGTGACGGGGACGGGGCCGTAGCGGCGGCGGGGCGGTGGCGTGCGGCGTCAGGACGACGCCCGCGCCACCAGCTCGGTGGGCAGCACGACCTGACGCTTCTCCAGCTCCCGCGACACCGCCGGGCGGCGGTCGGCGATCTCCCCGAGCAGCAGGTCGATCATCGCCCGGCCCATCTCCTCTATCGGCTGGCGCACGCTGGTCAGGGGCGGATCCATGTGGCGGGCGATGGCCGAGTCGTCGTAGCCGACCAGGGCCACGTCGTCCGGTGTACGGCGGCCCGCCTCGCGCAGGACCTGGCGGGCGCCGGCCGCCATCACGTCCGAGCCCGCGAAGACGGCGTCCAGATCGGGGCAGCGGGCCAGCAGCTCGGTCATCGCCCGGCGCCCGCCCTCCTCGGTGAAGTCGCCCGCGACGATGAGGCCGTCGTCCACCGGACGGCCCGCGGCGCGCAGACCCTCGCGGTAGCCGTCGACACGACGCTGGGCGCCGAAGACGTCGAGGCGGCCCGCGAGGTGAACGATCCTGCGGCGCCCCCGGGCGACCAGATGCTCGACGGCGAGGCGCCCCCCGCCGTAGTTGTCGGAGTCCACGGACGGCAGCGTCTCGTCCGCCGAGCGCCGGCCGCTGATCACCGCCGGGATCTCCAGCTGGGAGAGCAGGTCGGGCAGCGGGTCGTCCGCGTGCACCGAGACGAGCAGGACGCCGTCCACGCGGTGCGCCGCCAGATACTGGGCCAGGCGCTGCCGCTCCCGGTCGCTGCCCGCGAAGATCAGCAGCAGCTGCATCTCGGTGTCGGAGAGCTCCGCGCCGACACCCCGGAGCATGTCCGAGAAGTACGGTTCCGCGAAGAACCGGGTCTCCGGCTCGGGGACGACGAGCGCGATCGCGTCCGTGCGGTTGGCGGCGAGCGCGCGAGCCGCCGTGTTCGGAACATAACCGAGCTCCGCCACCGCCGCCTCGACCGTGGCGCGGGTCGCGTCGCTGACCCGCGGGGAACCGTTGATCACCCGGGACACCGTGCCGCGGCCCACACCGGCGCGCGCGGCGACCTCCTCGAGGGTCGGCCGCCCGCCGCTCCGGCCCCGCGCTCCGTGGCCTGCCATGGTCCGCCTCCCGTCGACGCCGCGCTTCTGAGCGGCTGGCCTGGAATCTAACAGTCCCGTTCATGGACAGGGGCCCGGCCGCGGTGGCAACCTCGCCGAGGCTGCTGGTGCCGGCCTCACCGGCACCGCGGGCCCGCCCCGTGAAGTCACCTCGGCACGAACCGCTCCACCCGTCCCCCCACCTTTTTCGCCCTGCCCCTCGGAGTTAGTTAACAGGCCGATAACTGAACGCGTCTCTCCGTGTCCGCTCCCTTGACACCCCCGCGCGAACCGACGACTCTTCAACACATCACCTGTGGGAGCGCTCCCACGGTACCTGACACCTACATATCCCGCACGTTCCCCGCCCGAGCCGCAGCGAGAAAAACGGGCCCAACAATGCAGTTGGCCGGGGGGTCGGCACGTCAGGCAACAGGAGGACGCAATGCGCACGAGTACCCACCGGTCCCGCAGGCTGGGGGCCCTCGCGGCCGTCGCCGCGCTGACCACAGGGCTGCTGGCCGGCTGCGCCAACGACTCGAACGACGGATCGTCGAACTCGGGCGACGGCGGTGGGGGCGGCAAAGGCAAGACCACTCTGACGATCGGCACCTTCGGCGTCTTCGGCTACAAGCAGGCCGGTCTCTACGACGAGTACATGAAGCTGCACCCGGACGTCACCATCAAGGAGAACGTCACCACCCGTACCGACGTCTACTGGCCCAAGACGCTCACCCGTCTGCAGGCCGGCTCCGGTACCGACGACATCCAGGCGATCGAGGTCGGCAACATCACCGAGGCCGTCCAGACCCAGGCCGACAAGTTCGTCGACCTCGGCAAGGAGGTCGACAAGTCCCAGTGGCTGGACTGGAAGACCGCCCAGGCCACCACCAAGGACGGCAAGACCATCGGGCTCGGTACGGACATCGGCCCGATGGCGATCTGCTACCGCAAGGACCTCTTCAAGCAGGCCGGTCTGGAGACCGACCGCACCAAGCTCGCCGCGCAGTGGAAGGGCGACTGGGCCAAGTACGTCGACCTCGGCAAGCAGTACATGAAGAAGGCGCCGAGCGGCACCAAGTACGTGGACTCCGCCTCCTCGGTCTACAACGCGGCGCTCGGCGGCGAGAGCGAGCGGTACTACGACAAGGACGGCAACGTCATCTGGGACAAGTCCTCGGGGGTGAAGAAGTCCTGGAACGCCGCGATGACGGTGGCGACCAGCAACATGTCGGCGAAGCTGAAGCAGTTCGACCCGACCTGGGACCAGGGCTTCGCCAAGGGATCGTTCGCGACGGTGGCCTGCCCCGCTTGGATGATGGGCTACATCCAGGAGAAGTCCGGTGACGCCGGGAACGGCAAGTGGGACGTGGCGGCGGCGCCGACCGCTGCCAACTGGGGCGGTTCGTTCATCGGCGTGCCGACGGCCGGCAAGCACCAGAAGGAGGCCATCGCGCTGGCCAAGTGGCTGACCGCGCCCGAGCAGCAGGCGAAGGTCTTCGCCAAGCAGGCGAGCTTCCCCTCGACTCCCGGGGCGTACGCCGGCCTGAAGCCGGCGGCCGCGACGACGTCGTACTTCTCGGACGCGCCGATCACGCAGATCTTCGCCGACTCGGCGAAGACCATCCCCGTGCAGAACTTCGGCACCAAGGACCAGCCGATCGGCACCGCGATCACCGACGTGGGCATCCTCCAGGTCGAGCAGAAGGGCAAGTCTCCCGACCAGGGCTGGAACGCGGCCAAGGCGGAGATCAAGGACGTGCTCGGCCAGTGACCAGCTCCAAGGAGGCTCTCGCGCACACCGCGACGAGCGCCGACGCCGCGCCCGGCTCCCAGCCGGGCGCGGCCCGGGGCGCTCAGGGTCGCGGTACGCCGCCGCCCGGCCCGGATTCCTGGCGCAGCCGGCTGTACCGCTGGGACATGAAGGCGTCGCCGTACGCGTTCATCGCCCCCTTCTTCGTCATCTTCGGTGCCTTCGGGCTCGTGCCTCTGCTCTACACGGCCTGGTACTCGCTGCACAACGTGCAGCTGTCGGGCCTGGACCACCAGACCTGGGCCGGGCTGGACAACTACAAGAACCTGTTGTCCTCGGAGTTCTTCTGGAACGCCCTGGAGAACACCTTCAGCATCGGCGTGATCTCCACCGTGCCGCAGCTGGTCATGGCGCTCGGGATCGCCCACCTGCTCAACTACCGGCTGCGCGGCTCCACCGTGTGGCGGGTCGTGATGCTCACCCCGTACGCCACCTCCGTGGCGGCGGCGACGCTGGTCTTCACGCTGCTGTACTCGTGGGACGGCGGCATGATCAACTGGCTGCTGCACTTCGTCGGTGTCCACCCGATCAACTGGCGTGAGTCGGACTGGGGTTCGCAGTTCGCCGTCTCCTCGATCGTGATCTGGCGGTGGACCGGCTACAACGCGCTGATCTACCTCGCGGCGATGCAGGCGATCCCCACGGACCTGTACGAGTCGGCGGCTCTCGACGGCGCGGGCCGCTGGCAGCAGTTCCGCCATGTGACGGTCCCGATGCTGCGGCCGACGATCCTGTTCACGGTGGTCGTGTCCACGATCGGCGCGACGCAGCTGTTCGGTGAGCCGCTCCTGTTCGGCGGGGTCAGCGGCTCGAAGGGCGGCTCCGCGCACCAGTACCAGACGCTCGGCCTGTACATGTACGACCAGGGCTGGGGCATCGGCAACCTCGGCAAGGCGTCAGCGATCGCATGGACGATGTTCCTGATCCTGCTGATCGTCGCCGCGATCAACCTGCTGGTCACCCGACGGCTGAGGAAATCCCAATGACCACCACTGAACTGACTGTCCCCCAGGCGGCGGCGAAGGGAACCGGGGACGTCCGGGGCCCCGGACGCCGCCGGGTGCTCGGCGCGGGCAAGCAGCTGCACGCGGGACCGGTCACCTATGTCGTCCTGGCCGTCTTCGCGCTGGTCTCGCTCGCTCCGCTGGTCTGGACGGCCGTCGCGGCCTCCCGCAACAACGAGCGGCTCGCGCAGAGCCCGCCGCCGCTGTGGTTCGGCGGGAACCTGTTCAAGAACCTCCAGGCCGCTTGGGAGCAGGCCGGGCTCGGCACCGCGATGCTCAACTCCACGATCGTCGCCGGGACCATCACCGTCGGTACGGTCGTCTTCTCCACGCTCGCCGGGTTCGCCTTCGCCAAGCTGCGGTTCAGGTTCTCCAGCACCCTGCTGCTGCTGACCATCGGCACGATGATGATCCCGCCGCAGCTGGCCGTCGTGCCGCTGTACCTGTGGATGAGCGACCTGGGCTGGTCCAACCAGCTGCAGACGGTCATCCTGCCCACCCTGGTGAGTGCCTTCGGTACGTTCTTCATGCGGCAGTACCTGGTCCAGGCGCTGCCCACCGAGCTGATCGAGGCGGCGCGGGTGGACGGCGCGAGCAGCCTGCGCGTCGTGTGGCACGTCGTCTTCCCGGCGGCGCGGCCGGCGATGGCGGTCCTCGGTCTGCTGACCTTCGTGATGGCCTGGAACGACTTCCTGTGGCCGATCATCGCCCTCAACCAGCAGAACCCCACCGTGCAGGTGGCCCTGAACTCGCTGGGCACCGGTTACGTCCCCGACCAGGCCGTGATCATGGCGGGCGCGCTGCTCGGCACACTGCCCTTGCTCATCGCCTTCCTGCTGTTCGGAAAGCAGATCGTGGGCGGCATCATGCAGGGCGCGATCAAGGGCTGACCCGCCGTACCGCCGCCCGTGGGGGCCGGGTCACCGCCGCCCCGGCCCCACCGTCCCCTTCGCCTGCCCCTCTCCTCTCCTCCACTCTTTTCTCCTCGCTTACCGTCGTTCTCCACGACCTTCCATGGGAGCGCTTCCATGCCTGAACCCGCATCGCCCGTGACCTTTCCCCCCGCGTTCCTCTGGGGCGCGGCGACCTCCGCCTACCAGATCGAGGGGGCGGTACGGGAGGACGGCCGCACGCCCTCCATCTGGGACACCTTCAGCCACACGCCCGGAAAGACGGCCGGCGGCGAGACCGGTGACATCGCTGTCGACCACTACCACCGCTTCCGTGACGACGTGGCCCTGATGGCGGAGCTGGGCCTGTCCGCGTACCGCTTCTCGGTCTCCTGGTCCCGGGTCCAGCCGACGGGCCGCGGGCCGGCGGTCCAGCGGGGTCTGGACTTCTACCGCAACCTGGTCGACGAACTGCTGGCCCACGACATCAAGCCGGCCATCACCCTCTACCACTGGGACCTCCCCCAGGAGCTGGAGGACACGGGCGGCTGGCCCGAGCGCGACACGGCGCTGCGGTTCGCCGACTACGCCCAGATCGTGGGCGAGGCGCTGGGCGACCGGGTGGAGCAGTGGATCACCCTGAACGAGCCGTGGTGCAGCGCGTTCCTGGGCTACGGCTCCGGGGTGCACGCGCCGGGCCGTACGGACGCGGCGGCGTCGCTGAAGGCCGCCCACCATCTGAACCTGGCGCACGGCCTGGGCGCGAAGGCGCTGAGGTCCGTGATGCCGGCCCGCAACTCGGTCGCGGTGAGCCTCAACTCCTCGGTCGTCAGGCCGCTTTCGCAGAGTCCGGCGGATCTCGCGGCGGTCCGGCGCATCGACAACCTGGCCAACGGTGTCTTCCACGGCCCGATGCTGCACGGCGCCTACCCGGAGGGCCTGTTCGAGGAGACGTCCGCGATCACGGACTGGTCGTACGTCCTGGACGGCGACCTGGCGTCGATCAAGCAGCCGCTCGACGCGCTGGGGCTGAACTACTACACCCCGACGCTGGTGTCGGCCGCGGAGGCGACCGCGTCCGGTCCCCGTGCGGACGGCCACGGGGCGAGCGCGTACACGCCGTGGCCGGGCGCCGACGACGTGATGTTCCACCAGACTCCGGGCGAGCGGACGGAGATGGGCTGGACGATCGACCCGACGGGCCTGCACGACCTGATCACGCGCTACACGCGGGAGGCGCCCGGCCTGCCGCTGTACATCACGGAGAACGGCGCCGCGTACGACGACAAGCCGGACCCGGAGGGCCGCGTCCACGACCCCGAGCGCATCGCCTACCTGCATGGCCACCTGTCGGCGGTCCGCCGCGCCATCACCGACGGCGCGGACGTCCGCGGGTACTACCTCTGGTCGCTGATGGACAACTTCGAGTGGGCGTACGGCTACGAGAAGCGCTTCGGCGCGGTGTACGTCGACTACGCGACCCTGGCCCGTACGCCGAAGTCGAGCGCCCTCTGGTACAGCCGGGCGGCCCGGACGGGGACGCTGCCGCCGGTGACGGCCCCGGCCGAGTAGGGCGGGAGACGGGGGCGGGGGATCGGGGGGCGGGGGATCGGGGGGGGCGGGGCGCGGTGTCCGGAAAGGGGGCCGCGCCCCGGCCGGATGGGGGGTGGTCCCGGCCGGGACGCTCTTCCCGTGGGGGAGGACTCGGTGGCTGCCGTGCCTACTTGAAGGCGCCGAACGCCTTCGAGAACGCCCCCGCGTCCTGGACGACCGAGCTGCAGGTCGCGTCCGCGGAGTTCTTCGCGCCTCCCGCGCACTGCTTGTCGCGGCTCGCGGACCACATCGACAGCCAGCCGAGCCCCTTGGACTTGGCGAACGCGACCAGCTGGGCGGCGTCGTCGACCTTGAAGATCTCGGACGCCACGTCGTTGACGCCGATCATCGGGGTGACGGCCACGGTCTTCCAGGCCGCGCTGTCGGACAGTCCGAGGACGCTCTTGACCTGGGCCTGCGTGGCAGTGGCGGCCTGCTCGGCGTAGGTGCCCATGTCACCGCTGTACGAGGGTCCGTAGTCCATCGCCATGATGTTGACGGCAGAGATCTTCACGCCGTTCGACCGGGCGTCGGACAGGAGGTTCACGCCGTCCTGGGTGAGGCCCTCGGGCATGACGGGGAGCGTGAAGGACACGTCCAGGCCCGGGTGCTGCTGCTGGAGCTTCGCGATGGCCTTCGCGCGGTGGGTGTTCGCCGTGGTGTTGGGCAGCGCGCCGCCCTCGACGTCGAAGTCGACCTTCGTCAGCCGGTACGCGTCCACGGCCTTCCCGTACGCCGTCGCCAGCGCGTCCGCCGACGAGCAGGTCGTCGCCAGTTCCGAACCGGAGGCGCCGCCGAAGGAGACGCGGACGTCGCCGCCCTTCGCCCGCAGCGCGCCGATCTGCGCGGCCACCGCGTCACTGGCGAGGTCGCTCACCCCGCCCCACTTGGGCGTGCAGCCGCCGCCGTCGGTGATGAAGGCGAGGTTGTAGTTCTTGACCCCGGTGGCCGTCGCGCTGCCGACCAGGTCGAAGGCCGGGTAGAGGGAGGTGTCGACGTAGGGCGCGAAGCCGGCGGTGGTGCCGCTGCCGGTGCTCGCCGGGGTGGAGGGCGTCGGGGTGGCGGCCGGTGTGGAGGCGGGCGTGGTCGGGGTGCTGCTGTGGGACGCGGTGGGGGTGGGCTTCGGCGTGGCCGTGGGGGTGGCCGGCCGCGTGGGGCGGCCGCTCGGTTCCGGGGTCGCGCCGTCGTCCACCGAGCACTTGGCGCCGTCGATGACACAGCCCTTCGGGTCCGCGGTGCCGTTCACGACGAAGCCGACGGTGACCGACTCGCCGGCCGCCAGGCCGTCCTTGTCCCAGGACGGGGGCTTCACCGTGACGTGGCTTCCGCTCACGCCGGCCTCGCCGTTCCACAACGAGCCGAGCCGGGCGCCGGAGGGCAGGTCGAACTCCAGCGTCCAGTCGCTCTTCGTCCGGCCGGTGTCGTTCGTGATGACGTACTGAGCGGTGTAACCCGTGGACCAGTCACTGGTCTTGGTGTACGTGGCGCCGACACCGGCGGCGAGCGCGGTGCCGGAGAACAGGAGGGCGCCGCCGCCGACCACGGCAGCCGCCACGACGCCGCCTATCGCCTTGTTCCTGCCACTGACCTTGCGCCGGTGCGTACTGCTCATCGCGTGCCTGCCTTCGCGGTTTCACGGGAGTTCGCTGGGGATTCCCAGGGGGTGCGGGCAGCACGCTAGCGATCCGGAATCGGGCAAACCGCTTCATCCGGACGGGGGCCTGCGATCTTAGGGTGCGCTTAAGGAAGGCATCGGGGACGGTTAAAGGTCGAGACCTGTCCCGGCCGGTTCAGGGCCCTGGACCGGCCGGCACCGGACCCGGCTCAGCGCACGCCGACGCCGCGTCTGCGTCGCCGTACCGCTCCCCGGTGCCCGCGCCGCACCGGCGCCCGCCCGTCCAGCTGGATCCATATCCGCACCTCGGTGCCTCCCAGCACCGACGACCCCAGCCGTACGTCCCCGCCCGTCGACTCCGCCAGTCGCCGCACGATGTCCAGCCCGAGCCCGGTCGATCCGTCTCTGCCCGAGCCCCGTCCGCGGGCCATCGCCGACTCCGGGTCCACGATCCCCGGTCCCGCGTCCGACACCAGCACGATCACCGCGTCGTCGCCGTTGTGCACGTCGACCGCGAAGGCCGTGCCCTCCGGGGTGTGCCGGAAGACGTTGCCGAGGAGGGCGTCGAGCGCGGCCACCAGGTCGGCCCGCGCGACCGGTATGCGGACCGGACGGTCCACGCCCGCGACCCGCACCTTGCGGCCCTCGTCCTCGGCGAGCGCCGACCAGAAGTCCATCCGCTCGCGGACCACCTCGGACGCGTCGCACCCGGCCCCGGCACCGAGCGCCACCGTCTGCGGCTTAGCCTCGCGCGCCGTCCGGATGATCGTGTCGACCTCACGCTCGAGCTGCGCCACGGCAGCCCGGGTCTGCTCGGCGGCCGGTCCGTCGCCGAGCGAGGCCGTGTTCAGCCGCAGTACGGTCAGTGGGGTGCGCAGGCGGTGCGAGAGGTCCGCCGCCAGCTCCCGTTCGTTCGCCAGGAGTTGGACGACCTGGTCGGCCATCGAGTTGAACGCGACGGCCGCCAGCCGCAGTTCGGTGGGGCCCTCCTCGGGGACCCGCGCTCCGAGCTTGCCCTCCCCCAGTTCGTGCGCGCCCTCGACCAGCCGCTGGGCCGGCTGCACCATGCGTACGCCCAGCCGGTCGGCGACCGCGACCGAGCCGACGATGAGCGCGACGCCGACCGCCGCGAGCACCGCCCAGGCCGTCCCCAGGCCGTTGCTGACCTCGGAC
The DNA here is from genome assembly GCF_040608315.1 of Streptomyces sp. NPDC005195. Classification (NCBI taxonomy): domain Bacteria; kingdom Bacillati; phylum Actinomycetota; class Actinomycetes; order Kitasatosporales; family Streptomycetaceae; genus Streptomyces; species Streptomyces sp. NPDC005195. The sequence goes on from NZ_JBEXHZ010000005.1 coordinate 91,025, forward strand.
TCGGGGACGTACACCTCGACGACCGCGATCTCGCCGGAACTCAGCGCGGTGGGCTGGAGCAGGGTGGAACCGCCCAGGACCTCGGAGGTGGAGGCCCGGCCCAGCCGGCGCGTGGTCGCGATGTCCTTGGCGGCGGCGCGCTGCCGGCCGATGTCGACCGCCCTGGCGCCGTCGCTCGCCGGTATGTGCACGGCCATGCCGTCGTCGGAACCGGCGGAGGCGACGACCCGCTCCAACTGCTCGCGGTCGGTGGTGATGGAGAGCGCGGGCGCGACGGCCGCGGCCTCCCGCTCGGCGTTCGAGAACGCGCGGTCGCGGGCCATCTCCTTGATGACGAGCCCGAGCGGGACCGCGAAGGCCACCACCACCATCGTGGTCACCGCCACGCACACCTTGACCAGTGCCCACCTCACAGCGGCGGCTCCGCTCGCGGGAACTCCGCCCGCGGTGGCTCCAGTTTCACGCCGACACCGCGCAGGGTGTGCAGATAGCGCGGCCTCGCCGCCGTCTCGCCCAGCTTCCGCCGCAGCCAGGACAGATGGACGTCGATGGTCTGGTCGTCCCCGTACGACTGCTGCCACACCTCGGCGAGCAGCTCCTTGCGGGCCACGACGACACCGGGCCGGCCGGCCAGGAAGGCGAGCAGGTCGAACTCGCGCCGGGTGAGGTCGAGTCGGACGCCGTCCAGCTCGGCCCTGCGGCGCAACGGGTCGATGGCCAGGCCGCCGACCCGGATGACCGCAGACGCGGGCGCCTCCCCCACCGACCGCGAACGGCGCAGGACGGCGGCCATCCGCGCGGACAGGTGCTCGACCGAGAACGGCTTGGTCAGGTAGTCGTCCGCGCCGTCGTTCAGCAGGCGGACGATCTCCGTCTCGTCGTCCCGGGCGGTGGCGATGATCACGGGGACGTCGGTGATGCCGCGCAGCATCTTGAGGGCCTCGGCCCCGTCCAGATCGGGCAGACCGAGGTCCAGGATGACGACGTCGAAGGGGAAATGAGCGACCTCGCGCAGCGCCTCGAGCGCGGTGCCGACGCTGCGCACCGTGTGCGAGGCGTCGGTCAGATGCCGGATGAGGGCCGAGCGTACGAACTGGTCGTCCTCGACCACGAGCACACTTGCCATGGGCGGCACCGTACGCCATCCGTGCGATGCCGGTCCGGCGCCTGTGGACAACTCCCGCCGCACGACGGGAACGAGACACCCGTGGGGCGCGTGAGGCAGTATGGCCGCGATGCGCAGAGGACTCGTACACGTACTGGCTTGGACGCTCGCCACGGGCGCGGCGGTCACGCTGTCGTGGTGGGGTGTCCACACGGTCATGACGGGGACGGCGTACGACCCGCCGCGGGCGCTGCCCGTGACGGTGGGCGACTCCGTCACGCAGAAGGCGAAGCCGCTCCCCTCCCCGACCGGGCGGACCGCGACGCCGCACACCGCGGCGACCCCGGAGCGCAGCCGGCGGCCGGGCGCCGCCCCCTCGCCCTCGAAGGCGCCCTCCTCCGTGCCGAGTACGAGCGCCTCCACAGGGAGCGGACCGGCGGGTGAGGTCAGGAGTTACGACACCGACGGCGGGCGGGCGGTCTTCGACCTGGGCACGGCCTTCGCGACACTCGTCTCCGCGACGCCCGGCTCGGGCTGGTCGATGCAGGTGTGGAAGACGGAGTCGTGGATCCGGGTGGAGTTCACGTCGGGCGCGGATCGGGTGTCGGTGTTCTGCACGTGGCACGACGGGCCGCCGCATGTGGAGATCGGCACCTACTGAGGGCGTTCGGGTCGCCCTCGGCCTCCGTTCGCCTTGGGCCCCGGGTGGTGGGCCGCGGGCCCCGCACCGTCAGCGGAACACCGAGGGGGGCGGGGCCGGTGACGCCACCGCCGCCGCGTCCAGGACCGGTGCCGCTCCCCCGGTGAAGTCGGCGAGCTGTCTGCCGTGTTCGACCCGTCCGGGGTGCGGGTCCGAGGCCGCGCGGCGGGTCAGTTCGGCCAGCGGCAGCGGCCGGTCGCAGGCGACCAGGACGGCGTTGCCGAAGCGCTTGCCGCGCAGCACCGTCGGGTCGGCGACGAGGGCCAGTTCGGGGAAGACCGCCGCAGCGGTGGCGATCTGGCCGCGCAGATGGGCCAGCGGGGGCCCGTCGGCGAGATTGGCGGCGTACAGGCCACCGGGTTTGACGACCCTGCGGACGTCGTCGAGGAATTCCACGGAGGTCAGGTGGGCCGGGGTCCGCGCGCCGCTGAACACATCGGCGATGACGAGGTCCGCCCAGCCGTCCGGCACCTTGGCGAGCCCCTCACGGGCGTCCACGGAACGCACCCGGATACGGGCGTTGGGGTCCAGCGGGAGTTCACGCCGGACGAGTTGGACGAGGGGGCCGTCGCGTTCGACGACCTGCTGGGTGGAGCGGGGGCGGGTCGCGGCGGTGTAGCGGGCCAGGGTGAAGGCGCCGCCGCCGAGATGCACGGCGTGCACGGGCTTGCCGGGCGGGGCGGCCAGGTCGATGACATGGCCGAGGCGGCGCTGGTACTCGAAGCTCAGATGGGCGGGGTCGTCGAGGTCGACGTGGGACTGCGGGGCGCCGTCGATCAGCAGGGTCCACGCGCGCGGGCGGTCCCGGTCGGGTATCAGCTCGGCGAGCCCGCCGTCGACCGTCTCGACGAGGGGCTCGGTGGGCGCCTGGCCGCGCCGCGCGTTCTTGGACCTTCCCATTCCGCCATTATCAGGGGCTCCGGGACGGTCGGCCCAGCGGCCGCTTCAGGCGCTCAGCGACAGTTGTCCGCGGCCTCGATGAGCCGTGCCGCCTCGCCCAGCGCCGCCCGCAGGACGGCCGGGTCGGTCGCGGGGTCCGCCTCCCCCGGCGGCAGCAGCCAGTCCGAGCCCTCGACCGGCGGCTCGGGGGCCGGCCGCAGGCCGCGGCCGACGGTCTGCGTACAGGTGCTGCCCGGCACGTCCCAGGCGTCGGCGGTGCCGGGCGGCACCAGGAAGCCGAGGGTGTCGCAGCCGCCGTCGAGCAGAACGGGCCCGACGGATTCGCAGGCGCTTCGACGAAGGATGTCGACCGCCTCCAGGCCCTGGCGCGCCGGAACGGTCACCAGATCGCAGCCGGCGACGGGCTGCGGTGGGGCGCCGTACTCCGGGGACGACCCGTACCCGGCGGTCGACGGCGGTCTACGGAACTCGGTGCTCTCCAACCCGGCCTCCAACACGGAACCCCTCCTCCTGCTCGAGCGGGTCGGGAGTTCGGGTGCGCTCCCGGTCCACCGGGTTCAACGCGTCAGAACGTCAACGGCTACGGCGGAACACCGCCGCAAAGGATGGCAGTTCATGGCAGATCATGCATGAGATATCCGTTTTGTAGCCAAACCCAGCGTGGCGACGTCGTCACAGCAGGTACGTTCTTGCTCCGCCGGAGCAGGGCACCACACGGCATGACACAGACACTTCGCCCTGGTTCCGACATGGTTCGACGGTTCGCAAGAGAGGGCCCGGCCATGACGTCGTCAACGGTGACCTCGTCCCAGTCCCCCCGGCCACCGCGGCCGAACCTCGCCTTCCGGCGGCTGCGCGGACAGCGCTCGCCCGGCGAGTTCGCCGCGGCGGTCCGGCGGGCCGCGCGCGAGATCGGCGAGCGGGTCAGCTGCGACGCGCGCTATGTCGGGCGGGTGGAGGCCGGCGAGATCCGCTGTCCCAACTACGCGTACGAGCGGGTGTTCCTGCACATGTTCCCCGGCCGCACACTGACCGACCTGGGCTTCTCGCCCCGCTCGTCCGTGCGCGGACGAGGGGCGCGCGGCACGGACGAAGAGCCCCCCGCGCACACCACAAGCCTTTCGTGCACCCCGGGTGAGACGGAAGGGGCGTGTGAGACGTATGAGACCACGCAGGACCCGCACGACCCGCACAAGCACCATGAACAGAACCACGAGGAGAGCGACGTGCAGCGTCGCGCATTCATGACCGGCGGCACCGCCACCATGGCGGCAGCCACACTGGGCCCCTTCGCGGGCACGTTCGACGGTACGGCCGAGGCCGCGGACCACCGCGTCCACCGCGTCCGCCGCGTCGGGACGTCCGAGGCGGGCGCCCTCGAAGAGGCCGTACGAAGGATCCGGCTGCTCGACGACCGGCACGGGGCCGACGGCCTCTACCGGCGGGCCGCCGCCCCCCTGCGCACCGCGTACGAACTGCTCGACGCGGGCACCACCCGGCAGCGGACCGCCGACCGGCTGTACGCGGGGGCGGGCGAACTGGCCATCTCGGTCGGCTGGTTGGCACACGACTCCGGGCGCTTCGACGACGCGCGCTCGCACTACGCCGAGGCACTGGCGACCGCACGGATGTCCGGCGACCCCGGCCTGGAGGCGCACGCCTTCTGCAACACGGCCTTCCTCGCCCGCGACGCGGGCCGCCCACGTGAGGCGGTGCGCGCGGCACAGGCGGCGCAGCGGGCGGCGCGTCCGCTCGGCTCCCCGCGACTGCTCTCGCTGCTCACCCTGCGCGAGGCGGGCGGCTGGGCGGGGCTCGCCGACCGCGCGGAGTGCGAGCGGGCCCTCGTCCGCGCCCAGGCCCTTTTCGAGCGCGGCTCCTCCCCGACCGATCCCGAGTGGATGACCTTCTACGGAGAGGCCGAACTGGAGGGCCTGGAGGCGCAGTGCTGGTCCACGCTGGGCGACTGGCCGCGCGCGGCCCGTCACGCCCGTCGCGCGGCACACCTGCAGGATCCGCACTTCACCCGCAACATCGCCCTCTACACCGCGGAACTCGCCGACGACCTCGCCCGCGGCGGCCACCCCGACGAGGCCGCCGTCGCGGGTCTGCGCGTCCTCGACCTGCTGGGCGAGGTCCAGTCGTCCCGCATCCAGACCATGCTGGCGGCCACCGCGCGGGTGCTGCTGCCGCACCGCAGGGCGTCGGGCGTCTCGGCGTTCCTGGAGCGCCACGCGAATCTGCCGCGGACCGCGTGAGGCGGCCGCGGACCGAAGGCGCGGGCACCTGGTGAAGGCGGACCCGGTCCACGCGCTCTACGCGATCAGATGTCCGAGGTCGTTCCAGGTCTCGATGGCGGGCTCCCCGTAGGCCCAGCCGAGCACCGACAGCGAGGTCGGGTGGAGACGGATCCGGGCGGCGAAGTCGAGCGGGAGGCCCAGCCAGCGCGCACCGATGGAGCGCAGGATGTGCCCGTGCGCGAAGACCAGCACATCGCGGTCGGCGGCGCGGGCCCGGCCGACGGCCTCGTCCGCGCGCGCGGTGACCTGCTCCAGGGTCTCGCCCCCGGGCACCCCGTCGCGCCAGATGAACCAGCCCGGTCGTACGGCCTGGATCTCGGCCGGGGTCATCCCCTCGTACGCGCCGTAGTCCCACTCCATCAGCGTGTCCCAGGAGGTGGCGCGCTCGCCGAAGCCGGCCAGCTCGCACGTCTCACGCGCGCGTGCCAGCGGGCTGGTGAGCACCTCCGCCCCGGGGAGCCCGTCGAAGGGTGCCCGGTGCAGTCGCTCCCCCAGCGTCCTGGCGCCGCGCCGGCCCTCGTCCAGCAGCGGTACGTCGGTCCTGCCGGTGTGCTTGCCGGACAGCGACCACTCCGTCTGTCCATGCCGGGCCAGCAGGATGCGCGGTGCCATGGGGAGAAGCCTTCCCGATTCGCCGGATATATGGGTCACTCCATCATCGCGCACCCCCGCGAGGGGCAACCCGCGGGGCGATCTCAGCGTCCTTGACGACCGGGGGCGCTTCCCAGGGCCGTTCGCATACGCCGTAAAATCCGGTGCGGCCACGCATCGTCACGGACAGACTTGCGCACCGTCACACCGCGAGCGGTCGCTCGCGCGGGGTCGGTGCGGCCACCGGCGGGGTTCGCCGGGGCACGACGAGCAGATGGGGGAGGGCGATCGGATGCCGCAGACCGATGCACGGCGGACCGGGACGGCACCGCACGCCCGGTTCGGCCGGTGGACCGAGCTGCGCCCGTCGGCACCTCACCTCCGGCTGCGCTGGTGGACCGAGCTGCCGCTGATAGTGCTGGTGTACGCGTCGTACTCGGCGGGCCGGCTGCTCGCCCGGGGCGACACGGACAGCGCCGTCGGTCACGGCCTGGAGGTCCTGCGTATCGAGAAGGCCCTCCACCTCAACGCCGAGCACCCGCTCAACCGGCTGTTCACCCACGAGGCCTGGCTCGGCGTGCCCGCCGACTTCTGGTACGCGTCACTGCACTACCTGGTGACGCCCGTCATCCTGATCTGGCTCTACCGCTCCCGTGCCGTCCTGTACCGCGCGGCCCGCACCTGGCTGATGACGTCCACGCTCATCGGTCTGATCGGCTTCACCCTGATGCCGACCTGCCCGCCCCGGCTGCTCTCGGCGGGCCACGGCTTCGTCGACACGATGGCCCAGTACAGCTCGTACGGCTGGTGGGGCGGCGAGGCGAGCGCTCCACGGGGTCTCGGCGGCATGACGAACCAGTACGCGGCGATGCCGAGCCTGCACGTGGGCTGGTCGCTGTGGTGCGGAGTGATGCTGTGGCGCTACGGCCGTACACGCGTCGTCCGGCTCGCGGGCGTCGCGTACCCGCTGCTCACCACGATCGTCGTGATGGGCACGGCCAACCACTACTTCCTCGACGCGGTCGCCGGCGTCGCGGTGATGGGAACGGGGCTGCTGCTCGCCCCGCACGTGACACGGCTCGCGGACCGTGTGAAGACGCTCCTGACAACCCGGATCCCGTGGATCGCGGGCGCCTCCCCCGACGCGGGTTCCCCACATGTCAGTGCCGGATGCCAGACTTCCACGGGTGAACGCCTTCCCCGACAGCGCGAGTCCCGCACCGGACCGGGAGCCGACCCCGGTGTCCCTCCCACGGATGCGGGGGACGGAGCCGCGGACTGGGATCTCCCCTCCTCCAGCGAAGCCGGGAGTCTGGGGAAGACTCGCTGAGCTGCGCGGCCCGGCGGTACCGCCCAAGGCCCTGGACGCGCGCGCGCTCGCGGCGCTCGCCGCGAACCCCGGATGCGAGCGGCGCGCCCTGCTCGACGGCGCGGGCGTGGACAAGGCGAAGCTGGCGGAAGGGCTGGGCTCGCCGTCCTCCTTCGGCCAGTCCCAGTTCGCCTTCATGCGGGGCAACGCGTTCGAGGCCCGGGTCAAGGCGGACGGCGGCGCGGAGCTGCTGCGGCTCGTGCACGAGAAGCTGGACCCCGGCGCCGAGCCGCCCCGGGCCGGGACGGTCCCCGACCTGACCGCCGCCGGCCCCGAGGGCCGCACGGCCCGTACCGCTCTGGCGCTGCGCGACGCCACCGCCGCCGGTGCCTGGACCCTGCTCGACCACCCCATGCTCGCCCTCGACGTCGCGGGCTCCCCCGCCTTCCTCGAACCGGACGCCGTCGTCGTGCACCCCGACGGGACCTGGACGGTCGTCGAGATCAAGTCCTTCCCCATGCTGGACGGCTCCGCCGACCCGGCGAAGGTGGGCGCCGCCGCCCGCCAGTCCGCGGTGTACGTCCTCGCGCTGGAAGAAGTCGCCGCGCGCCTGGACCCGGCCCCCGGGGTCCGCCACCGCGTCCTGCTGGTCTGCCCCAAGGACTTCTCCAACCTCCCGACCGCGTCCGCCGTCGACGTCCGCAAGCAGCGCGCGGTCACCCGCCGCCAGCTGGACCGCCTCACCCGGGTCGAGGACATCGCGGCCGCCCTCCCCGAGGACACCTGCTTCGCCCCCGGTCTGCCGGCCGACCGGCTGACCGCGGCGGTCGAGGCCGTCCCCGCCGCCTACGCCCCCGAGTGCCTGGCCGCCTGCGAGCTCGCCTTCCACTGCCGTGCCCGCTCCCGGGAAGCGGGCGCGGTGACCTCGCTGGGACGGTCGCTGCGCGCGGAGCTGGGCGGTCTGACCACCGTGGACGACGTGCTGGCGGCGGCCCGCGGAGACGCCGGGGACCCGCGGGATCCGGCGGTCGCCGCCCTGCGCGGAGCGGCCCGGCTGCGGGCGGAAGCCCTGCGGGGACATGAACCGGCGCACCCCACCGGCCGGACCGCGCTTCCGGAGGTGACCCCTTGTCGCTGATCGCCACCCTCGCCCGGCTGGAAGCCGTCGAGAGCGGGCGGGCGCAGCCCCTCGCCACCGTCCGCCACCGGCATCTCTCCGACCGGCCGCTCGTCCTCGTGCCCCTGATCACCGCGGGTGAGGCCGGCGCCCCCCTCGGGGCCCTGGTCGGTACGGACCGGGACGCGCCGCGGCTGCTGTTCGTGCCCCAGCCCCGGGACCGCGATCTGCGGTTCGCGTTCCTCGCCGAGCTCGCGGACGTCGTCCTGCCGTACGTCGACTCCTACGCGGACGCGGTCGAGGCGGCCGAGCGCAACGAGACCGATCCGGAGACCGGGAAGCGGGTCAAGGTCGAGGTCGAGCTGTGCGCGGACGCGCCCCAGCTGATCGTGCCGAGCCGGGCCGGTGCGGAGTTCGTACGGCTCCTCGGGCGCTCCATGCGGTTCCGGCGCACCGCGGAGCAGGAGCCGGAGGCACCTCATCCGGCGCCGCCCCGGGTGCCGCTGCTCGGACGGTGGCTGACGCACTTCGGGGAGCGGGCCCGGGTGCCCGGCTCCGCTCTGCTGCTCGTCCTCGGTGACGCGCTGTCCCGGCACTGGGCCACCGGCCAGAGCAGCCTGGAGGACCAGCACCTGGGAGCGCTGCTCGCCTGGATCGATCCCCCGCCGGGCGAGTCGGGCGCGCGGGCGGCCCTGGAGGCGGAACTCCGGCGGGACTCCCGCGGCCAGCTCGTCCGCCCGCCCGCGGGACCGGCCACCGATCCCGCCTTCGACAACAAGCTGCTGGCTCCCGCCATCGAGCGCTACGACCGCGCGCGGACGGCACTCGCCGCCGCCGAGGACGGCGGGGAGGCGGACGACCGGCTCGGTGAACTCACCGCGGCAGAGCGGGAGATCGGTGCCCTGGTGGAGCGGGTCGCCCGGCCCACCTGGGACGCGGTGTGGCAGGGCCTCGACCTGCTGCGGACCCTGCCCGAAGGGGTGCACACGGCCGACCGATGGACCCGCGACCGCTGGTCGTTCACCGGTCACCGCGACCGGGTCGTCGCGGGCGAGCCGCCGCAGCCACGCCGCGACGACGCGGTCACGGCGGCGAACAAGCTGGCCACGCGCGAGCGCGAACAGGCCCGCCTGGACGCGCAGGAGGCGCTCGACGATCCGCTCGTCATGGCCGGGCGGCGCCTGGTCGGCGAGGCCTTCACGGGCGAGGTCGTCGATGTCGTCATGGCGTACAGCGAGAGCAGGCGCCCGAGCCCCCGCCCCCTGGTGACCGTCCGCACGGACGACCGGCCGCATCTCGCTGAGCGCACAAAGGTGTACCGGTCGCTGGAGGGCAAACCGCAGGCGGCCGAATTCGCCGGACCCGCGCGGGCCACCGGAACGGAGGAGGAGGGCGGTCTGCTCGTGCTGCGGATCGTCGACAAGATGGGCCGCGGCAAGGAGCCCGAGCCCGGGTCCGTGCCGGAGAAGGGCGACCTCGTCTGCTTCACGCTCTTCGAGCACGAGCAGCGCGGCGGCGCGAAGCTGCCCGACCCGGAGAACACACCGTGGACGCACGGCGGCCCGCCGGGCGACCCCGACGCCGTACCGCAGCCGGATCCGGTGACCGAGGAGGACATCCTGTGACCACGGTCTTCGATCCCGGGGCCGCGGCCGCCCGCGCCACCGACGCGATCCTGCGCGACACCCTGCACGGCACGCACCGCGGAGTCGTCGTCGACTCCCCGCCCGGCGCCGGGAAGTCGACCCTCGTGGTGCGCGCGGCACTCGAACTCGCCTCCGCCGGACGCCCCCTGATGGTCATCGCGCAGACGAACTCCCAGGTCGACGACCTGGTCGTGCGACTCGCCGAGAAGGACCCCGAGCTGCCGGTGGGGCGCCTGCACAGCAGTGACGCCGACCCGTACGACAAGGCACTCGACGACCTGGGGAACGTCCGCAAGTCGGCGAAGGCCACCGACCTGGCGGGCCTCCCCGTCGTCATCTCGACCGCCGCGAAGTGGGCCCACGTCAAGAACGTCGAGCCCTGGCGGCACGCGATCGTCGACGAGGCGTACCAGATGCGCTCCGACGCGCTGCTGGCCGTGGCCGGCCTCTTCGAGCGGGCGCTGTTCGTGGGCGATCCGGGCCAGCTGGACCCGTTCGCCATCGTGGGCGCGGAGCAGTGGGCGGGACTGTCGTACGACCCCTCGGCGTCCGCCGTCACGACCCTGCTCGCGCACAACCCCGAACTGCCGCAGCACCGGCTGCCGGTGTCGTGGCGCCTCCCGGCGTCCGCGGCCCCGCTGGTCTCGGACGCGTTCTACCCGTACACGCCGTTCCGCAGCGGCACGGGACACGGTGACCGGCTGCTGACCTTCGGTGTGCCGTCGGACGGTTCCGGCCCCGACCTGGTCATCGACGAGGCCGCGGAGACGGGTTGGGGGCTCCTGGAGCTGCCGGCCCGGCACACGCCGCGCACCGACCCCGAGGCGGTACGGGCGGTGGCCCAGGTCGTACGGCGGCTGCTGGAGCGCGGCGGCGCGGCGACCTCGGAGCGGTCGCCCGATCCGGCGCCGCTGACGGCCGACCGGATCGCCGTCGGCACGGCGCACCGGGACCAGGCGGCGGTGGTGCGGGCGGCGCTGGCGGATCTCGGGGTCACGGATGTCACCGTCGACACGGCGAACCGGCTCCAGGGCCGCGAGTTCGACGTGACGGTGGTGCTCCACCCGCTCTCCGGGCGACCGGACGCGACGGCGTTCCACCTGGAGACGGGACGGCTGTGCGTCCTCGCCTCCCGGCACCGGCACGCGTGCATCGTGGTCTGCCGGGCGGGGGTGACCGAACTGCTGGACGACCACCCCTCCACCGAGCCCGTGCAGCTGGGTGTCACGGTGAAGTTCCCGGACGGCTGGGAGGCGAGCCACGCGGTGCTGTCGCATCTCGCGGAGCACCGGGTGAGATGGCGGCCCTGAACCCCGATCCGCCCCGTTCCACGGGCCCCCTTGCGCGAGCGGGGGACAATGGACGGTGGCCCACCCACGAAGCGGGCCCCTGAACCGTACGAGGAGGAGAAGACATGGCGGAGCCCACGCCGCGTCGGAACGAACCGCGGCTACGCCCCGCGCCCCTGCTCTTCGAGCCCGCGGAGGCGGCCGGTGACCCGGAGCACTTCTTCGATCTCGAGTCGATAGACGATCCGCGGGCGCTGCTGGCACGGGCCACGGAGCTGACGCTCGCCTTCCGGGCGGCGGCCGACAGGGCGCTGGAGTTCCAGGCCATCGCCGCGGCACAGCTCGCCGATCCCCGCCGCTTCGACCGGCTCACGACGGCCGACATCGCCGAGCGCGCCGAGTGGACCGAGGACTACGCGAAGAAGATGGTCGAGTTCGGCCGTGACCTGCTCCGGGGGGCGGACGGCAACGGACACGGGCACGGGGTGGGCGACCACGCCTGAGCCGCGCGGCGCGACCGCCGGGGGCCTGCCCCCGGCATCCCCCGGCATCCCTCCGGCACCCCCTCGCGTCCCCGGCCGCAGACGGCCTCCTCGTGGCAGGTGGACGGCACCCGCAGGCTCCCCTGGCATACGCCGGCGGCGGGTGACATACCCCACTCCCGACCTTCCTGTCCCGATTTCCCGCAACCCTCGGGGACGGGATGCTCACCGACGGTAGACCTTGTCGTCATGAGCAGCACACGGAACACCGCCGGCACCTCCCCCCACGCCACCGGCGCCGGCGCCCCGCTGTCCGACCGGTTCGACGCCGCGCGCGTCACCGCGGACGGGGCCGCCTGGCTCGCCTCGGCAGGAACGTACCCGCGCAGCACCCTCGCTCTCTGGGAGGACCGGCCGACCGCGCCGGTGGTGCTGCCCTGCGGCACCGCTTTCGACGTCGTCAACGCGCCCGCGATCTTCGGTCGGCGGATGCTGGACCGCCTGTGGGACGAGGGGCCGGGCTCCGGCCCGGTGGCCGTGTTCCGCGGGCGGATGCTGCTGTTCAGCGCGCCGGGCACGGCTCAGCGACTCCCGTCGCTCCTGGAGTGGGAGGAGTGGGGTTCCCGCGGCGCCGAGGGCTCATGGGACTCCTGGGACTCCGGCGCCCTCAACGGCTTCGACGACGGCGACGGCGACGGCTTCGGCGACCGCATCGGCGACATCGACAGCATCCATGGCGTCCATGGCGTCAGCTTCCAGGACCCGTGCGAGCCCATGGGGCGGCGCGGCGGTCCGGGTGACGCCGGGCCGTCAGGCGCCACCGGACGACCCGGCTTCACCGGCGATCCGGTCTGTCCGGGCGGCCTGGGACGCGTCGGCGCGATTCCTCCCCTGCTCTGTCACGGCACCGGCGACGCGGTGACCGTCCCCGCTCCGGGAGACGGCCGTACGACCGGCGCCCGTACGACCGGCGACCGCACCGGCGGTACCGGGCCGGACCCGGCCGCCCGTCCCGAATCCCGCTGGCTGGTGGCCCCCGACACCCGGCATCCCTGGCTCCCCGGCGCCGAGATCCTCGTCTGGGCGGCCATCCGCGCGGCCCGCGCGGCGGCCTCCGCCGCGGTGCGGATATCGATTTTTCCTCCCGCCGATCAGGATGCTAAGGTCTACGACGTCAGCAGGCGCCGCTAGCTCAGTTGGTTAGAGCAGCTGACTCTTAATCAGCGGGTCCGGGGTTCGAGTCCCTGGCGGCGCACGCTAGCGATGGCGAGGCTTGTTCGCGGAAACGTGAACGCGCCTCGCCATCGCCATGTCCACGGCGGCTCAGCCCGTCGTGATCTTCACCGTCCACTCCCCCGCGGCCGTCCAGTCCTCCACCTCGACGCGCACCTTCTCGCCGGGGACCGTGAACTTCTCGCCGAGCCCCACCGGCGCGTCCGCGAGCGGCGGGTAGACCGACTCGCCCCAGCAGGACTCCGAGTGCGGATGGGCGTCGACGACCTGGATCGGACCGTCACCGGAGGCGGCCCCGCTGCGGACCCGGTAGATGAGGATGCCCTGCGTACAGGTCGTCCCGTCGTTGCCCGCCGAGCCGCGCGCCTCGAAGGCGAGCGCGCTGTCGGGCCCCGTACGGACGACCGCCAGTTTGGTTCCGCGCCCGGAGCCGAAGACCGGGACTCCGGAGCCGACGGGCACGGGACCGGGAGCGCCGCCGGAAGCGCCGGAAGGGCCGGAGGTGTCCGCCGCCGGGGAGCCCCCGGCGGCCGGTGCCCCCGCCGCGCCCACACCGGCCGCCGGCGGCCCGGAGCCCAGCGGCTCCAGCGTCAGCCGTGTGCTCCTGTGGGCGCCCACACACACCACCTGCCGCGGCTCCAGCCACCCCAGCTTCCACTTGTGCCAGCCGAACAGATCCGGCGCGAGGCCGAACTGGCTGCCCATGAGGTCCCAGTCGCCGACGTACGTGTCCCAGTCGCCCTTGCCGTCGGAGGGGCGGTGGTAGAGGTCGGGCAGGTCGAAGACGTGCCCCGTCTCGTGGGCGAGGACGAGCCGGTCCGGCGGGTGCTTCTCGAAGACCGTGACGACGCGGCCGATGTCCTTGCCGTCGGCCCGCAGGGGGGTTTCGAGGTTGACGACCTTCGTCGCGTCGGAGTCGACGCCCGGCGCGTCCGGATCGGCGACGAAGTAGACGATGTCGTAGCGCGAGAAGTCGACCTGCCGGTCCGCCGCACCGATCGCGTCGCGCAGATAGGCCATGCGGCGCGCGGCGTTCCAGTCGCGCCGCATGGCGTACGAGGTGGAGGCGTGCGGCATCCGGATCCAGTCGCGCTGGGGATGCGGGCGCAGCGTGAACTTTCCGTAGGAGGCGCGCTCGAAGAAGCGGCTGGTGGACGGGAAGTAATCGCCCGTCAGTTCGGCCGGGGTGGTGCGTGGGCGGGAGTCGGGGAAGGAGAGGAAGACCAGTACCGCGTCGAGGGGACGGGTGGGGCGCGGATAGGCGGCGTTCCAGACGTCCAGCCCCTCCGAGTGGTGGGCGTCGGTCCGCTCCAGGGCGCAGGGGGCGAAGAGGGGTTCGGCGAGGGCGGGGCCCGTCACCAGGGACGTCGCGACCACCGCCGCCAGCGAGGTGAACGCGGCCGCGGTACTGCGCCAGCGGGACGCCCCCTGGGGAGCGAGACCCAGCAGGACCTCACGGGCGAGACTCCTCAAGGGGAGCTGACGCGGCACGTCGACCTCCGGGCGCGGATTTCGGGACACCGCACCCAGCTTGTGTTACTTCGTACTATTTTGCCCTGTTTGTCTGCACCAGAAGAGTGAGGGGTCGCGTGCCACCGACCTCCCGGCCGACACCCCGAACACTCACGGAACGTCACATATGATCGCCAGGCGAAGGATCCGGTCCAGATGCAGGCAGAAACGATCTGTCAGAACGGGTGGTTGTTCGGGGACACTGGAGAGTGGCTGCAAGGCCCCGAGGGCAGCCTCTATGATCGGCACACTTTCCTGCACGGACACGGCTTGTTCGGCCGTCCAGCACCGGCCGACCACTCCGAGCGACCCATACGAAGAACGAGTGCACTGCGGGAGCGAGCGGTGAGCGGAACGTCCGAAGGGCCGGCGCCCGCGGCAGACCTCGACCGGCCGGCCGTCACAGAACGTCACACCACTACATCTCCTCGTACGTCCACCGGATCGCCCTCCGGCGCATCCGCACCACCCGCCTCCCTGTCCGTCCCCCCATCCGCCTCCCTGTCCGTCCCCCCATCCGCCTCCTTGTCCGGCGCACATGTCCCGGCCGAACAGCTCCCCGACCCGGCCGGGCGCCCCGGGCACCCCGGGACGTCACCGCGCACGTTTCGCGCCGCCTTCGCCGCGGCGCCGCTCCCGATGGCCGTCGTGGACCGGGAGGGCCTGGTCGTCACCGCCAACGAATCGCTGAGCGCGCTGCTCGGCTTCGGATCCGGCGCGCTCGCCGGACGGATCGCCGCCGATCTGGTGGACCTGGCCTCCGACGCCCGCACCTGGCACGCCTATCGGGAGGTACTGCGCGGCCGGCAGGCCCGGCTGCGCTGCACCCGGCGGCTCAAACATCCCGACGGACACTCGCTGTGGGTACAGGTGACGGTCGCGCCGCTGCCCCCGGACGAGGAGGCGGTGCTGCTGTCCGTCACAGACCTCAGCCCCCGCCGTGAACTCCAGGCGCGGCTGCGGCACTTGCAGATGCACGACCCGGTGACCCGGCTCCCCAACCGCACGCTGTTCTTCGAACGCCTGACGTCCGCGCTGGAAGCGGGGGCGTACGAGGACGGCGGCACCGGCCGGATCGGACTCTGCTATCTGGACCTGGACGGGTTCAAGGCGGTCAACGACACGCTCGGCCACCGGGTGGGCGACCGGCTGCTCGCGGCCGTCGCCGAGCGGCTGACGCGGTGCGCCGACGCCGCCGGCTCCGGGCGAGCGGCCACTCCGCTGGTGGCCCGGCTCGGCGGCGACGAGTTCGCGCTGCTCGTCGAGGGCTCCACGGGCACCGACCAGGTGGCGGACCTCGCCGAATCGGTCCTGACGTCACTTCAGGCGCCGTTCGACCTCTCCGGCCGGCGGCTGTCGCTCTCCGCGTCGATCGGGGTCGTCGAGCGCCGCGCCGCCGGGACGACCGCGACCGGTCTGATGCAGGCCGCGGACACGACGCTGTACTGGGCGAAGGCGGACGGCAAGGGCCGCTGGACGCTCTTCGACCCGGAGCGCAACGCCCACCGCATGACCCGCCAGGCACTCGCCTCCACCCTCCGGGCGGCCGTCGAACGGGACGAATTCGCCCTGGAGTACCAGCCGTTGGTGGGCATGGAGGACGGCGGCGTACGCGGCGTCGAGGCGCTCGTACGCTGGAACCACCCGCAGTTCGGCATGCTGACGCCGAATCGGTTCATCGGGCTGGCCGAGGAGGACGGTTCGATCGTGCAGCTCGGCCGCTGGGTGCTGGCCACCGCTTGCAGGCAGGCACGCCGCTGGCAGCTGGACCATCCCGACGCGCCCCCGATCTTCGTCAGCGTCAACGTCGCCGTACGGCAGGTGTGGGACTCCGACCTGGTCGCGGACGTCGGCGACATCCTCGCGGAGACCGGCCTCGCCCCGCAGCTGCTCCAGCTGGAGCTGACCGAGTCGGCGGTGATGGGCTCGGCGGGCCGGCCGCTGCAGGCCCTGCAGGCCCTCAGCGACATGGGCGTCCGTATCGCCATCGACGACTTCGGCACCGGCTACTCGAACCTCGCCTACCTCAGCCGGCTGCCGGTCTCCGTCCTGAAGCTGGACGGTTCCTTCGTCCGCGGCTTCCAGTACGACGCCCATGACGGCGGCTCCGCCCGGCCCAGCCCCGCCGACGAGGTCATCGTCGAGGCGCTCATCCAGCTCGCCCACCGGCTGGGCCTGACGGTGACCGCCGAGTGCGTGGAGACCGCCTCCCAGGCGTCCCGGCTGCGCGGCATCGGCTGTGACACCGGACAGGGGTGGCTGTACTCCCGTCCGGTGGCGCCGGACCGTATCTCCGCGCTGCTGACCGCGGCCTGCGCTCAGGCCTGAGCGCTCGGGTCCGCCGGGGCCTCCTGGCCGGGTCCGGCCTTCGGCAGCCCGTAGACGTCCGCGATCAGTTCGTACGAGCGCAGGCGTATGTCGCCGCTGTGGGCGTTGCCCGTGATCATCAGCTCGTCGGCGCCGGTGCGCTTGTGGAGGTCGTCGAGACCCGCGCGGACCTCGTCGGCGGTGCCGTGGATGACGTTGGCGTTCCAGGAGGTGATGAACTCCCGCTCCATCGGCGAGAAGGTGTACGCCTCCGCCTCCTCCGGGGTCGGGACCAGGCCGGGGCGGCCGGTACGCAGACGGACCATGTTCAGCGCGGCGGCCATCACCTGGCGGCGGGCCTCCTTCTCGTCGTCCGTGGCGAGCGCGGAGACGCCGATCAGGGCGTACGGGGAGTCCAGCACCTCGCTCGGCCGGAAGGACTCGCGGTACAGGTCCAGGGCCGGGATCGTGTTCTGCGCCGAGAAGTGGTGCGCGAAGGCGAAGGGGAGGCCGAGGACACCGGCCAGGCGGGCGCTGAAGCCGGAGGAGCCGAGGAGCCAGACCGGGGGGCGGTGCGGGGACTGGACACCGCCGGGCGAGGTGGCCTGGACCGGACCGGGTACGGCGTGGATACGGCCGTAGGGGTGACCTTCGGGGAAGTCGTCGTCCAGGAAGCGGGTCAGCTCCGCGAGCTGCTGGGGGAAGTCGTCGGCGCCCTCGCCCGGCTGGTCGGTGCGGCGCAGGGCCGCCGCGGTGGCGCCGTCCGTGCCGGGGGCGCGGCCGAGGCCCAGGTCCACCCGGCCCGGGGCCATCGCCTCCAGGGTTCCGAACTGCTCCGCGATGACCAGGGGAGCGTGGTTCGGCAGCATGACGCCGCCGGAGCCGAGGCGGATGCGGGTGGTGTGGGCGGCCAGGTGGGCGAGGATCACCGCCGGTGAGGACGAGGCCACGCCCGGCATGGAGTGGTGCTCGGCCACCCAGTAGCGGTGGAAGCCGCGGGATTCCGCGAGGCGGGAGATGGCGACGCTGGTACGGAGGGCGTCGGTGGCGGTGCGGCCGGCGCCCACGGTGACCAGGTCCAGCACGGAGAGGGGTACGGGGGCGGTGCCCTGGGCGGTGCCTCGGATCTCGTCCGTGTTGTCCGTCGCGTCCACCGGGGGGCCTCCTGATTGCGTACGTGGTGCGGTCCTTCCTCGCGGAACAGGAGACAGTCCCCGCTTATTCCCGCCCACCGGCGTTCGTCGCATCCCGTACCTGGGGGCTGCGCCCCCAGACCCCCGCCTTCGCCCGAAGGGCTCGTCCTCAAGCGCCGGACGGGCTGGATAAGCGGGCCCGCGCACCACCGGCCCGTCCTGCGCTCGAGGACGAGGCCGTCCAGGCCGAACAGGGGTCCGGGGGCGGAGCCCCCAGGTACAGGACGAGACAACCCGGGGTCAGGACTGGACCAGCGGCTCCCGGGTGAAGAGGGCGCCGAGGGCCGGCGCGTTGACCCGGCGGTCCGCCAGCCGAAGCGCCTCCCAGACACTGACCTGGTTCGCGGTGAGCACCGGCTTGCCCAGCTCCTTCTCCAGCGCCGTCAGATGAGCGACCGTGTGCAGGGCCGTGTCCGGCAGAAGCACCGCGTCGGCATCGGCGTGATCCCCGCCCCGCGCCAGCGCGAACACCTCCGCCTCACCCCACGTCCCGACCTCCGCCCCCGTCACGATCCCGGACGCCCGCACCGAGACCACCTCCACCCCGGCCTTCCGGAGAAAGTCCGCGAACAGCTCCGCCACGTCGTCCGGATACGTCGCGGCGACGGCGACCCGCCGCGCCCGGATCTCCCGTACGGCGTGCGCGAAGCCGAAGGACGTCGAGGAGGCCGGCAGGCCCGCCGCGCGGGCCAGGGAGCGCACCTGCTCGTGGGCGCCCTCCCAGCCGTACACGAAACTGCCGCTGGTGCACGCCCAGACCACCGCCTCGGCCCCGGACAGCCGCAGCTCCTCGACGCCCGGCGAGAGCCGCTCCAAAGAGCCCATCTCGAGCAGGGCGTCCACCCGGTGCGCGTCCTCGCCGATGTCCGTGTGGATCAAGGGCAGCCGGATGTCGCTGCCCAGGAGCTGCTCCATACGCGGGTAGTCGTCCTCGGCCGAGTGGCCCGGGTAGAGGAATCCGAGTGCGGTCATGTCCAGCCTTCCTGTTCTTCCGGCAGTACAGGAGCCCCGTGCGCGGACTGTCCCCCAGAGCCTGAGGGGCGGGGAAGACGTCCCCGGACCAGCCGCTGGCGCGGGCCCACTGCCCGGGTACCCAGATGACGCAGCGCCGCCCACATCGTCACCTGGTTGGCCGAGATGACCGGAATGTTCAATTCCGTCTCGAGCTGGGCGATGACGTCGTACGTCGGCAGATTGGTGCAGCTGATGAAGAGCGCGTCCGCCGGGCCGTTCCGGACGGCGCGGTGGGCCATGTCCACCACGTCGCGGTAGGGCACCTTCCAAATATGCCTGGTCAGGCCCATGAAGGCACGCCCGGTGACCTCCGTGCCCGCCTCGGCGAGGTACTCCTCCAAGGACTGGGTGACCGAGACCGTGTACGGCGTCACCAGGGCGATCCGGTGCGCGCCCAGCTCGGCCAGGGCCTCCAGCAGCGCCCCGGACGTGGTCAGGGAGGCCACCTCGCCCGCCCGCCGCATGGCCTCGCACATCGCCCGCTCACCCGCGACCCCGCCCACGAAACTGCCCGAGGCGCACGCGTACGCCACGACCTCGGGCGCGACGGCGTTCAGCGCCCGGACGGCGTCGCCGAGCGTCTCGTGTTCGGAGACCAGGCGTGCCAGGTCCAGGCTGACCTCGACCGGCACGAACGGGGTGCGCGTGACGTGCAGGGAGACGTCGTCCGGGACCCAGCGCCACAGTTCCCGGTCGAGGGCGAAGTCGAAGGGGGCGACGACACCCACCCCGCGCTGCGGGCGGGGACCGCCCAGAAACGAGATGTCCAGGGAGATGTCCATGGCAGCACCGGCCTCACGAAGGCGGAAGGTGGGACCCACGCGGAGGCACCGACGGACAACAGACCGTGCGCGCCACCGTGTTGACGAAGGTAGGTTCGGGTGCGAGCGTGGTCAATCCGCGCATCTCAGACGGCTCCGGCCCCGCCCCGCTCCCCCGGCTTCGCCCCCCTCGGCCGGGTCCCGCGCACGCCCGTCCCCGCCCGTCCCCGCACTCCCGTCCCCGTACGCTCGCCTCGCAGCTTCGTCCCCGTACGCTCGCTCCGCAGCTTCGTCCCCGCAGGTTCGTCCTCTCAGGAAAGCGGACTCGCATTGCGAAACGGTTTCCCCCGCGCGCCCCGCCCCGCGACCGCGTCCGCCCCGCTGTCCGCCACCGCGTCCGGGGACCGCACCACGCTGCTCGTCCTGGACGCCGAACCGCTCCCCCGCCTCGGCAGGCTCACCGGCCGGGTGCGGATCGAGCACGCCGACGAGTCGACGCTCGCCGAGCGGCTGCCGCGCGCGGACGTGCTGCTGGTCTGGGACTTCACCTCACGGGCGGTGCGGCGCGCCTGGCCGGGTGAGGGCCGGCGGCCGCGCTGGGTGCACACGGCGAGTGCGGGCGTCGACCATCTGCTGTGTCCCGAACTCGCCTCGTCCGACACGGTGGTGACCAACGCGCGGGGCATCTTCGACCGGCCGATCGCCGAGTACGTCACCGCGCTGGTGCTGGCGATGGCCAAGGACCTGCCGCGGACCTGGGACCTGCAGCGGCGGCGGGAGTGGCGGCACCGGGAGTCGCAGCGGGTGGCGGGCACCCGCGCCTGCGTGGTCGGATCCGGGCCGATCGGGCGGGCGATCGTCAAGTCCCTCAAGGCACTTGAGGTGACGACGGCACTGGTGGGACGGACCCCGAGGACCGGGATCCACGGACCCGGGGAGCTCGACCGGCTGATGGCACGCGCCGACTGGGTGATCTCGGCGGCGCCGCTCACCGAGGCCACGTACGGCATGTTCGACGCCCGGCGCTTCGGGATGATGCAGCCGTCGGCCCGCTTCATCAACGTCGGGCGCGGGCCGCTGGTCGTCGAGGACGCGCTCGCCGAGGCCCTGTCGAAGCGGTGGATCGCGAGCGCGGCCCTCGATGTCTTCCAGCACGAGCCGCTCGGTCCGGACAGCCCCCTGTGGGACGTCCCCGGGCTGATCGTGTCACCGCACATGAGCGGGGACACGGTCGGCTGGCGGGACGAACTCGGCGCGCAGTTCGTGGAGATGTACGAGCGCTGGGAGGCGGGCCGGCCGCTGCCGAACGTGGTGGACAAGAAACGCGGGTACGTGCCCGGACACTGAACCGCCGAACTTCCTGGAGGGGCAGGCCGATGACCGAACTCACCGAGCTGACCGCGGTCCGACTCGTCGACGGCTACCGCACGGGCGAGTTCGGCCCGGTGGACGCGGTGCGGGCGGCGCTGCGCAGGGCCGAGGAGGTCCAGCCGGCCGTGAACGCGTTCGTCCGCGTCGACGCGGACGCGGCGCTCGCGCGGGCGGCGGAGTCCGCGGACCGCTGGCGGCGGGGCGAGCCCGCGGGGCTGCTGGACGGCGTCCCCGTCTGGGTCAAGGACATCCTGCTGATGCGTGGCGGCCCGACGCTGCGGGGCTCGAAGACCGTTTCCCCGGAGGGTGGTTGGGACGAGGACGCGCCGTCCGTCGCCCGGCTGCGCGAGCACGGCGCCGTCTTCCTCGGCAAGACGACGACACCCGAGTTCGGCTGGAAGGGCGTCACCGACTCACCGCTGTCGGGGGTCACCCGCAATCCGTACGACGTCTCGCGCACGGCGGGCGGCTCCAGCGGCGGCAGCGCGGCGGCCGTCGCCCTGGGCGCGGGACCACTGGCGCTGGGCACGGACGGGGGCGGCAGTGTGCGCATCCCGGCCTCCTTCTGCGGGATCTTCGCGCTGAAGCCGACGTACGGGAGGGTGCCGCTGTATCCGGCGAGCCCCTTCGGGACGCTCTCGCACGTGGGGCCGATGACCCGGGACGCGGCCGACGCGGCGCTGATGATGGACGTGATCAGCGGGCCCGACGCCCGTGACTGGTCGGCGCTCGGGCCGGTCGGCGGTTCCTTCGTGGACGCGCTGGAGGGCGGGGTGCGCGGGCTGCGGGTCGCCTACTCGCCGTCCCTCGGCGGGCAGGTCGCGGTCCGCCCGGACGTCGCGGCGGCCGTGCGGCGGGCGGTGGAGCGGCTGGCCGCACTCGGCGCGTACGTCGTGGAGGCCGACCCCGACGTCAGGGACCCGGTGGACGCCTTCCACGCCCTGTGGTTCGGCGGAGCGGCCCGGGTGGTGCAGCGGCTCGGGCCGCGGCAGCGGGAGTTGCTGGACCCCGGGCTCCGGGAGATCTGCGGGGAGGGCGCACGGCTCAGCGGCCTGGACCATCTGGCCGCCGTGGACGTCCGGATGGACCTGGGCCGCCGCACGGGCCGCTTCCACGAGTCGTACGACGTGCTGGTGACGCCGACACTGCCGATCACCGCGTTCGAGGCGGGCGCCGAGGTCCCGAAGGGCTCCGGGCACCGGCGCTGGACGGGATGGACCCCGTTCACGTACCCCTTCAACATGACGCAGCAGCCGGCCGCGTCGGTCCCGGTGGGCACCGACGCCGCCGGGCTGCCCGTGGGCCTGCAGATCGTCGCCGCCCGTCACCGTGACGACCTGGTCCTGCGGACGGCGCACGCGCTGTACGAGGCGGGGGCGGCCGGGGTCGCTCCGCCGCCCGGCTTCGCTACGTCCGCCGGAAGCTGAGGGTCTCCCCCAGCGCGCCGGAGCGCCACAGGTCGTTGCAGGCCTCGGCCATGGTGTCGAGGCCCTCGACGATCTCGCCCCAGACGATGCCGGGCACCCAGCCCACGTCACCGTTGAGCAGCAGGTTGTTGCGTTCGTAGAAGACGGCGAGGTCGACGACGGTGGTGCCGGGGCGCACCTCGGTGTCGTAGCCGTACGCCTTGGTGCCCAGCTCGGTGCCCGCGAAGGCGAAGTAGCAGAGATCGCCGGGGACGGGGGTCACCGTGGGGTTCTCCAGCGGGGGTTCGGTGGCCGCGAAGGGCGGGAACAGGGCGTAGATCTCGTTGCGCGCGTACTTGGCGTGATAGACGTCACCAGCCAGGGGGAGGGCGTCCCACACCGCCGCGCAGGTGAGGGGTGCCCGGTCGTCGAGCAGTCTGGCCGTGCAGTGGACTCCCCGCTTGACCAGGGAGACTTCGATGTACCGGTCGGTCATGCGCTCGGTCATGCGTTCCATGGTCCCGCCGGGGTCAAGGGCGCCTCGTCGACGGACGGGGTGCGCGGTGGCCGGAATGGATCGTGTGGACCCGGGTAGCCGCGCCGCCATGGCTCCACCACTACGCAATGACGGAAGAGACGGGCCCGGTGCGCGATCTCGAGGACCGAGCCGGCGGGCGCTGCTCACGGGTGTCTCGGCGCTCGGGGCGGCCGGCGCGCTGGGCGCCGCGGGCTGCAGCCGGGTGGCCACGGCCGCCGGTACGGACGGCGGCGACCTCCTCGGCCGGCTGAGGGCGCAGGGTGTCGTGCGGCTGGGCATCGCGGGCGAGATCCCGTTCGGCTACATCGACAGGAACGGTGAACTGACCGGCGAGGCGCCCGAACTCGCGAAGGCGATCTTCAAGCGCCTGGGGGTCGGCCGTGTCCAGCCGGTGCCGACCGAGTTCGGCTCGCTCATCCCCGGGCTCGACTCGCAGCAGTTCGACGTCGTGTCCGCCGGGATGTACATCAACCCGGAACGCTGTCAGCAGGTCGTCTTCTCCGACCCGGACTACCAGATGCTCGACGCCTTCGTCGTGCGCCAGGGCAATCCGAAGGACCTGCACGACTACAAGGACGTCGTGGCGAAGAAGGCCAGGTTCGCGACCGGCACCGGGTACGCCGAGATCCAGTACGCCGTCGAGGCCGGGTACGAGGAGAGCGACATCCTGATCGTGCCTGACCAGGTCGCCGGGCTGAACGCCGTCGAGGCGGGGCGCGTCGACGTCTTCGCCGGGACCGCGCTGACCGTCCGCCAGGTGGTCGGGAAGTCCCGCAAGGCCGAGAGCACCGAACCGTTCGCGCCCCTGGTCAAGGGCAAGCCGCACGTCGACGGCGGCGGCTTCGCGTTCCGTTCGGCCGAGACGCGGCTGCGGGACGCCTTCAACGGGGAGCTGCGGAAGATGAAGAAGAGCGGCGAGCTGTTCCGCATCCTGCGGCCGTTCGGCTTCACCAGGGCCGAGATGACCGACATGACCGCGAAGGAGCTCTGCCGCGGATGACCCCGGGACTCTGGGAACTCGTACTCAAAGGGATCTGGGTCACCCTCCAGCTGCTGTTCCTCGGCGCGCTGGTGGCCGGAGCCGTCTCCTTCGTGGTGGGCGTCGCGCGCACCTCCCGGCGGTGGATCGTCCGCTTCCTCGCGGGCCTCTACACCGAGGTGTTCCGCGGGACCTCCGCGCTGATCATGATCTTCTGGGTGTACTTCGTGCTGCCGCTCGCCTTCGGCTGGCAGCTCGTCCCGCTGTGGGCGGGCACGCTGGCGCTGGGGCTGACGTACGGGGCGTACGGCAGCGAGATCGTGCGCGGCGCCCTGAACGCCGTCGACCCCGCCCAGCGCGAGGGCGGCATCGCGCTCGGCTTCACGCCCTGGCAGCGGATGCGGCTGATCCTGCTGCCGCAGGCGGTGCCCGAGATGATCCCGTCCTTCTGCAACCTGCTGGTGGAGCTGCTCAAGGGCACGGCCCTGGTCTCGGTCATGGGCATGGGCGACCTGGCCTTCAGCGGCAACCTGGTGCGGCTCGCGCTCCAGGAGAGCGCGGAGATCTACGCGTACATCCTGCTGATCTACTTCCTGATCGCCTTCGTGATCACCCGGCTGATGCGTGTCCTGGAGCGGCGGCTGAAGGCCGGGCTCGGCAGGGCGCCCGAGCGCTCCGCCGCCACGCGGGAGACGCGCCGCGCCGGAGCGAGCGGAGTGGGCGCGACGAGCGGAGGTGCCTCATGACCCGGTACAGGACGGCCGACGCGGGAGGTGTCGCATGACGTGGGACTGGAGCGCGGTCGGTGATTTCATGCCGCTCTTCCGGGACGGCCTGCTGGTCACCCTGAAGGCGCTGGCCCTCGGCTCGTTGATCTCCTTCGCCCTCGGGCTGGTGTGGGCGCTGCTGATGCGGGCGCCGACCCGCTGGGTGCGCTGGCCGGTGGGGGCCGTCACGGAGTTCGTGCGCAACACCCCGCTGCTGGTGCAGCTGTTCTTCCTCTTCTACGTGCTGCCCGAGTGGAACATCACGTTCTCCGCGCTGACCACCGGGGTCGTCGCGATCGGGCTGCACTACTCGACGTACACGATGCAGGTCTACCGGGCCGGTATCGAGGGCGTGCCGGCCGGTCAGTGGGAAGCGGCCACGGCACTCAACCTGCCGCTGCGGCGCACCTGGACCGCGGTGATCCTGCCGCAGGCGCTCCGCCGCGTGGTGCCCGCGCTGGGCAACTACGTCATATCGATGCTCAAGGACACGCCGCTGCTGATGGCGATCACGGTCCTGGAGATGCTCGGCGAGGCACGGCTGTACTCGCAGGAGCACTTCCAGTTCACCGAGCCCCTCACGGTCATCGGCGTGGCCTTCATCCTCATTTCCTCTCCCGCTTCCCTCCTTCTGCGAGCCCTGGAGCGACGTCTTGTCCGTTGACACCGACAACCAGACCCCCGACACCCATCACCAGGAGACCCGGGAACTGATCCGGTTCGACAGGGTCACCAAGCGCTTCGGGGACAACACCGTCCTGGACGGGCTCGACTTCCGTGTCGAGCCCGGCAGGCACGTCACGCTGATCGGGCCCTCGGGCTCCGGCAAGACGACGATCCTGCGGCTGCTGATGACCCTGGCCAAGCCCGACGAGGGGACGATCACGGTGGCCGGGGAGCGGCTCTTCCCGGCCGGGGAGAAGCAGGTCCGTGAGGTCCGCAAGAAGATCGGGATGGTCTTCCAGCAGTTCAACCTGTTCCCGAACATGAAGGTGCTCCGCAACCTCACCGAGGCGCCGGTCACCGTCCTCGGCCTGTCGAGGGACGAGGCCGAGGAGCGGGCCCGCGAGCTGCTCGACCTGGTGGGCCTCGCGGACAAGTGCGACGCCTACCCGAGCCAGTTGTCCGGCGGGCAGCAGCAGCGGGTCGCGATCGCGCGGGCGCTGGCCATGCGGCCGCAGGTGCTGCTGCTGGACGAGGTGACGTCCGCGCTCGACCCCGAGCTGGTCGCGGGGGTCCTCGACGTCCTCCGTGACATCGCCCGCACCACCGACATCACCATGCTCTGTGTGACCCACGAGATGAATTTCGCCCGTGACATCTCGGATCAGGTACTGATGTTCGATTCGGGCCGTGTCATCGAGGCCGGTCCGCCGGAGCGGATATTCGGCGATCCGGAGCACGAACGGACCCGGGAATTTCTCAGCGCGGTCCTGTGACTACAAGGAGTGAACGCGGGAAGGTGCGAGGTCCGACCCTCGGCGCATGCCTGTCGGGCCATGACCCTGGCATATGCCAGGGAGTCACGCCGCTGCTGAGAGCACCGCGAGGGACGAACATTCTGGTCAACAGCCCCTCCTCGTCCACCGTTTGACAGTTATCGTGGAGAAGCTCAGCTGTCCGGACCGAGGACCCAGGAAGCGCAGGGGGAAACCGTGGCGCTGATGAACGAGCCGACCGCGCCGTACCACTCGGCCCAGGACGCCCTGCGCGTCCTGGAGGCGGTGGCCCGGCACTCCGGCGGCATCACCGACACCGAACTCGCCCGCAGGACACGCCTCGGGCCGGACCGGCTGCCCGCCCTGGTGCGGATGCTGCGCCGGGAGGGGTACGTCGAGCAGATCACCGACGGCGTGTTCGTCGCCGGTGCCGCCCTCGGCAGGCTGGACTCCGCTCACGGCCGCGACCTGGCGCTGCGCGAGCAGCTCCAGCAGACCATCGACCGACTGCGCGACTCGGTGGGCGCCGCGATCTACATCAGCCGCTACATCGACGGCGAGGTGCAGGTCACCCAGTGCGCCGAGAGCCCGGCGACCCCCGCGGTCAACGAATGGGTCGACTTCCGTTCCGCCGCCCACGCCAGCGCCGTCGGCAAGAGCCTTCTCGGCCAACTCGACCTCAACGCCCGCCGCGACCACCTCTCCCGTCACAGGATGGCCCGCCTCACCTCGCGCACCATCACCGACGAGCGGTTGCTCCTGTCCCGGCTCGACGCCCAGCCGCCGACGGTGCCGGTGCTCGACCTCCAGGAGTACGCGATCGGCACGGTCTGCGCGGCCGTCCCCATCACCGCGGGCTCGTCGGTCGGCTGCCTCGCCCTGTCCCTCCCGGTCGAACACGCGCACCGGCTGCGCCGGGCCGCGGACACCCTGAACCGCGAGGCGACCCCGGTGCTCGTGTCGCTCGCCCTCTAGCGCCCACCCTTCGCGCCGGCCACCCGGCGGGTAGGGGCGGACCCGACCCGGGTGGTCCTGAGCACCCCGCCGGACCAGGTACTATTTCTTTTGTCGCCGACCGCGTAAGCGGAAGGCGAGAGTCATGCGCCGCTAGCTCAGTTGGTTAGAGCAGCTGACTCTTAATCAGCGGGTCCGGGGTTCGAGTCCCTGGCGGCGCACAGAATGAAGGCCCTCCACACCTGTGGGGGGCCTTCACGCATGTCCGGGGTCCGGCTCAGCCCGCCGTGACGAACTCGGTCAGCACCCGCGCCAGCAGACCGGGGTCCTTCGCCCCGCACAGTTCGCGGGCGGAGTGCATCGACAGACCCGGTACGCCCACGTCGACGGTGGGGACCCCCAGCCGGGCCGAGGTGATCGGTCCGATCGAGGTCCCGCACGGTATGGCGTTGTGGGAGACGAACGGCTGCCAGGGCACCGACGCCCGCTCGCAGGCCGCGGCGAAGACGGCGACTCCGGTGCCGTCGGTGGCGTACCGCTGGTTGACGTTGACCTTGACGACGGGGCCACCGTTGGGCAGCGGGTGGTGGTCCGGGTCATGGCGCTCGGCGTAGTTGGGGTGCACGGCGTGCGACATGTCGGCGGAGACGCAGAAGCCGCCGGCGAGGGCCCGGTGGAAGTCCTCGGCGCTGCCGCCCCGCGCGCCGACGGACCGGCCCAGCACCCGCTCCAGCAGCGGTCCCTGGGCCCCCGACCAGGAGCCGCTGCCGACCTCCTCGTGGTCGAAGGCGGCGAGTACGGGGACGTACGCGGGCGGCCGTGCGGCGGTCGCGGCGGCGACCAGCGCGGTGATGCCCGCGTGCACGGAGATCTGGTTGTCGAGGCGGGAGGAGACGAGGAACTCCTCGTCCGCGCCCAGGTAGCCGGGCGGCTGGATGTCGTGCAGCATCAGGTCCCAGCCCAGGATGTCGGCGACCTGGGCGTCGGCCTCGTCGGCTATCCGGCCGAGCAGGGCGCCGGGCCGGGTGCCACCGAGTCCCCACAGCGGGGTGAGGTGCCGCTGCGGATCCAGCGCGACACCTTCGTTGACGCCGCCGTCGAGGTGGATGGCGAGCTGCGGCACACGCAGCAGTGGCCGGTCGACGCGGACGAGGCGGCTGGAGCCGTCCCGCATCGTCAGCCGTCCCGAGACGCCGAGGTCCCGGTCCAGCCAGGTGTTGAAGGGCACACCGCCGTAGACCTCCACGGCGATCTGACGCCAGCCCGCCGTACCGGTGTCCGGTTCGGGCTTGATCCGCAGGTTCGGGGAGTCGGTGTGGGCGCCGACGATCCGGAACGGCGTACGGGCCGGAGCACCTTCGGGGACGTACCAGGCCAGCAGCGCTCCCGCGCGGACCACGTACCGGCCGCCCTCGGCGCCGGCCGCCCAGTCGTCCGTCTCGCGCAGCTCCAGGAAACCCGCCTTCTCCAGGCGCTGGGCCGCGTTCGCGACCACGTGGTAGGGCGAGGGGCTGGAGCGGACGAAGGACAGCAGATCGTCGCTGTGACTGCGGTCATGCGTGGGGGACATGGGCGCTCACGCCTTTCGGGAAGGACCGACGAGGGTCGAGGAGCGGGTCGGCGCGCCGTCCGGCCGAGTGCACGGTTCGGGGGGACGGAGGACGGGGCGCCGGGGAACTCCCGGACCGTGGCGGGGTGCCACGGTCCGGCGGACACCTGGGGAGGGGGGCGCGGTGGCCCGGACCGGACCGCCGCACGGGGAGGGACCGACGGCGGGGTCACCGCGGGACACGGGCGGGGTGTACCG
The DNA here is from genome assembly GCF_040608315.1 of Streptomyces sp. NPDC005195. Lineage (NCBI taxonomy): Bacteria > Bacillati > Actinomycetota > Actinomycetes > Kitasatosporales > Streptomycetaceae > Streptomyces > Streptomyces sp. NPDC005195. The sequence goes on from NZ_JBEXHZ010000005.1 coordinate 119,742, forward strand.
CCGGCCCCGGCGTCAGCCGCCGAAGCCCGGCACCCCGGTTAGCAGGAGCATGACAAGAATGGGGGCGGGACCCACCCGCGGCGTGCCGCCCGGCGGCCGTCACGGGCACCGCGCCATGAACCGTCCGGGCCGTCCCAGCGACCCGAGGGACCTGCGTGGCCTGGGTGGCCTGGGTGGCCTGGGTGGCCTGCATGGCCTGCGTGGCCCTCATGGCCCTCATGGCCCTCATGGCCCCGACCGTCCCGGCCCCCCGGGCCCCCCGGGGCGCGCGCGGACGGCCGGTCGCGCCCGCGCGGGGCGGGGCGGTGCCGACGGCCTCCGTGACCCGGATCCGGATCAGGTGACGCATGTTCCCTCTTTCCTCGACGCGGCGCCGTCCTCGGCACGCGCGACACGGGTGTCCGGGTGTCCGGGTGTCCGGGTGTCCGGGTGTCCGGGTGTCCGGGTGCATCCTCCCCCTGTCGGGCGGCGGGGATTCCTCCGTCGGCCGAGACCTCCCCACGGCGCTGCCCGGCCGTGCGGACAGACCGGTACACACCATCGGAACGAGGAGGAATCCGAGGTCGCGTCAGCCCCGCGCCGCCGGCAGCAGGTCCTCGCGCCCGCGCGCCCGGTACTCGGCCAGCAGGCCCCGCACGTCCGCCTGCCCGAGCACGCGGTAGGCCGGCTCGCCGGGCGGCCGCCACCACACCGGGTCGGCGCAGCGAAAGCCCGCGCGCCGCAGCTCCGCCCGGTGGATCTTGTTGGTGGCGGTGACCGGCATCCGCTCCACGATCCGCACGAAGCGGGGCGCCATCTTGGTCCCCAGGTCGGACTGCCCGGCCAGGAACGCGGCGAAGGCGTGCGGGTCGAAGGGGACACCGTCGCGCGGCGCCACCGTCGCCATCACCTGGTCCCCCGCCACCGGGTCCGGCACCGCGTACACCGCGACGGCCGCCGCGCCCGCGTACCGGGCGAGGATGTTCTCGATCATCGCGGCGGCGAGGTTCTCACTGTCGACGCGCAGCCGGTCGTCCGTGCGGCCGGCGAAGTAGAGGAACCCGCCGGAGTCGCGGTAGAAGAGGTCGCCCGTCCAGTACCAGCCGTCGCGCCGCCGGGCCAGGTCGGCAGCCGGGTTGCGCCAGTACCCCTCGAAGGGGCTGGCTCCGCGGTTCACCAGTTCCCCTATCGCCGCACTCCCGTTGAGCAGCCGGCCGTCCGGGCCGAAGACGGCCGCGGGGCATTCGGTGCGGGTCTCCGGGGCGACCACGGCCAGGTCGTCGCCGGATGCCGCCCGCCCGATCGCGCCCGCCGGAGTGCCGGGCGTGCGCTGGATGGCGGCCCCGCCCTCCGAGGAGCCGTATCCCTCCACCAGCCGCACACCGAAGCGCTGTTCGAAAGCGGCCGCGTCGACCGCGCCGGCCTCCGTCCCGAATCCCGTCCGCAAGGGGTTGTCCCGGTCGTCGGGACGGGCGGGTGTGGCCAGCAGGTACTGGACGGCACGGCCGACATAGGTGAAGTACGTGGCTCCGCAGGCCCGTACGTCCGGCAGGAAACCCGACGCGGAGAAGCGGCGCCGGAGCGCGACGCGCGCGCCAGCCGCCAGCGCGGGCGCCCAGTCGGCGATCACCGCGTTGCCGTGGAACATCGGCATGCAGATGTAGTGCGTGTCCTGCGGGCGCACCCCGAAGTGGTCGGCCAGTGAGCGTCCGGCGGCGGCCAGCCGGCCCTGGGTGCAGATCGCGGCCTTGGGGGCGCCGGTCGAGCCGGAGGTGAAATAGAGGAGGAGGCGGTCGTCCGGCGACACGGACGACACCTCGGGCCGCACCCCGTCGTACGGCGCGAGGAGATCCTCGTACGCCTCGGTGCCGGTCACCAGGACGCGGACGCCGGGGAGTTCGAGGCCGTCGAGGAGCGGCAGCCGGGTCCGCTCGGTGATCAGGACCCGGCATTCGGTGTGCAGGATGTCGCGGGCCAGTTCGGGGCCGCGGCGGGTCGGGTTGATCCCGGCGACGGCGGCGCCCGTGAGGGCGGCGGCGCTCAGCCACATCGGATACTCGGGCGTGTTGTCGAGCAGGACACCGAGGTGCGGCTCGGCGCCCGCGGGCAGCAGGTCGGCGAGGAGGGCGGCCCGCGCCGCCGCGGCCGCCGTCACCTGGTGATGGCTCAGGACCCGCCCCTCGAACCACAGCCCCGGCCGGTGGTCGCCCCACCGCTCCAGTACGAGTTCCGCGACGGTTCGCCTCATGAACTCCATGAAGGCGCACCATAATTGACGTGTCGTCAGAAGGGGAGTCCCATGCCCTCGAACTCGCCTCCTCCGACCCCGGCCGAGTCCCACGCCGAGGAGAACTCGTGGTAGGCCACGATGAAGCCGACGCAGCCGAGAACGACCACCGCGCAGAAGACCAGGACGAAGGCCGCGCCCGCCAGCAGCGCTCCCCGGCGCGGCGCGTGGGCCGTCGCCTTCTCCGGGCGGTCGGCGGTGTAGTGGACGGTGACGATGTCGCCGTCGACGATCGTCGCCGGGCCGTTCGGCTCCTCGAAGCGGATCGTGCGGCCGTCGCGTGTCATGAACTCGTACACGTGGTGCAGCGTGGTGGACACGGAGGTCTCGCCACCGCCGCTGATCGTCGCGTACGAGCGCAGACAGCGCGCCTCCGCGGTCAGTCCGCTGTCCCAGGCGCGCCGCACGTCCAGCGACCGGCGGATCACGGTGACGGCCATGAGGACCGCCCCGGTCATGATCAGCGCAGGTATGACGTAGAAAACGACGTCCATGACATTCCCCCGATTGTCAGTTCAGCTCCACGCACGCCGACATGGTCATGACGACGTGCGTGGAACCTACCCGTGGGGGGTGGACCGGCGCCTCAAGGGAGGCTCAGAACATCCGCGCTCGGTACCTTCAGAACGTGACGTCCGCGCACGAGTAGAACGCGTTCGCGGTGTCGGCGATCGTCCACACGCCGAGGATGACGTGGTGTCCGCTCAGACCGGTCGGCAGGGTGCCGGAGTGGGAGAGCGTGGACGGTGGGCGCTGGCCGTTGTAGGGGACCGTCAGGAACGGTGTGGTGTTCAGGTCGGCCCGGGTCAGCGCGTGGTTCTGGTTCCAGCCGGGCTTCGTGACGAAGTACTTGAAGTCGGTCGTGGCGTGCACGGCCGTGAACTGCCAGCGGAAGCTGTAGCTCTGGCCTCCGGTGACCCTGGTCGTGGGCCAGGCGCCGCCCGAGGGAGTCTTGGGCTGGTCGAGCTGGCCGAAGTTGGTGTGGTTCGCGGAACAGATCCGGCCGTCCGCCGGGCCCGCCGCCGGGAAGCCCTTGGGGCCCTCGACGCTCTGGGGCTCCCACTGGATGTCACCGCAGTTGGCGACAGTGCCGCCGCCGGCGCACATCTTCTGCCGGCTGAGGGGCTGGTCGGTGTAGCCGTGGGCGCCGGCACTGCCGGTGGAGAGCGCGAAGGTGCCCGCGGTGGCGAGGCCGACGACGGCCGCGTACCACTTGGCGTTGTTCCTGGTCGTCCGTATGCGCATGCTGCCGCTCCTGGAGGACGTGGGGGAGGTTCTCGTGAGCCGTGCGCGCGTTTTTCAGGTCTAGACCAAGTCCCAGATTATTGCGCCTTCTTGAACATGTCCAGACCAATCACACACGTCGGCCGGGGCCCGTCGTCCGGACCAGGTGACGCCGGTGCGCGGTGCCTGGCCGGCCGCCCCGCGTCCCGCCGCGTGATCCGAACGGCGGGCCCCCTTAGGAGCCCTCCTTGCGCCCGGTGCAGAACGCCACCGTCAGGTCCTTCACCAGCGCCTTGCGTTCGTAGTCGTCGAGTTCGACCAGACCGCGCAGGGTCAGCCGGGTCACCGTGTCCTCGACGGAGTCGACGACGGAGTCGAGCACGGAGTCGCGGTACCGGGCGTCCAGGGCGGCGATCCGGTGACGCTGCATCACGGCGGCGATCTCGGGCGCGTACTCGATCCGGGTCGGCTGCGCCGAGAACACCTGCAGGCCGACCGGCGCCGCGTCCTCGGCCACCAGCCCGGTCAGCGCCTCGCCGACGGCGTCGGTGTTGCGCAGGGTCAGGTCCTTGACCACCGAGGGCGGCAGGTCCGCCGGCAGCCGCGTGAGCACCCGCGACAGCGCCGCCTCCACACACTCGCGCAGATACGTCTCATGGTCCTCGACCCCGAGCACGGCCCGCGCGGTGTCCTTGATCCGCCACACCACGAGCACCACCACCCGCAGCGCCACGCCGTTCCCGTCGACCACCGGCATCGGCTCGCTGCGCCAGTGCCGCAGCCGTACGTCGGCCCGGCGCCGGATCACCAGCGGGTTGATCCACATCAGGCCGGTGCGCCGTACCGTGCCGCGGTAGCCCCCGAAGAGACCGAGCACCCAGGCCCGGCCGGTCCGCCCGCGGGCCAGACCGCCGAAGCCGAACAGGCCGAGCGCGCCCGCTCCGGCGTAGGCGCCCAACTGCGCGGGCCCGAGCCCGGCACCCGCGTGCCCGGGCAGCCCGAACGCCTGCCCCGCGGTCGACGGCAGCGACCCCGCCCACCAGGCGGTGAGGACGCATCCGGCCACCCCGCAGGCCCCGGCCAGCACACCCGCCACCGCGGGCAGCACCCGCGCGGGCCGCTCCACCAGACCGGGATCGACCTCGGGCACCGGGCGCACGGCCCGGCCCGACGCGTGCCGGCGCACCCGTGACCGCTCGCGCTCCCCCTCGCGCACCTGTGCCCGCAAGGGGACGGTGGTGTCCGGCTGCCGCTCCACGACGGCGGGCGCGAGCGGCACGGGTACCGGCTCGGGCTCGTCCCGGAAGAGCAGGTGGACGGGGATCTCGGTGGTCACCTCGTTGTGGATGAGCCGGGCGGACCGGATGGCACCGCTCTCCGGAGCCCCCTCGGGCTCCGGGGTGGGTGAAGTGGTCGAAGTCATACCTGCCTCCATGCCTCCGCGCGTGGAAGTGCGATCACGGACCGCGTCGGGACCGTGGACCGTGCGGCCCCGTCAGGGACCCCCGTGACGCCTCGGGGACCTGCGCCGCGCCCGGGTTCCGTGCCGCTGCGGGGACCCGGTCACGAGAAGACCCGCCGCCAGGTCTCCGGACCCGGACAGCCGTCGGCCGTACCGCCCCGCCAGCCCTGCGCCCGCTGGAAGGCCTCGACGGCACGCCGGTCCGACTCGCCCCAGTCAGGCCCGGGTCCGTGCGGGTAGTAGGCGCCGAAACCCTTCTTGACCAGCTGCTTTCCGAGCAGGGTGACGTACGCGTTGTGCGCGCCCGGCCGGAACATCCCGCGCCCGGGAAAGACGGGAACGGCGGCGGACGGCGCCCCACCCGCCCCCGCAGTACTTGCGGTACTTGCGGTACTTGCGGTACTTGCGGTACTCGCGGTGCCAGTAGTCCCCGTCGTGCCAGTAGTCCCCGTGGTACCAGTAGTCCCCGTCGTGCCAGTAGTGCCCGTCGTGCCTGCCGCGGGCGGGATGTCCCGGCCCTTCTTCTCCACCAGGTACGACCAGGTCCGCGGCCCCGGCAGTCCGTCCGCGCCGGTCCCCTTCCAGCCCTGGGCGAGCTGGAACGCCTGGGTGGCCCGCCGGTCCGCGTTCGACCAGCGCGGCCCCGGCCCCGAGATGTAGAAGCGGCGCCCGCCCCGCTCCACCAGAAGCCGGCCCAGCTGGGTGACGTACGCGTTGTTCGTACCGGGGCCGAAGGCGGACGGCCCCGGGTAGGGGGTGGTCTTGGTACCCGGCACCGAGGGCTGCCCGCCGCTCGCGCCGTCGGCCAGCCCCCTGTGGCGGTAGGGCAGATAGTGGCTCGAGTTGCTCCAGTACGCGTACGGCGTGGACTGCCGGCGGGTGTGCGGGCGGGTCTGTTCGTAGGCGATGTAATACGTGTGCGTGTAGTCGGTCCAGCCGCCGAAAAGGACGACGTGCGAACCGTTCTGGGGGTCCGCCGGATTATGGAAGAGAAGAATGTCGCCGGGCTCCAGTTGATCGCGGGAAATGCGTACGCCGAACGTGTCGAGACTGCCCGTCCATTCGTTTCCCGGCAGATTCCAGGCCATCGAGACGAATCCTGAGCAGTCCTGCCGGTATCCGTCCGCCCAGTACGCGCTCATGCTGTACGGCACCTGCGCGGTGATCCACGTCTTGGCCCGGTTGATGATCGCCGCACGGGTGGTGGCGGGCACCTCGACCCCGGTCCCCGGCTTCGCGGGACTGCCGGCCGGCCCATGCAGCGGAGCCTCGCCACCCTGCGGCGTGTCGGGCTCGTCATCTGCGGGGTCGCCCGGCCGTGCGGGTCCGTGCACGGCGGCGACGGCCGGCACCGACGGGACCGCGACAAGGACCGCGCCCGCCGCCGCGGCGATCGCGAAGGCCCTGTGCGACACCGGGCGGCCGACCGGTCCCGGGAGCACGGAAGGGGCCGGGAAACGCCGTTGACGCGCGCATTCGGGGCAATCGCAGTCACTCGCGGGATCGAATTCCTCGAATACCGGAGTCTCCATGCGTCGCCCCTCACACTCCAGATAGAAATCTCCGCTTTTCTGCACAGTCGTCAGTTTCTCAACTGTCATCCGGTGGCGCATGTTGACGGTCCGAATGATGTACGGGGTCACGCGCGGGCGGGCCGGGCCGCGCCGCGGTCGGGAGTACCCGTTCGCGTCGGGTAGAGTTCTCGGGTCAGCAGGCGCCGCTAGCTCAGTTGGTTAGAGCAGCTGACTCTTAATCAGCGGGTCCGGGGTTCGAGTCCCTGGCGGCGCACCGACAGAAGGGCCCCTCGCCACAGGCGGGGGGCCCTTCGTCGTAGGGAGACATCCCCTCTTCGCACAGACGTCCCAATTAGAGCGTATGACCGGTTAACACCGCGTTTCACACCTTGCGATCATGGCGAGCGCCGTAGAACCCTGGGCGGCAAGGGACTGCCCGCACAGGGCAGTTGGGGGTTTGGCCGGTTGCGTTCGTGGGGGGCTGGGGGCCCCGCTCACGAACGGGTGCCGAGGGGGCGCCGTGCAGCCGGACGGTCGCGTTTCCGCGGTCTTCCCGAGTGTGGACGACGTGGTGACGCCGCCTGCCAGCATGCGTCCGTGACGGTCGAGGGGGATCCGAGCGGGCGACAAGAACCGACGAACACGCACGCGACCGTGCGTGTGGGGGGAATGACTCATGACGTCGACGCCGACAGGCGCCCGACAGGACTTCGACGCGTCCGGGACGGCCCGGCTCCGGGTGCCGCCACAACGGACCGGGGGCCCCGGCAGGATCGACAAGACCCTGCCGAGATACGACTACGAGCACTACAGCAGGCTCGCCGGGCCTCTCACACGGCCCGATCCGAGCAAGCCGTACAAGGTGCAGTACCGCTCCCTGCTGTCCCAGGAGCCGCACCGCGTACGGGCCGCCCTCATGCTGGGCGCGGCGCCGCTGCTCTCGCTGGTCCTGCTCGGCTGGCTGCTCCAGCCGGAGCACTGGACCGAACGCGACTACCCGGCCCACGACTTCCTGCCGGTGCTCGACACCGTGATGCTCGTCTCGATCGGCCTGATCGAGTTCTTCCGCTGCATGAACGTGCTCTCGAACGCACACGCGACCCTGGTCGCCCGCGACCCGATCCCGGTGGTGCCCGAGACCGGCACCAGAGTGGCCTTCCTCACCTCCTTCGTGCCCGGCAAGGAGCCGCTGGCGATGGTGACGAAGACCCTGGAGGCGGCCGTCAGGCTGCGCCACCGGGGCCTTCTGCACATCTGGCTCCTCGACGAGGGCGACGACCCCGAGGTGAAGGAGGTCTGCGAGCGCCTCGGCGTGCACCACTTCACCCGCAAGGGCGTCGCGAAGTGGAACCAGGCCAAGGGGCCGCACCGCGCCAGGACCAAGCACGGCAACTACAACGCCTGGCTGGAGGCGCACGGCGACGCGTACGACTTCTTCGCCTCCGTCGACACCGACCACGTACCGCTGCCGAACTACCTGGAGCGGATGCTCGGCTTCTTCCGCGACCCGGACATCGGTTTCGTGATCGGCCCGCAGGTGTACGGCAACTACGACAACCCCATCACCAAGGCCGCGGAGTCCCAGCAGTTCCTCTTCCACGCGCTGATCCAGCGGGCCGGCAACCGCTACGGCGCGCCGATGTTCGTGGGCACCTCCAACGCCGTGCGCATCAGAGCGCTGAAGCAGATCGGCGGTCTGTACGACTCGATCACCGAGGACATGGCGACCGGCTTCGAGATGCACCGCCACCGGAATCCGGCCACGGGGCACAAGTGGCGCTCGGTCTACACCCCGGACGTGCTCGCGGTCGGCGAGGGCCCGAACGCCTGGACGGACTTCTTCACCCAGCAGCTGCGCTGGTCGCGGGGCACGTACGAGACGATCCTGAAGCAGTACTGGAAGGGGTTCTTCTCGCTGCCGCCGAGCAAGCTCTTCAACTACACCATGATGATCATCTTCTATCCGATGTCGGCCCTGAACTGGATCCTCGCGGCGCTGAGTTGCGCACTGTTCCTGGGCCTGGGCGCCTCGGGCGTGAACATCGACCCGACGGTCTGGCTGATGCTGTACGGCAACGCCTCCGCGCTGCAGATCGGCCTGTACGTGTGGAACCGCCGGCACAACGTCTCCCCGCACGAGCCCGAGGGCTCCGGCGGCGTCGCGGGCATGATCATGTCGGCGCTCTCCGCGCCGGTCTACGCCCGCTCGCTGATGGACGCCCTGCTCCGCCGCAGAAGCAGGTTCGTGGTGACCCCCAAGGGGGATTCGGCGAGCCCGGACACACTGTTCGGGACCTTCCGGATCCACTTGTTCTTCATCCTGGTCTTCGCCGGCTCGATCGTCGCCGGACTCCTGCTCGGCCACTCCCACCCCGCGATGATCACCTGGGCCTGCTTCGCCCTGCTGGTCACGGCCTCGCCGATCCTGGCCTGGCAGTGGGCTCTGCGCCAGGCCAGGAGGATGCCCCCGGTGCCGCCCGAGGAGCCCGCTCCCCTGCCCCCACGGTCCTCCGTGCCGCGGCAGGAGCAGCACGCCCCGCACGCGCCTCGGCACACGCCCGGCCGGGCGGCGGAGCAGGATGCCACCGAGCAGACCCTGCGGATTTCCCCTGGGGGACGTAAGAAATGATGGCCGGTGCCCGCATCCGCCGCGCTCGCCGTCTCGCGATGGGCGGGGCGGTGGTCCTCGCCCTGGCCGGGATGAACGGCCCGTGGGTCTATCGCTTCAGCACGGAGAGATACCACCAGTACACGATCAACAAGCCCGAGTACAAAGCCGAGAACGGCCACTGGGACGTCGTCCGGTTCCCCAGGCGGTACCGCCTGAACACCATCCACGCGGCCCTGCTGCACACCGGCAAGGTCCTGCTGGTCGCGGGTTCGGGCAACAACCAGGACAACTTCGACGCGAAGAAGTTCGACACGCGGCTCTGGGATCCGGTCAAGGGGACCGTCAAGACGATCCCGACGCCGGCCGACCTGTTCTGCACGGGCCACACCCAGCTCGCCGACGGCAGTCTCCTGATCGCCGGCGGCACCAAGCGCTACGAGACGCTGAAGGGCGACGTCACCAAGGCCGGCGGTCTGATGGTCGTCCACAACGAGAACCCCGACGAACCGGTCACGCTGCCCGCGGGCACCCGGTTCACCGGAAAGGAGAACGGCAGGACGTTCGTCTCCAAGGACCCGGTGCTCGTCCCGCGCGCGAAGAAGGTCTTCGACCGGGCGACCGGCGCGTTCCTGCGCAACGACCCGGGCCTGGGCCGTATCTACGTCGAGGCGCAGCGGAGCGGCCGGCGGTACGAGACGGGTACCCAGGACAACTACCGCGTCCAGGGCCTGACGGGCCCTGACGCGCGCAACACGTACGGCATCGCCCAGAAACTCGCCCTGGACAAGAAGGACTTCCAGGGCATCAGGGACGCGTTCGAGTTCGATCCGGTCGCCGAGCGGTACATCAAGGTCGATCCGATGAACGAGGCCCGCTGGTACCCGACCCTGACCACCATGAGCGACGGCAGGATCCTCAGCCTCTCGGGCCTGGACGAGATCGGCCAGCTCGTCCCGGGCAAGAACGAGCTCTTCGACCCGAAGACCAGGAAGTGGACGTACACCAGGGGCGTCCGTCAGTTCCCGACCTATCCGGCGATCAGCCTGATGCAGAACGGCAAGATGTTCTACTCGGGCTCGAACGCGGGTTACGGACCGGACGACGTGGGCCGCGACCCCGGCATCTGGGACGTGGCGACGAACAGGTTCACCAGACTGCCCGGTCTGAGCGATCCCACCATGATGGAGACCTCCGCCACGGTGCTGCTGCCGCCCGCGCAGGACGAGAAGTACCTGGTGATCGGCGGCGGCGGAGTCGGCGAGTCCGGGCTCTCCAGCAGGAGGACCCGTCTCATCGACCTCAAGGACAGGAACCCGAGGTTCGTGGACGGCCCCGAGCTGGAGAAGGGCACCCGTTATCCGCAGTCCTCGATCCTGCCCGACGACACCGTCCTGGTGTCCGGCGGCTCCGAGGACTACCGCGGGCGCGGCGCCTCGGACATCCTCCAGGCACGGATCTACGACCCCCACGCCAACACCTTCGACCGGGTCGCCGACCCCCTGGTGGGCCGCAACTACCACTCGGGCTCGATCCTGCTGCCCGACGGCCGTGTGATGTTCTTCGGCTCCAACCCGCTCTACGCGGACAAGGCCGGCACCAAGCCCGCCACGTTCGAGCAGCGCATCGAGATCTACACGCCGCCGTATCTCTACCGCGACTCCCGGCCCGGCCTGGCCGGCGGCCCGAAGACCGTCGCGCGCGGTGGCTCGGCGACCTTCGCCACGGCGCACGCCTCGTCGATCAGGACGGCCCGCCTGATCCGGCCGAGCGCGTCCACCCATGTCACCGACGTCGACCAGCGCTCCATCGCGCTGGACTTCAGGAAGACGGCGAAGGGGATCACGGTGACCGTGCCGAAGAACCGGAACCTGGTGGAGTCCGGCTGGTACATGCTGTTCGTGACGGACGACCAGGGAACGCCGTCCGAGGCCCGGTGGATCAGGGTTCCCTGATCCACGGGAGCCTGCCCGCGTGACCGGGGGCGCCCTCCGCGCGACGGCGGAGGGCGCCCCCGGTCACGTACCGGCGGTCACTCGAAATCCTTCACGCGGAAGTCCTCATGCGGAGGCCTTGACGCAGAAGTCCTCACTCGGAAGTCCTCACTCGGAGGCCTTCGCCAGCTCGAGCGCGTACTCGGGCCACCAGTCGCCCGCCTTCGGACCGCCCCTGCAGGTGCCGTCCGACTCGCCGGGCCGCTTCACCCACAGATAGGCGTCCACGAGGGGATCGGCGGTCTTCGTCGTCGGGCTCTCGCCCAGCGCGCGTCCCGGCGGATTGCACCAGTTCTCGTCGGCCTGGCCTGCCGTGTACGGCCCGTTGCCGTTACGGCTGGTGTCGATGACGAAGTGCTTGCCGCCGACCTTCGCGGACAGCCGTTTTCCGTACGCGGCGGAGTCCCGGGTCGAGTAGAAGTTGGAGACGTTCACCGCGAAGCCGTCGGCCAGGTCGACGCCGGCCCGTTCGAGCGGCTGGAAGATCTGGTCGGGGTGGCCCCAGCCCGCGTTGCCCGCGTCCAGGTACACCTTCGTGTTCTTCAGGGACTTGAGCTTGGTGACGGCCTCCTTCAGAAGGAAGTAGCGCTCCTCCCGCAGCCCGGCCGGCGTGCACTGGTCGACCAGGTGCAGGATCGCGTCCGGCTCCAGGACCACCGTGGCGGGCCGGTCACCGATGCCCCGGGCGACCCCGTCGATCCAGGCCCGGTAGGTGTCGCCGTCGGCGGCGCCGCCCTGCGAGAACTGGCCGCAGTCGCGGTGCGGAATGTTGTAGAGGACCAGTACGGCGGCCCGGCCGGCCCGCTGGGCGGCCTGCGTGAAACCGCGCGCCTCCCGCTCCGGATTCTCCGGCCCGATCCACTCCCCGGTCGGCCGCCCGGCGATCTTGCGGATCTGCTCGGCGTCGTCCTTCCTGCCCGCCTTGACGTACGTGGCGACCTGCTCGGCCGCGTTGCCCGCCGGGTTGACCCAGAACGGGCCGGAATTCCCGGGCCTTCGGGTGACCCCGGATCCGGCACCGTCGCTCTCGTCCCCGCCGCCCCCCGCGGACGAACACCCCGCCAACAGCAGGACCGCCCCCATCACCGCCATGGACGCCCGTACCCCGGCCTCCTTGCCGCCGTACATGCAACTCCCCCTCGGATGCACTGCGTTAAGGGTCAATCGTGACATAGGTGTCGCCTCGCCCACGAGAACGCCCGAGCCCTGTCGGAGACCTGTTACAGGCCCGCACGCGCTGGGTAGGCGCCGCTGAACGGGGACCCGGCACAGCGGGACGACATGGCCGGCGACGACAGGCGAACGGGGGGACGACAACGGAATCGGGGTACGGGAGATGCATCTGAGCACCCGGGAGACAGGGCTCGCGGCGGCGCTGCTGGAAGCCACGGACACCCTCTCCGACAGCTTCGACACCGCGCACCATCTGCAGCGCCTGTCCGACCACTGCGTGGAGATCGTCGGCGCGCACTCCGCCGGCATCATGCTGGTCGCGGGCGGCGAGAGGGTCTCGTTCGTCGGAAGCAGCCGCCGCCAGGCCGTCGCGCTGGACCTGCTGACCGTCCAGGCGGCCCCGGACCGCGGCGGGCCCTGCCTGGACAGTTACGGCACGGGAAGGCCCGTACCGCACGTCCCGGTCGGCGCCGCCCGGACCGCCGCCCGCTGGCCCGACTTCACCCGGCGGGCGTTGCACCACGGCATCGCCGCGACCTTCGCGGTCCCGCTGCGCCGCCGCGAGACCCTGCTCGGCGCGCTCAACGTGTTCCTGCCCCCGCCGCCGCCCGGCCGGAACGGGCCGCCCGCCGGGCCGGAGTCCCCCGGCGACGAGGAGAGCGTGCGGCTGGCGCAACTGCTCGCCGAGGCGGCGGCCGCCGGACTGCACAACCAGCGGCTGCACGCGGAGTACCGCGCGCTGGCGGGGCAGTTGCAGTCGGCGCTCTCCCGCCGTGTCCGCGTGGAGCAGGCGAAGGGCATGCTCGCCGAGCGCTGGAACACGGGGGTGGACCAGGCCTTCGCGGCACTGCGCCGGTACGCGCGCCGGCACCGGATGCCGCTCGCCGAGGCCGCGGCTCGGGCCGTGGAGGGCTCGCTGGACCGGGACGGTCTGGACGCCGAACGTCCCCGGCCCGTATGAGGAGTTCACCAACCACCCCGGAAGCGGCCGCCACCTGGGCGGATCACACAGCGCCACCGGCTGTCGACCGGCGTCCGACAGCCGTCCGACAGCCTCTAGGCCGGAACGCTCATCGGCTCTAGAGTTGCCTCGAACGCCGCCGGCCCCGGCCGGTCGCGCCATGCCGGTCGTCCCGATCACCGAGCTCCTTCCCGTGGTGCGCGATGTCCGGAATGGTCTCAGAACCTCCCGCGCCGTCGCCGGGTTACTCCCGCAGCCCGTGCGTGCGCGGTCGAGGACCAGTCCGGTCGGTGGCCCCGGGGGGAGCGGGCCGCCGGCCGGGCCAGGTGCGCCCGGCCCTTGGGGCTCCCCGTACGGGGGCCGCCCCGGCTTCAGAAGCCCTTGCCGGTGAGGTACGCGGACACGACCACGTTCGCGGTGTACGTACGGCGGGTCCGGTCGAAGGTGCCGCCGCAGGTGACGAGCCGCAGTTCGGCCCGCCCCGACTGCCGTGGTCCGTAGGCCTGTTGGGCGTCGAAGTGATCGCGCGGGAAGACCGCGACGTCGTCCACGGTGAACTCGGCGACGGTCCCGTCGTCGCGCATCACCCGGACCGTCTGGCCCGGCCGCATCGCGCTGAGCTTGTAGAAGACCGCGGGCCGGGTCTCGGTGTCGACGTGTCCGACGAACAGCGCGGTCCCGGCCGACCCCGGCTGCACTCCGGCGGCGTACCAGCCGACGACGCCCGGCTGCTCGTAGGGCGGCGGATCGATGGCGCCCTGTGTGTCGAGCCCGCGGGCCACGACCGGCGCCCGCACCCCCATCGACGGAATGTCGACGCGCTGTGGCCGCGCCCCGCCGAGCGGCTTCAGCGGGGGAGGCATCCGGACCTCCGGCGGCCGTCCCACCGCCGCGATGTCTCCCGTGGTCGGCGCGGACATCCCCAGCCGTACGTCGGTCACCTCCCGGCCCCACAACCACAGGCCGATCAGCAGCAGCACCCAGGCGAAGCCCGTCAGCAGCCGCCCCACACCCGAGGAACGCTCCCTGTCCGGCATGTCACTCCGAGGTGTCCCGGCCGCGGCGGACGCTGCGCAGCGCCACGGCCACCGCGGCGACGCCCGCGAGGACGAGACCGATCACCGCCTGCCGGGTCCCGGGGCCGGTCGCCCGCGCGTCCACGGCCACCGTGTGCGTGCCCTTTCCGTCGGCGCGGGCGGTGCCGCCACCGCCCGCGTGCACCGGGGCGACGGGCGAGGCGGGGACCGGGAGCGACGCGGGGGCGGAGAGCGTGGAGAGCGGTTCCGCCTGCCCGGTGACGGTCACGGTGCCCGTGACCTGCCGCCGGCCCTGCCCGCCCTCGCAGCCGACCGTCACGTCGTAGGTGCCGGGCGACAGCGAGGTGCGGACCCGGGTCTCGCCGGTGAGCACGCCGTCCGAACCAGTGAGCCGCGCGTCCGAGACGAACGCGGTGGACGCGGCGGTGCCCGTGCTTCCCGTGCAGCCCTGTGCCCGCAGCCGGATGTCACCGCCGGGCGCGGGGACCGCGGGTGTCACCGAGACGCCCGCCGTGTCACTCCGGGGAGCGGTCGCGTACGCGGCGGGAGCCGTCGCGGCCAGGCAGGCGGTGGGAGTCAGCACGGCCGCGACGACCGCGCCGGTGCAGAGAGTGAGTTTCCGTGAACCCATCGTGAACCTCCAGATATCTGGAGACTCCCCCCGCGGGCCGCACGACGCATCCGCTGACGGCGCCGACTACTCCGGACGGGTCACAAATGGTTTAGACCCGGTCGACGAGGTCCGCGATCGAGTCGACGATCCTCGAGGGCCGGAACGGATACTTCTCGATCTCCTCGCGCGTGGTGAGACCGGTCAGCACCAGGTAGGTCTCCATCCCCGCCTCCAGCCCGGCCAGCACGTCGGTGTCCATGCGGTCGCCGATCATCGCGCTGGTCTCGGAGTGCGCCCCGATGGCGTTCAGACCCGTCCGCATCATCAGCGGGTTCGGCTTGCCCGCGAAGTAGGGCTGCTTTCCGGTCGCCTTGGTGATCAGCGCGGCGACGGCGCCGGTGGCGGGCAGCGGGCCCTCGGTGGACGGGCCGGTCTCGTCGGGGTTGGTCGCGATGAACCGGGCACCGCCCTTGATCAGCCGGACCGCCTGGGTCATCGCCTCGAAGGAGTAGGTGCGGGTCTCGCCGAGAACCACGTAGTCCGGTTCGTGGTCGGTCAGGACGTACCCGATGTCGTGCAGCGCGGTGGTCAGACCCGCCTCGCCGATGACGTAGGCGGTGCCGCCGGGGCGCTGGGCGTCCAGGAACTTGGCGGTGGCGAGGGCGGAGGTCCAGATGTTCTCCACCGGGACGTCCAGGCCCATGCGGCGGAGCCGGGCGTGCAGGTCACGGGCGGTGTAGATGGAGTTGTTCGTGAGCACCAGGAACGGCTTCCCGGACTCCCGCAGCCTTTTGATGAAGGCGTCGGCGCCGGGGATCGGCACACCCTCGTGGATGAGCACACCGTCCATGTCGGTGAGCCACGACTCGATGGGCTTGCGCTCTGACATCTGCTGGGTCTCCTGCCGTCCTGGCGTTCGCACGCACGGGATCCGGGGGCGCCGGAACGACGCTGTGCCGACGCCCCCCAGCCTAGTCAGGGCCGTACGGTCCCGAGCTGGTCAGGCCTGTTCGATCCGCACCCCGTCGATCACCCAGTACCAGTTGTTGCCGCCGGTGTAGCGGAACCGGACCCGGGCCGTCTTCGCTCCGGCCGGCACCCGGAGGGCGACGGTCTCGGTGCGGGAGGGCGCGTCGGCCGTGTACGTCCTCACCGCGACCGGCGCGGCGCCGTCGTAGGAGACGAGCACCTCGCCCTTCTGCGGGGCCTCCTGGCGGTAGTACGTGGTGTAGGTGAGCGTGGCCCGTGGTGCCGCCGGTGACCGGGTGGGCGGGGCTGACGAGGGTCGAGTCGAAGGTGCCCGTCACGCGGACAGCACTTCGGGCAGCGCTGCGGGCATGGCGACGCCCCCGGTGGTTCCAGGGGCGTCGCGGGGTGGGGCGTGGGACCCGGGGGTCAGCTGCCCGTGGCCGACTTCCAGTCGTCCACGTACGACGTGAGGTTCTTGTCGATGTCGGCCCAGTCCGGCGCGAAGACCTCGACCCCGTCCATGAGCTTGGTCAGGGCGATGGCGTTGGCGTCGGTGGCCTTGACGTCCTTACGCGCGGAGAAACCGCCGCCGATCTCGCTGACCTGCTGCTGCGCCTTGGCGGAGAGCATGAAGTCGAGGAGCTTCCTGCCGTTCTCGCTGTGCGGCGCCTTGGTGACGAGGGCCCCGGCGTAGGGGAGCGCGAAGGTGGTGGGCTTGCCGGCGGCGTCGGCGGCCTTGTCGGTGGCCTGCGGGAACCAGATGCCGAGGTTCGGCATGTCCTTGGACTGGGCGTAGTTCATCTGGACGTCGCCGTTGGCGACCAGCAGTTCGCCCTTGTCGACCTTGGGGGCGAGCTTGCCGGTGGAGGCGGACGGGCCGACGTTGTTGGCCTGGAGCTTCTTCAGGTAGGCGAGCGCCGCGTCCTTGCCGCCGAAGTCGTGGATCGCCTTGATGAGTACGGCGGTTCCGTCACCGGCGACACCCGGGGTGGAGTACTGGAGCTTGTTCTTGTACGACGCGTCGAGGAGCTGGTCCCAGCTGGTGGGCGCCTGCTTCAGCTCCTTCTTGTTGTAGACGAAGCCGAAGTAGTTGTTGACGACGGAGGTCCAGGTGCCGTCGGTGGCCTTGTCGGCGCCGTCGACCTGGTCGGAGCCCTTCGGGGCGTACTTCTGGAGCAGTCCCTTGCCGTCGGCCTGCTGGATGAACGGCGGGAGGGTGACGAGGACGTCGGCCTGCGGGTTGGTCTTCTCGCGCACGGCGCGCTGGACCACCTCGCCCGAGCCGCCCTCCACGTACTTGACCTTGATCCCGGTCTGCTTCTCGAAGTCCTTGAAGACCTGGTCGTACCAGCCGTCGCCGTTCTCGCCCTTGAGGCCGTCGGCGCTGTAGACGGTGACGACCTTGGCGTCCGAGGCGGCGGAGTCGCCACCGCAGGCGGTGAGGGTGGAGGCGAGGGCGAGGCCGCCGACGACGGCGGCGATCGACTTGAGGTACGTGTTTCTGGGCATGACGAGATGAACTCCTTGCGTGGCGGGGCGGATCGGTGACGAACGGGAACGGTGGACCGGCCGGTCAGCGGAAGGTCAGCGGTAGGTCGCCCTGGTC
This sequence comes from Streptomyces sp. NPDC005195, assembly GCF_040608315.1. Classification (NCBI taxonomy): domain Bacteria; kingdom Bacillati; phylum Actinomycetota; class Actinomycetes; order Kitasatosporales; family Streptomycetaceae; genus Streptomyces; species Streptomyces sp. NPDC005195. The sequence continues at coordinate 137,169 of NZ_JBEXHZ010000005.1, forward strand.
CGGATCCGGGAGACGGCGAACAGGACGAGCACGGTGGCGGTCATGAGGACCACGGCGAGCGCGGAGCCGGTGAAGAGGGCGCCGCGGTCCGTGGCGGCGTAGATCTGGACGGGAAGCGGAGTCCAGTCCGGCGGGTAGAGCATCATGGTGGCGCTCAACTCGCCCATGGACAGGGCGAAGCAGAGGCCGGCCGCGGCGGTCAGCGAGGGCAGCAGCAGCGGCAGCCGCACCCGCCACAGCACGTACGAGGGCCGGGCGCCGAGCGAGGCGGCCGCCTGTTCGTACGCCGGGTCGAGACGCACGATCGCGGCCGACACCGACTGATGGGCGAACGCCGTGACAAGAACGGCGTGCGCGAGGATGACGATCCACCGGGTGCCGTTGAGCAGCACCGGCGGCTTGGAGAAGGCGACGAGGACCGCGAGGCCCACGACGACCGAGGGCACGGCGACCGGCAGCATGAAGAGCGCGTCGAGGACGCGGGCGCCCCGTTTCCTGAGGGCGTGCGCGGCGAGCGCCGCCCAGGTGCCGACGACCAGCGCGAGGACGCTCGCGGTGAGCGCCGTGACCAGGCTGGTGGTCAGGGCCTGGAGCGACTCGCCGCGGGTGGCGGCCGCGTAGTGCCCGGTCGTGAAGCCGGAAGGGAACGCGCTCGACCAGTTGGTGGCGAACGAGGCGGCGAGGACGACGAGGAGCGGCAGCGCGAACAGGGGCAGGAAGAGCAGGAAGAACACGGCCCAGATGGCCCACTTCCCCTTGCGGCTATGCACCAGCACGACGGCTCACCACCCGGTACAGGCCGTAGAGGCCCACGGAGATCAGGACGTTGACGACGGCGACGACACAGGCGCCCGGGTAGTCGGACTCCAGGATCGCCTTGCTGTAGACGAGCATCGGCAGGGTCGTGACCCCCTTCGCGCCGGTGAACAGCACGATCCCGAACTCGTTGAGACAGAGCACCAGGACGAGGCTGCCGCCGGCCGCGAGCGCGGGGAGGGCCTCGGGCAGGATCACCTGCCGCACGATCCGCGCGGGCCGCGCTCCCAGCGAGGAGGCCACCTCCAGCTGGGCGGTCTCGATGTTCGAGAAGGCGGCGAGCAGGGGGCGCATCACGAACGGGGTGAAGTACGTGATCTCGGCGAGCAGTACGCCCCACGGTGTGGTGAGGAACTGGAACGGCCCCTCGGCGGCACCGGTCGCGTCCGTCCACAGTCCGTTGGCGATGCCCACGCTGCCGTAGAGGAACAGCAGGGCGAGCGTGATGAGGAAGGACGGGAAGGACAGGAAGACGTCGATGAACCGGGCGACGGCCTTCCCGCCGGGGAACGGCACGAACGCGATGACCAGGGCGAGCACGAACCCGAGGACGAGACATCCGGCCGTCGAGCCGACCGCCAGCCACACGGTGGTGCCGAGCGCCTCCCGGAAGGCGGTGGAGGCGAACACGTCGCCGTACGCCTGCGCCGAGGTGCCTCCCGTGTCCGGCCGGAAGGACTGCTGGACGACGAGGGCGAGGGGGTAGAGGAAGACGAGACCGAGGACGGCGACGGGCGGCAGGGCCCAGGCCCACGGCGGTATCCGCCGGCGGGACCCGGCGGGCGCCGACGCGGGGGCGGCGGCCACGGCGCTAGCCATCCGCGGTCACCCCCGCCGACAGCAGTACGGCGTCGTCGGGCGCGAAGTGCAGCGTCACCGGGTCGCCGTGGACGGGGGGTTCGCGCAGCTCGCGGAGGTCCGCCATCACCCGGTGGCCCGCCACGTCGACGTACAGCCGGTGGGTGGAGCCGCGCCACTGCACCTCGCTGACGGTCCCGGTGACCTGGTTGGGTCCGGGGCCGAGGCCGACGAGGTGGGGCCGTACGCACAGGGTCGCCAGGGCGCCGGGCGCGGCGTCCGCGGTGTCGACCTTCAGCTCGGTCCCGGCGAGGGAGACGGTCCCGGATCCGACGGTCACGGGCAGCAGGTTGGCGTTGCCCACGAAGGACGCCGTGAACTCGGTCCGCGGCGCCCGGTACAGCTCCTGCGGCGTACCGCGGTCCCGCAGCCGCGCCCTGTCCATGACCGCGATCCGGTCGGCCAGGGTGAGTGCCTCGACCTGGTCGTGGGTGACGTACAGGATCGACACGTCCGGCAACTCGCGGTGCAGCCGGGCTAGTTCGGTGAGCATTCCGGAGCGCAGCTGCGCGTCGAGGGCGGACAGCGGCTCGTCGAGGAGGAGCACGCCTGGCCGGATGGCGAGCGCCCGCGCGATGGCGACGCGCTGCTGCTGTCCGCCGGACAGCTCCCGGGGATGGCGCCGGGCGTAGGCCGCCATCCCGGTCATCTCCAGCGCCTCGGCGACCCGTCCGCGGATCTCGCTCCTCGCGACCTTCCGCGCCTTGAGCCCGAAGGCGACGTTGTCCTCGACGCGCAGGTGCGGGAAGAGCGCGTACTGCTGCACCACCATGCCGATGCCACGCCGGTAGGGCGGCAGGTCGGTCACGTCCCGGTCGCCGATGAACACCCGCCCGGAGGCGGGCCGTACGAACCCGGCGACGGCCCGCAGCGCGGTGGTCTTCCCGGATCCGGAGGGCCCGAGCAGCGCCATGACCTCGCCGGGTTCGACGGTCAGGTCGAGGGCGTCGAGGACCGTGGTGCCGTCGTAGGCGACGGACACCCGGTCGAAGCGGATTCCGCTGGTCATCGCCCGTCCCCGCCGGACCGGTCGGATCCGAGGAGCAGGGCGGGCAGTTCGGCCACGGAGCCGAGCACGTGCCCGGCTCCGGCGGCGCGCAGTGCCGCTTCGTCGTGTGCGCCGGTCAGCACGCCGGCGACCAGGCCGGCTCCGGCGCGTACCCCGCTGAGCATGTCGTACGAGGTGTCGCCCACGACCGCGATCTGCTGGACACCGTCGGCGGCCCCGGTCCGCAGGAAGGCCTCCAGGACCATGTCGGGGTACGGGCGTCCCCGGCCTCCCGCGTCCGCCGGGCACAGGGTGAGCGGTACCAGGTCCTGCCAGCCCAGGGCGTCGAGGATCGCGTCCTGGGTGACACGGGCGAACCCGGTGCTCAGTACGACGGTCCGCCCGGACGCCGTGAGCGCCTCGATCGCCTCGCGCGCTCCGGCGACCGGCGCGATGTGCCCGCCGTCGACGAGTTCCCCGTAGGCCTTCTCGAAGGCAGAGTTGGCCCGCTGGGCGAGGGGCTCCTCGCCGAACAGGTGCCGGAAGACGGAGATCTTGGACTCGCCCATGGTGGCCCGGACGTAGTCCAGCTTCTCGGCGTGGTCCGCGGATCCGGGCTCGACGCCCAGTTCCCCGGCGGCCACCGCGAAGGCCCGCTCCACCAGGCCGCCGTCGGCGACCGTGGTGCCGGCCATGTCGAGGACGACGAGCCGTGTGTCCGTGGTCATTTCCTTCGCCATCTCTTTCACCATCCCAGTTCGTTGGCAGTGGTCTCGGCGATCGCCGGGGAACAGGTCATTCCACGCCCGCCGGGCCCGGTGACGAGCCACACCCCGTCCCGCACACGCTGCCGGTGCACGACCCGGCTGGTGTCCGTGCACTGCGCGTACACCCCGGCCCAGCGGCGCCGGATCTTCGGCAGCGGACGTCCGAGGAAGGACTCGACGACCTCGGTGAGGTGGTCGTAGGGGTCTTCGAGGGTGTCGAAGGCGAAGGGGTGTTCGTACTCGTGGGTGTCGCCGATGGTCAGTCCGCCGTCCGCGCGCTGCACCATGAGCAGCTGCATCCGGTGCTCGGCGGCGGTCGGGGCCTGGGGCTGGAGCGTGTTGAGCTCGTCCAGGGCGGGGCTGCGGTAGGCGGGGTAGTACCGGAAGCTGTCGGCGTCGGCGACCGAGGTCGTGAGCGGCTCGCCGAGCGGGTCGGTCTGCATCATCTGCAGCCGTACGCGCCGCACGGGCAGCTCGGGACCGGCCAGCTCCCGTACGAGACCGCCGAGCCAGGCTCCCGTGCAGAGCACGACGACGTCACCGGTGTGCACGTCCCCGTGGTCGTCGCGCACGGCGTGCTCACCGATCACGTCCCGGACCTCGCGCCCCGGCAGGAAGGTGTAGCCCGGGGACCGCAGCAGCTGTTCGCGCAGGGCGAGCTGGGCGGTGCGGGGCTCGACGGCGGCGTCGCGCTCGCAGTACAGGGCGGCGTCGAACGTCCCCCGCAGCGCCGGGTTCACCGCGCGCGCCTCGTCGGCCGTGAACAGCTTGTAGCCGCGGGCGGCGGCGTCCGTACGGGCCAGGGCGGCCTCGGCGACGGCGAGCTCGCGCTCCCCCCGCAGCGGGGTCAGCGACCCGTTGGCACGGAAGCCGAGGCCGGGCACCCGCGCCCCGATCGACTCCCACAGTTCCCGCGCCCGCAGGGCGGTCTCGAGTTCCTCTCCTCCGGCGCGGCCACTCACCCAGATCTGCCCGAAATTGCGCAGCGAGGCCCCACGGGCCTCCGCCTCCCGCTCGATCTGGACGACCTCGTGGCCGCGCTCCACTGCGTGCCAGGCATGCAGGGTGCCCACCACTCCGGCTCCGACAACTATCACTCTCACGACGGCAACGCTCCTCGGTACGGGGGAATCGGAAGGGTCCGCACTGCATCCAGATGGTGAACTGCCCATCACGTTTGGGCTAGACCCGTTATCTTGTCGTTATAAAAAGGGGCGGGCCGGAGCCCGCCCGAACATGGCTCGAATCATCCCCCCAGGTGGGCCGTGAAGGAGAAGCGGTCCCCCCGGTACAGCGTCCGCACCCGCTCCAGCGGCCGCCCCTCCGTGTCCCGCGAGACACGGTGGATCAGGATCATCGGCAGGGCCGGCGGCGTACCGATGAGCAGCGCCTCGCGCGGGGTGGCCAGCACGGTCTCGATGCGTTCGTCCGCGTCGCCGAACGCGATCCCGAGCCGCTCGTGGAGGTACGCGTAGAAGGACGAGTCCGGCGTGAAGTCGCGGTCGAGGTGCGGTACGCGCGCCACGGCGACGTAGGTGCTCTCCAGCCCGACCCGCTCGTCGTCCGCGCGCAGCAACCGCTCCATGTGCCAGACGGGCTCGCCGCGCGTCAGCCCGGCCTCCGCGGCGAGCGTCTCGGGGCAGGGGAAACGATCGAGGCTGATCAGCGTACGGCCGGGGGTGCGCCCCTGCCGCCGGACGCCCTCGGTGTAGCTCGCGAGGGAGAGCGGCTGCTCCAGTTTCGGCCCCGCGACGACCGTCCCGCGCCCCTGCCGCCGCAGCTTCCCTTCGAGCAGCAGCTCGCGCAGGGCCTGGCGTACGGTCTCGCGGGCGACCTCGTACCGCTCGGCGAGGTCCCGCTCGGTCGGCAGGAGGCCGCCTTCGCCCAACTCCTCGATCAGCAGGGCGATGTGCGCCTTCACCGCGTAGTACTTGGGGATGCGGCCGTGCTCCGGGATGCCGGAGCGGACGGGGGCGCCGGGGGCCTGGTCGTTCGGGTAGTCCACGGGTGGGATCGTCGCAGACGGAGCGTGCGGCCGTGCCCGCGGGAGGGCTCAGCGGCGTTCGGACCGGGTCACGGACCGAAGACTCGGCGCCGTACGGACCAGGCCAGGACCGAAGACTCAGCGGCGACGGGACCGGGCCCGGCGGGCCATCACGAACAGGGCGACGCCGGTCGCGAACACGCCGATCACGCCCGCCACGCCGAATCCGTGCGGCGCGCCGGGACCGGTCTCGGCGAGCTCGTCCGCGGCGGAGACTCCGCCCCTGCCGCCGTCGCCGTCCGTGCCCCCGCCCGTACCGCCGTCGCCCGTACCTCCGTCGCCGCCGCTTCCGCCGCCGTCACCACCGCCCCCGCCCCCGCCGGTCGCCGTACCCGCGCCGGTACCGCGATCGCCGGTACCGCCGCTGCCGCCGCCCTGGCCGGGGGTGGCACTCCCTCCTCCGTCGCCGCCACTCCCCCCGCCGTCGCCGCCGCCGTTCCCCCCTCCGTCACGGCCCCCGCTGCCGCCCCCGCCGTCTCCCCCACCGCCGTCTCCCCCACCGGTGCCGCCGCCGTCGGTGCCGCCGCCGTCGGTGCGGCCCTGGTTCTCCGCGGTCCCGGGGACGTCGGCTTCACCGCCGCCGATCCGGAACCGGTAGTCGTTCGACTCCCCCACCCAGTTCCCGTCGTCGCCGCGCCGCTGGACGACCGCCGCGTTGGCGACGACGTCGTTCGGCACGGCGTCCGAGGTCACGGACAGCCGGACCTTCACGGTGAGCGTCCGGCCCGGCCCGACGGTGAACCCCGGGAACCCGTCGTCGAACGCCCCTACGTTCTCGTCCTCGTCGCTCCTCTCGAACGTGACCGGGTGCGGCTTCTCACCCTCGAAGAACTCCATCCGCGTCTGCTTCGGCCGCAGCGCCCGCTTGCCGTCCACCAGCACGACGACCGGATGGATGTCGTCGCAGGTGTGCGCCGTGGTGTTGGTCAGGTCGATGTACCAGGTCCCGAAGCCGCCGCCGGCCTCGAAGGTGCCGGGCCCCCCGTGGATCCGGGTCTTGACCGGGAAGGCGCGGGTGTCGGGGGCGGCACACGTGGGACCGGGGTCCGTGGGGGCGACGCGCGCGTGCGCGGGGGTGGGCGCGAGGGCGAGGGCGAGGACGAGACCCAGGGTGGGCGCGGCGGCGGCCGGGGCGGGCGGAAGGCGGTTCGGGACGGGCGGGAAGGACGGGCGCGGTCGCATGAAGGGCCTTTGCCGATCGAGGACGGTAGGGACCAGGAGCGTCAGGCGGTAACGGGCAACGGCACGCGAGACCCTGCCACTCCCACCCGGCGGCCCCGCGCCGCCACGCCCGCCCGTGCCCCGACCGGCCGCGGAAATCCCCTCGAACAGCGGACCGGCGCAGCGCGGAGGACGAGCGGGCGAGCGGGCGAACCCGCGCCCGTGCCTGCCGCTCAGGTCCCCGGTCCTCGCCGCCCTCGCCACCCCGGCGCCCTTGCCGCCTTTACCCCCTCAACCCTCTCCCCGCCCGAACAACGGGGCCAGCAACAACTGCGCCGCCCCCTCCGCCACCCCCCGCGCCCCGCCGGGAGCGACCCGCACCGGAACCGTGTCCGTGCCCTCCCGCCGGGCCCGCTCCCCCAGCACCGCGCCGACCCCCCGCACGAAGGCCTCCTGATGAGCCGCGACCGTACGGCCGCCGAGCAGCACCAGGTCGATGTCCAGCAACCCGACCAGATTCGCGGCCCCCGCGCCCAGCACGCGAGCCGCCTCGTCCACGGCCCCGCGTCCCACCGCGGCCAGGCACAGCGCCTCGACGCAGCCACGGTTGCCGCAGTCGCACAGGGGGCCGTCCAGCTGAATGACCTGGTGCCCGAACTCCCCCGCTCCGGTACGGGCGCCCCGGTGCACGGCCCCGCCGAACACGAGCCCGGCCCCGAGCCCGGTACCGAGATGCAGATAGGCGAACGCCGCCTCCCCGCTCGCGCGAACGCCGCCGCCGCTCCGGCCGCCCTCGTCTCCGCCGGCCCGCCCCCGGTCGTGGTCGCCGTAGCTGTCACCGGTGCGGTCGCCGGTTCCGTCACCGCGGCCGGTGCGGTCGCCGGATCCGTCACGGTCGCCGTAGCCGTCCTCGTAGCCGTAGCCGTCGCCGTCACCGAACCCGTCACCGCGCCCGGCCCCCGGTTCACACACCGGTCCACAGCCGCCCACCGCCAGTCCCAGCGCCGCCGCGTTGGTGTCCTTGTCCACCGCCACCGGCACCCCGAGCCGCCCCGCCAGCGCGTCCCGCAGCGGGAACCCGTCCCACTCCGGGAACCCCGTGACCCGGTGCAGCGTCCCCCGCGCGTGGTCGAGCGGTCCGGGCAGCGCGACGCCCACCCCCAGGACGGACACGCCGGCTCCCTCGATCAGCGCCTCGGCCTCCCGCGCCGCCCCTGCGACGACGGCCCCCGCCCCGGCCCCCAGACCGAGCGGCACCTTCCGCTCGCCGACCACCGCGCCCGCCAGATCGCAGAGCACCGCCGTCAGCTCGTCCCGGTCGAGGTGGAGCCCGACCGCGTGCCCTGCCTCGGGCACGAGTCGCAGCACGGTACGCGGCTTGCCGCCCGTCGAGGCCAGCTGTCCCGCCTCCGCCGCCAGCCCGTCCGCCCGGAGCCGGGCCGTGATCTTACTGACGGCCTGCGGGGTCAGCCCGGTGCGCTCGGCGAGTTCGAGGCGGCTGATGCCCGTCGTTCCCGCCGTGCGCAGCAGGTCGAGCACGAGCGCCCCGTTGTGACTGCGCAGGGCGAGCAGATTCGCCCCCGCCCCCTCGAGCCGCCCCGGCAGGCTCGCTCCCGACTCCCCGCTGGTCCTGTTCACGTACGCCATTGTCCCCCGCGCTTGCACTTTGGCAACAGCGTTGCGAAAGTGGAGCCATGACAGGAAGCACGACTGACACAGGTCCTGAAGCAGGTTCCGCCCCCGGCGCCCCCCTCCGCGTGGCCCTCATCGGCTACGGGCTCGCGGGCTCCGTCTTCCACGCCCCGCTGATCGCCGCGACCGAGGGCCTGGCCCTGGACACGATCGTCACCTCGAACCCGGAGCGGCAGGAACAGGCCCGCGCCGAGTTCCCCCAGGTGCGCTTCGCCGCCACTCCCGACGAGCTCTGGGCCCGCGCCGACGAGCTGGACCTGGTCGTCATCGCCGCTCCGAACAAGACCCACGTCCCGCTCGCGACCGCCGCCCTCGAGGCGGACCTCCCGGTCGTCGTCGACAAGCCGCTCGCCGGCACGGCGGCCGAGGCCCGGGAGCTCGCCGCCCTGGCCGACGAGCGCGGCCTCCTCCTCTCGGTCTTCCAGAACCGCCGCTGGGACAACGACTTCCTGACCCTCCGCAAGCTGCTCGACGAGGGCGAGCTCGGCGACGTATGGCGCTTCGAGTCCCGCTTCGAGCGCTGGCGTCCGCAGCTCAAGGGCGGCTGGCGCGAGTCCGGCGACCCGGCAGAGATCGGAGGTCTCCTCTACGACCTCGGCAGCCACGTCGTCGACCAGGCGCTCGTCCTCTTCGGCCCCGCGGCCTCGGTGTACGCCGAGGCGGTCGTCCGTCGTGACGGCGCCGTGACGGACGACGACACCTTCATCGGGATCACGCACACGAGCGGCGTCCGCTCCCACCTCTACGTCTCCGCGACCACCGCGCAGCTCGGCCCGCGCTTCCGTGTCCTCGGCTCGCGGGCCGGTTACGTGAAGCACGGCCTCGACCCGCAGGAGGCGCAGCTGCGCGAGGGCGGGCGTCCCGGTGTGAGCGCCGCATGGGGTGTCGAGCCCGAGTCCCTGTGGGGCCGGGTGGGTTCCGGCGAGTCCCCGCTCACCGGAGGCGGCGTACCCGAGCCCACGCTCCCGGGCGCGTACCCCGCGTACTACGCGGCGGTGGCGGCCGCCCTGCGCGACGGCGGACCGAACCCGGTCACCGCGCACGAGGCGGCGGCAGCGCTCGACGTGCTGGAGGCGGCGCACCGCTCCGCCCGCGAGAACACGGTGGTGGCCCTGTGAGCGCCCCGGACATCGCGGAACTGGAGGAGCAGGAGCGCCGGCTGGTGCTTCCCCGGTTCACCCACGACGACGCGTGGACGCTGGGCACGCTGCTCGTCGAGCTCGCCCGTGAGCGCCGCGCCCCCGTCGCCATCGACATCCGGCGGGGCGGCCAGCAGCTCTTCCACGCGGCGCTGCCCGGCTCGACCCCGGACAACGACGCCTGGATCGACCGCAAGCGCCGGGTCGTCGAGCGCTACGGCTGCTCCTCGCTCCTGGTCGGCACCCGCTTCCGCGCCAAGGGCACCACCTTCGAGGAGTCCTCACGCCTCGACCCCGACACGTACGCGGCCCACGGCGGCGCGTTCCCGGTCACGGTCGAGGGCGCGGGCGTGATCGGCACCGTGGTGGTCTCGGGTCTGCCCCAACTGGACGACCACGCGATGGTCGTAGAAGCCCTGACCCACTTCCTGACCCCCTAAACCGACGGCCCCCCGCGCCCCGTCAGGGACGCGGGGGGCCGTCGGGGACGCGGCCCCGCCCCTGGCGGAGCCCGTCAGGGGCGCGGGGAACTGCGCGACCAGCCCCCACCCACCCGCACCCGAACCACCGACCGACCGGGAAAGGCCAGGGGCGCAGCCCCATGCCTGTCAGGGGCGCGAGGAACTGCGCGCTCAACCCCCACCCACCCGCACCCGAACCACCGACCGCACCCCCATCACCTCACCCGGCGGAGCCCCTACGCATCGCCGAAGGTCTGCCGCTGCCGCCCCAGCCCCTCGATCTCCAGTTCCACGACATCCCCCGCCCGCAGATACGGCTTGGGCTCCGGCTGTCCCAGCGCCACCCCCGCCGGCGTACCGGTGTTGATGACGTCACCCGGGTAAAGGGTCATGAACTGGCTCACGTAGCGGACCACTTCGGCGACCGGGAAGATCTGCTCGGCCGTCGTGCCGTCCTGCTTGAGGTCGCCGTTGACCCACAGCCTCAGCGCCAGGTCCTGCGGGTCCACAACCTCGTCCGCGGTCACCAGCCACGGCCCGAGCGGATTGAACGTCTCGCAGTTCTTGCCCTTGTCCCAGGTGCCCCCGCGCTCGATCTGGAACTCGCGCTCGGAGACGTCGTGCGCGACCGCGTATCCGGCGACGTGGGCGAGCGCCTCCTCATGGGACGGCAGATAGCGGGCGGTACGTCCGATCACCACCGCCAGCTCCACCTCCCAGTCGGTCTTGACCGACCCGCGCGGCACGAGCACGGTGTCGTGCGGCCCCACCACCGTGTCCGCCGCCTTGAAGAAGATCACCGGCTCGGCGGGCGGCTCGGCCCCGGTCTCCCGGGCGTGGTCGTGGTAGTTCAGGCCGATGCAGACGACCTTGCCGATACGGGCGAGCGGCGGCCCGACCCGCAGCCCCGCCGCGTCCAGCACGGGCAGTTCGCCCGACTCGGCGGCCGTACGGATCCGGCCGAGCGCCGCGTCGTCGGCGAGCAGCGGCCCGTCGATGTCCGGGACGAGACCGGACAGGTCCCGGAGGGTTCCCTCGGTGTCGAGCAGCGCGGGCCGCTCCGATCCCGCCGTACCGACTCGCAGCAGCTTCATGGTCACAGTCTCCCTCGATCGCGGGCAGCCGCCCGATGGGTGCAGCCATCGGAGGACTGGTCGATCCTCCAAGGTGCGCGTCCAGTCCGCAATACCCGGTTCACGGACTGGACCGCCCGCCACCGTCACCCCGTCCGCCCGGCCCGCACCCTCAGGGGTACAGCAGCGCCCGCTCCACCGCGCTCCACGTCGTACTGGTCACGACGTACAGCGCGGCCGCCAGCGGCACCAACGCCACGGTGAGAAGCGTGAAGTAGGAGAGGAACGGCAGGAGCGCGCCGACCGCGCCGAGCCCGGGGAGCTGCTGCTCGCCGCCGGCCTCCGGCGTCGCGGCGGCCGTCGTCCGCTTCGTACGGCGGTAGTTGAAGGTCGCGACCAGCGCGACCACCACGAACAGGCCGAGATAGAGCAGCCCTTGGGCCCCGATCACTCCGCCGTCCCCGAGTGCGTCCGCGTACCGGTGGCCGAGCGGCGCGCCGAACAGCCGGTGGTTCAGCAGCCCGTTGGGGCCGTCGCCGAGCGTCGTGCTGGAGAACAGGTGGTAGAGGAGGACGAAGGCAGGTATCTGCAGAAGACCGGGAAGACAGCCGGCCAGCGGCGACACCTTCTCCCGCGCGTGCAGTTCCAGCAGCGCCTTCTGGTACTTCTCCGGGTCGCCGCCGTGCTTCTCGCGCAGCTCGGCGACCCGTGGGCGCAGCGCGGTGCGCGCCCGCTGCCCCCGCGCCGACGCCCGGGACAGGGGGTGCACGAGCAGCCGTACGAGCGCGGTGATGAGAACGATCGCGGCGGCGGCCGCGGAGGCGTGGAACAGCGGCTGCAGCAGGTCGGCGACCTGCTCGACCAGAGCGCCGAAAGCGGACATGAAGGGGGACATGAGGGTGGACATGGAGGAGCCCTCCGAGGGTCTCGTCGTGCCGGAGTCGAAGCAGATGACGGCATGACGACCCGCGTGGGCCACGTCGGTCGTACGGAAGGTGCAGAGCGTACGGAAGGGGGTGCCGTGGCCTACGCGGTGGTCGCCGGGAGGGCGGACCCCGGTGCCCGGGGACGTCTGCGCCCCGCCGCGTCGGGATCGCGCTGCGGCAGGAAGGCCGTACGGTGCTCGCGGTCACGCAGGGCCGTTCGGACCCTCGTACGCGGCACGACGGGGGCGCAGCGCGCGGCGAGGACGGCGCAGACCACGAGGGCGGAGCCGGCCGCCGTGGTGGCGGCGAAGGCGACGGTGACGGCGGCCGAGAGGCCACCGGCGTCGAGCAGGACGACCTCGGCGAGGAAGAGGAGGACGAGGGGCAGCGGATGAGGGAACGACGCGACGGCGAAGCGCACGGTCGCCCGGCGACGGATCATCGGCCGCTTCCCCCTCTCGCACATCCCCAGGTCCCGCCGGGCCGGGGTCGAGTCCGGGGCCCGGCACCCTTTCGACGTCCGGGAGGGGGCGAATGGTTCCGCGGTGCCGGGGTTCCGCGGAGGGCGCGTTCGCGGCTCCTGACAGCGGTGCTTCTCCAGGACGCCCGGATCCCGCGGGGACCTGACGGGACTCACCGGGGCTTCATCGACCGCAGCTTCCCCCACACCACCAGGCGGTACGTGGAGGTGTACTCGGGGGTGCAGGTGGTGAGGGTGATGTAGTAGCCCGGCGAGCTGTAGCCGTAGGACGGCCGGACGGTACTGCGCGGCACCCGGCCGATGACACCGCCGTCCCGCGCGGAGGTCCGCGGCAGCGTGCTGTCGACGGCGTACGTGAAGACGGCGGACGCCGTCTCGACGCGCACGGTGTCCCCGGGCCGCAGCCGGTTGATGTACCGGAACGGCTCCCCGTGGGTGTTGCGGTGACCGGCGAGCGCGAAGTTCCCGCCCTGGCCCGGCTGTTGGGAGCCCTGGTAGTGGCCGACATACCCCTTGTTGAGGACGTCCCGCTTGCCGACGCCCTCGGCGACGGGGACACGGAGGCCGAGACGGGGAATGGTGAGGACGGCGTACGCCTGGGACCAGCGGGGTGCGGCGGCGGGGGTGTCGGTGGACCCGGCCCCTCGTTCGCGCTCCGGGGACCTGGCGCTCCCGCCCCCGGCCTCCGTCTCCGCCCCTTCGGCCCCCTCCGCCCCTTCGGCTCCCTCGGAGGGGCCGGCCGGTCCCGGCGTCCCGGGTGCGCCCCACTCCCGTTCCAACGCCCGCACCGCGCGATCGGCGTTGTGCTGGGCCTGCCGGTTGGTCCACCACAACTGGTGGACGACGAGGAGCAGGAGGACGACGCCGACGGTGACGAGAAGTTCGCCGCCGGTCCACAGGACGCGTCTGCGCAGGGCACGCCGGCGCAGAGTGCTGTGCCGCACCACGGGAACCCGCACGCGCACCTCTCCTCACCCCGGCCCGTACGCCTCAGCCCGGTACGTACCCCTCAGCCCGGTACGCCCGCCGGCCGCGCCGGGGCCCGCACGATAGGGCGCGCCCGTTCAAGTCACCAGCCCTGCGGGCCTCTTCACGTCCGAGCCGCTTCGTACAGCGGTTTTAGAAAGGGCTGTCGCAACCCTCGACAACCTCACGCGCCACACCCGATGCTTCCTGAGGGCATCGGCGGGACCGGTGCCCTCGACCGGACGGGCCAACGCCGCGCGGACGCACGGCAGTTGAGCGGTACGGAAAGGTGGAGAGCCGTGATCCGACGCAGAACCCTGCTGGCCGCAGCGGGCGGTACGGTCCTCGGTGGCGCCCTGGCGACAGGAACCGCGCACGCCGACGCGACCATCGCCGTCAACCCTGCCACCACATACGGGACATGGGACGGCTGGGGCACCTCGCTCGCGTGGTGGGCCAATGTGTTCGGGGCCCGGGACGACTTCGCGGACCTCTTCTTCACGACCAGGTCGGTCACCTACAACGGCACCACGCTGCCCGGCCTCGGTCTGAACATCGCCCGCTACAACCTCGGCGCCTGCAGCGCGAACGGCGTGGGCGGCGAGACCATGGCCGCGTCGCCCAACATCCCCGGGTACAAGCAGATCGAGGGCTACTGGCAGGACTGGAACAACGAGGACCCGGCCTCGTCGGCCTGGAAGTGGACGGCGGACGCCACCCAGCGCGCCGCCCTCACGAAGGCGACCGCGCGCGGCGCGGTGAGCGAGCTCTTCGCGAACTCCCCGATGTGGTGGATGTGCCTGAACCACAACCCGTCGGGCGCGTCCGGCGGCGGCAACAACCTCCAGTCCTGGAACTACCGCCAGCACGCCTCGCACCTGGCCGCGGTGGCCCTGTACGCCAGGAACAACTGGGGCGTGAACTTCTCGACGGTGGAGGCCTTCAACGAGCCGTCCTCCAACTGGTGGACGGCCACCGGGACCCAGGAGGGCTGCCACGTCGACGCCTCCGTCCAGTCCGCCGTCCTGCCCCACCTGCGCGGCGAACTCGACCGGCGCGGCCTCACGGGCACCCGGATCTCGGCGTCCGACGAGACGAACTACGACGTGGCGCGTACGACCTGGAACTCCTTCGGCTCGACGACGAGAGCGCTGGTCGACCGGGTCAACGTGCACGGCTACCAGGGGTCGGGCGGCCGCCGCGACCTCCTCTACACGGACGCCGTGACCAACGGCGGCAAGGCCCTGTGGAACTCCGAGTACGGCGACGGCGACGGCACCGGCCTCAGCCTGGCCGGCAACCTCCTCCTGGACTTCCGCTGGCTGCACCCGACGGCCTGGGTCTACTGGCAGGTCATGGACCCGACAGCGGGCTGGGGCATGATCAAGTACGACGAGAGCACCCTGACGGCCGGCGCGGTCGAGACGAAGCTCTATGTGATGGCCCAGTTCAGCCGCCACATCCGCCCCGGAATGGCGATCATGGACACCGGCGTGGACTACGCGGTGGCGGCGTACGACGCGACGGCGAAGCGCCTGGTGATCGTCGCGGCGAACAAGTCCACGTCCGCCCAGACCCTGACCTTCGACCTCTCCCGCTTCACCACGGTGAGCGGCTCCACCGGCGGCCTGGTCGCCCGCTGGAACACGGTCACCGGCGGTGGCGGTGACCTCTACACCGCCCACTCGGACACGCGTCTGAACGGCAAGTCCCTGAGCGTGCCGTTCGCGGCGGGCGCGGTCCAGACACTGCAGGTCGAGGGCGTGGTGGCCTGAGCACGGCCCGCGGCCGGTCACCCGCCACCGCCACCCGCCACTCGTGTCGCCGCCTCCCCTCCTCTCCCCCGTGAACGGGTATCGGCCGCCCGCGCTCACCCTCTGGCCAGCGGATCTCTCCATTTCGTAAGGCGGCGGCAGTACGGTGTCACCCATGCGCCCCGACACGCCTGCCGAGAACGTCGACCACACCGCCGAAGCCGCACGCCTGGAGCGGACCGCCGGCCTCTACCCCGAGGACGCCGAACACCTGCTCCTGCAGGCCGCGGCCCACCTCGAACTGGCCGGCGACCGCCCCGGCGCCAGCGCACTCTACGACCGCCTCCTGGCGTCCTCGACGCCCCTGGAGCGCCCCCACCTGGTCCGCGCCCTGAAGGCGTCGAACCTGTGGGAGTACGGCCACGAGGCGGAAGCCCGCGCGATCATCGACGGAGTGCGCGCCGCGTCCCCGCGCGACCCCGCGCCCTGGGTGATCGTGGCGGAGGCACTGGAGTCGCACGACGAGCTGGAGGCGGCGCAGGAGACGTTCACGGAGGGCGCGACGCTGCTCCTGGCGGACGTGACGGACCCGCCGTACGCCACCCGCCCCATCCTCTTCGGCCGCCACCGCGTCCGCCGCATGCTGGGCGTCGCCCACGACGACTGGGACGCCCTCGCGGACACCCTCCACTCGTCCCCCGTCTCGCTCGACGAACTCCACGACCCCAAGCGCGTGTGGTCACTCGGCTCGGAGAACCCCGCGGAGCTCCAGGCGGAGATCAGCCGCCTCCGCGCCGAACTGGGCGCCCACCGTGAGGCCCTCTCCCGCCCGTTCCCGGTCGCGGTCCTGCACTGGCCCGCCGACGAACTGACGGAACTCCTGGCCGCGTATCCCTCCCTAGCCGTGGAGTACCCGTCCCACGAGGAACACCTCGCGACGATAGAGGCGTCCCTGCGCGAACTGTCCGCCTCCGGCACCCCGAACCTGGGCATCGTCACCGGCACGGTCCCGTCCTACGAGGCCTTCTCCGCCTCGGAGGCCTCGTCCCCGTCCGACACGACCCTCCTCCCCCAGTACGCGACAACCCTGGCAGCCCGCGGCCGCGCGACGTCCTGGCCGCCGCAGCGGGGGGTTGTCTGCTGGTGTGGGGCGGGGCGGGGGTATGGGGAGTGTCATGGGGTGTCCAACTAACCGAAGGAACCGTACGGGCCGAGACCTGGGGCGCCATGCTTCTTGGCGGCATCGGCATGCTCCTTCGCTGATGGAGCGACCTCATCGACCTCTGACGGCGACGAAACCCACGCAGGCCGCTCTGTAGCACCAGGATCTGGAGTGCTCGCAGAAAGGCTCACGGCTCTCCCCCGCCGGGGCCTTCTGTCAGATGACCTTAAACGGTCTACTCCTGGAGAGCGTCAGGTAGGCACTTCAGATCGAACTGGCAGATCTTGATTTCACGCCCATCTGGTGCGAGCGACTTCGAGACTGCCGTACGGATTGCTGTGATCTCATACAGGCCGTCATACCTGTAGTCGTCATTAAGCGAGTACTGAGGATCTCCTTCATAGCCGCGAATTACACGAATGGGATGCTTGCGCTCATAGCTGAGCTTTAGAGCAGCATTGTCCGTATACGACCACGATTGACTACGCAGAAGTCGCCCGTCATTGGCCTTGTCCTGGCCCGGCGAGGCCCCCGTGTACCTCACCCACGTTCCATGGTCCTCGTCATCCTCATACCCGCCGTGCAGCACGATGGCGTCCCCAACCTTGCTGCCGTCCTTGTCTATGAGCCACGAGATGCCGTTCTGGTTGGTTCGGTGCAGCTTGGCTCGCAGCACGTCTACCCGCCGATGGAAGACAGCCCCACGAGCTACGCCTTCGATACGACCGATGACCCGTTCGATTTCCATGTCGCCATACTGGAGCAAAGTCGATCGCTCAAGCCGAACCTCCGTTCAGAGTTGACCGATACTGATGCATGGACCGTCGAGGTCAGCCCTCCGTCCCGGCTGTCAGTGGCCTCTGTTACACATGGCCACAGCTATCTGAGCAACCGAGGGGATCTGGGTGTCCGAGTCGGGGGATCTGACGCAGCCTGCCGCGGGGGTGTACGAGGAACTCATCACCGTGCGCTTCGAGCAGAAGTTGAAGGAGTTCGCGAGCCTCGGATGGCATCCGGTGAGCGGCAGGGTGGGGGCCGAGTCAGTTCCTCATGTCCTGGCAAGACACATCGCCCGGACAGTACGTCGTGTACTTCAGAGCCTTCCTCCGGAGGAGCACGTATACGCGGCGAACCACATCTTGGAGTCCATCAGCACACTTGAGGGGGCCCAACAATGGGTGGAGCTGGTCGCGGATGGGCCCCGCCAACTCCTAGCATTGACCCGGCAGGAGGCACCTGGAGTCTTCGCTGTGCGCCCCGGTATCCCGCTCTCTGACACGGCGCTCATCACCAACTCGCCCGACGATCCAAGCCTCGGCTTTGAACTCCGCGCCGAACTCGCCACCGCTGACCAGGTCGACCTGCTCTGCGCTTTCGTGAAGTGGCACGGCCTACGCATCATCGAGCAGTCCCTGAAGGCTGCCCACGAGCGGAACGTGCCCATACGCGTCCTCACAACGACGTACATCGGAGCGACCGAGCGGCGTGCACTGGATCGGTTGGTGCGAGAGTTCAACGCCGAAGTCAAGGTCAACTACGAGACGCGCTCCACTCGACTCCACGCCAAAGCCTGGTTGTTCCGGCGCCGCAGTGGCTACGACACGGCATACGTCGGTAGCTCCAACCTCTCCAAAGCCGCCCTGCTCGATGGGCTGGAGTGGAACGTTCGACTATCTTCCATTGCTACTCCGGACGTGGTGCGAAAGTTCGAGGCGACCTTCGAGGCGTACTGGAGCGACCCTTCCTTCGAGCCCTACAACCCTGATACGGACGGAGCCCGCTTGCAGGAGGCGTTGGCCATCGCGGGAGGCACGTCCTCAGCGGAGCGACGGATCACCCTGTCTGGTCTCGAGGTACGGCCCTACGCACACCAGCGCGACATGCTGGAGCGACTCGAAGTTGAACGCGCAGTTCATGACCGACACCGGAATCTGCTCGTGGCTGCAACGGGCACCGGCAAGACCGTCATGGCAGCTCTCGACTACAAGCAGCTACGCAAGAAACACGGCCGAGACGTGCGACTGCTCTTCGTCGCCCACCGCAAGGAGATCCTGCAGCAGTCACTGCGGACCTACCAAGATGTCTTGGTGAACCCGAACTTCGGCGAGTCTCTCCACAGCGGAGAGATCCCCGAGCGATGGACGCATGTCTTCGCCAGCGTCCAGTCGCTGAGCGCCGGGACACTGAACCGACTCGCCCGTGATCACTTCGATGTGATCGTGATCGATGAGTTTCATCACGGAACCTCACCGACGTACCGGAAGATTCTCGATCACTTCCAGCCGTTGGAACTGCTGGGATTGACAGCAACCCCTGAGCGCATGGACGGCAAGAACATCCAAGATGAGTTCTTCGACGGCCGCATCGCTGCCGAGATGCGACTATGGGAAGCCTTGGAAAACGATCTCCTCAGCCCATTCCACTACTTCGGGATCAGTGACAACACCGACCTGAATGCGGTGGAATGGAAGCGCGGAAGTTATGACGCTACTGCTCTAAGCAATGTGCTCACGGGTAACGACGCGCGGGCCCGGTTGGTCGTGAAGGCGGTCCAGGAAAAAATCGCCGAGCCTGGGAATATGCGAGCCTTGGGATTCTGCGTCTCGGTGGCACACGCACACTTCATGGCAGAGTACTTCCGGAGGGCTGGCCTCCATGCCGTTGCTCTGTCTGGCGAGACCCCCGCCGACCAGCGCGATCAAGCACTGACTGATCTCCGGTCGGGTTCACTACAGGTAATCTTCTCGGTCGACCTCTTTAACGAGGGTCTCGACATTCCCGACGTTGACACCCTGCTTCTACTCCGCCCCACTTCCAGCGCGACCGTGTTCCTGCAGCAACTCGGCCGAGGTCTCCGTCGCACTGAGGACAAAGCCGTGCTGACCGTGCTGGACTTCATCGGTCAACATCGTAAGGAGTTCCGCTTCGAGAACCAGTTCAGAGCATTGACAAACCTCACTCGTAAGCGGCTCCTCGACAACATCGAGCATGACTTTCCGCAACTTCCTTCTGGCTGTCAGATTATTCTCGAAGAGAAGGCAAAGAAAGTCATCATCGCCAACATAAAGGAGCAGATTGGCGTCAACGTGACGGCTCTTGCTAGAGAAGTCGCAGACTACGCCGAGCCGAGACTGAGCAAGTACCTTGATGAGAGCGGGCGGGAGCTAAGGGAGCTCTACCGCGGCAACGGGAACTCGTGGACTGGGTTGCTCCGCCGTTCCGGACTCCTGAAAAGAGAGGCGCCCGAAGGCGAGGTCGCACTACTCAAAAGAGTTTCCGCCTTCCTTCACGTAGACGACCCGTTGCGCGTTTCCGCGTACACGCGACTTTTGGCAGATGACGCCCCTGATTACAGCGCAATGGATGAACAGGGGCAGGCTCATGCCCGTATGCTGTTCTTCCAGCTTTGGCCCCTCGGTGGGATCACCCGGAAGGGCTTCGCGAGTTATGACGCCGGATTTGCGACGCTGCGCCACCAGCACGCCGTGCGCGACGAACTCTGTCAGGTGTTGGCGTACAACCTCGCCCACACCGAGCACGTCCCCATCCCGCTGCTCGGGGTGGGCGGGAAGGTCGGCATTCCACTGACGGTGCACGCCTCCTATAGTCGAGAAGAGATCCTTCCCGCACTCGGTCAATCCTTCATCGGCGGTTTCATGCCAGGTGATTTCCGCGAGGGAGTGAAGTGGTGCGAGTCGATCAAGACAGACGCTCTCCTGATCACCCTGGACAAGGATGAGAAAGATTTCTCCCCACAGACCCGTTACCACGACTACGCGCTGAGCGAGACACATTTCCACTGGGAGTCCCAGAACCAGACCTCAGCCACTTCCCCTACCGGCCTCCGCTATCAGAACCACGCCAGCGAGGGTAGCCACGTGTTGCTTTTCGTTCGCCGCTACAAGAGCACTGATATCGGCGGAGCCCAGCCATGGATGTTGCTCGGCCCCGCCAAGTACGACAAGCACAAGGGGAGCAAACCAATGGCGATCACCTGGAAGTTGACGCACAAGATTCCGGCGGACGTTTGGACATACTCCGCAATCACTGCGGGTTAGTAGCAACTCATAGTCGATCTTCCCCTGCACACGCTTCTGCCTCGAAGTGCATCTGCGCGCGCTCCAGCGCCTCGTCCACGTCACGACCGTGCGCTTGCAACCAGTAGAGGAGGTCGGTGATGGCGACGACTGCCGTCTCCGCTGTCATGGAACCCCAGGGCGAGGTACCCGCATGCCCGGCCGCCCTCGGCGAGCCATAGGCACTGAGGAGGGCACCCGCTCTTGCCACGCGGGCACCGCCAGTGTGGCCGTTGGGGGAGTGCAGACTGGTCGCCAACTCGCACCAGGTCACCTTCCGGTCGGCCTGGAGTTGGACGCCCCATCGATCGGCCATCGCGTCGACGAGCGCCATGCCACGGCCGCCTTCGCAGTCAGCGCCGGCGTCCAGGAGCGCCGGGAGAGCCCTGGTGTCGGGGTCGTGGACTTCAATGCGCAGGTGAGTGCCGCGCATCGAGACGGCCAGCGTGGTCGGCGTGCCCGGACCGACATGCGTGATCACGTTCGAGACGAGTTCGCTGACGCAGAGCTGGGCTGTATCAGTGGCTTCCTGTAAGCCCCAGAGCTCGAGGTGCAGCCGCACGACGCGGCGAAGTGCTGCCACCTCTTCCGGCTCTGCCGCAAAGGCCAAGTCCCACGGCTTCCGTGACATGCACGCCTGCTGGATCACCGAGACCCCTCTCATAGACGGCGACGCCGACCCCACCCGATCGACGGAGCGTCACGCGCACTCACCCTGAGTGGCGTCGTCCGTCAGAATGACGGCTGCGAATCCCTTCGTGCAATGTGCACGGCGGGATTCCCACTTACGAGTGATTGGCAAGGACACCCCTTGGCGAAAGACTGAACGCCCGTTATCAGGAGAGGGGTTGGGATGGCCGGATCGCCGACTGCACGTCGTCGACGTCTCTCGATCGAGCTGAAGAAGCTCCGCGAGCAGAGTGCGCTGACCTGCGCACAGGTCGGTGCGGCGCTGGACTGGAGTGGTTCCAAGGTCAACCGGATGGAGACGGGCAGCGGAAGGATCCAGCCGTCCGACATCGATGCCCTGTGCCGGTTCTATACCACCAGTGACGAGCTGCGTGAGTTCCTGAAGGCACTGGCCCGGCAGGCGAAGACTCGGGGTTGGTGGCAGGTGCACGGCGCCGGAGTTCCGGAGTGGTTCTCCATCTACATCGGTCTGGAGCAGGACGCCTCCACGTTCCGCCAGTACCAGTGCGAGCTGTTGCCGGGGCTGATGCAGACCTCGGCGTACGCCGGTGAACTCCACAGGACCGGCGCACACCTCTCCGCCCAGGACATCGACCGTGCGGTGCGGGTGCGGATGGAGCGACAGGCGATGCTGACGCGGCCCGGCGGTCCCGACGCCTGGTTCATCGTGAACGAGGGCGCGTTGCGCAATGTCATCGGGGATCGAGCACTCATGCTCGATCAGCTCGAACGCCTGCTGGAATCGGTCGAGTTGCCCAGTGTGACCCTCCAGGTCCTGCCCTTCGACTCGGGCACCTACCCGGCGACCGGTTCGTTCACCCTGTTGGGCTTCCCCGACCAAGAGGATCCGGACCTCGTTTATCGGGACGGCATCACCGATGCCGTGTACCTCGAAGGCGAGCATCATGTGCGTGAGTACACGAGGGCCTTCGACGGACTGCGAGCGGCGGCTTTGAGCCCTCGGCGCTCCACCGAACTGATCGAGACCGTCCTCAAGGGGTACGCGAGATGAAAGCCACACTGTCCATGGCCACCCACGCCTCCGCCTGGTTCACGTCCTCGTACAGCAACGGCGCGGGCGGCGAATGCGTCGCGTGCGCACGTGACGTGGGCAGTGTCCTCGTGCGTGATTCCAAGGAGGCCGGTGGGCCCGTCGTCGCCTTCCGCCCGCACCCCTGGCAGTCCTTCATAAACGGGCTGGAAGGGATAGGACGGTTGGAGGGCGACCGCAGGTCAGCCGTCCGTCCGCGCTAGCCTCGGTGCGTTCGGCCGGCACAGGTAGGTGCAGGCACAGGCACGCCCAGGAGGCAGCGATGGCGAAGATTCCGGCCGCGGTGGTGGCCGCCGGTGGGCTTGTCGGGGGGTACGGCGTGGCCCGGTGGACGAAGAAGCGGCAACTGGGCGGGGTCGTGCTGGCCGTCGCGGGGGCAGCGGCCGCGCGGCAGTGGCGGGAGCAGGCCGGCGGGAAGGCGGCCGGGGCGCTGACCGTCGCGTACGTCGCCGCCTTCGCCGGGTCGCACCCGCTGGCCAAGAAGGTGGGCGCCTGGCCCGCGGTGTTCGGAGTCGCCGGCGCCGTCGCCCTCGCCTCCTGGGCCGTGGCCGACCGGCGCGCCTGAGCACCGAGCCCGAGCACGAAGCACGGAGGACAGCGCGCAGCGCGACCGCACCTCCGCGTCAGGAAACCCGCTCCTCCGCCCCCTGAAACGCCCGCCGGTACGCGTACGGGCTCGTCCCCACCACCCTTTTGAAGCGTTCGCGGAAGGCCGTCGGGGAGCCGAAGCCCGCCTGGGTCGCGATGCGTTCGACCGGGTACGTGGTCGTCTCCAGGAGGTACTGGGCGCGGCGGACCCGGGCGCGGTGCAGCCACTGCAGGGGTGTGGTGCCGGTCTGTTCGCGGAAGCGGCGGTTGAGGGTGCGGGTGCTCGTGCCGGCCCGGGCGGCGATGTCCTCCAGGGTCAGGTCCCGGTCCGCGTTCTCCTCCAGCCAGCCCAGCAGCGGTTCCATGGTCGCGCCGGCCGGTGCCGGTGGCTGGGCGTGGACGATGAACTGGGCCTGGCCGCCCTCCCGTTCGAGCGGCATCACCGAGAGCCGGGCCGCGTGCGCCGCGACGGCCGAACCGTGGTCCCGGCGGATCATGTGCAGGCACATGTCGAGGGCCGCTGCCGCGCCCGCCGAGGTGAGGAACTGGCCGTTGTCGACGTAGAGCACGTTCGGGTCGACGGTCACGGCGGGGTGCAGGGCCGCCAGGTCGCCGGCCGCGATCCAGTGGGTGGTCGCGCGCAGTCCGTCCAGCAGACCGGTGGCGGCGAGGACGAAGGCGCCGACACAGATCGAGGCGATCCGGGTGCCGTTAGCGGCCGCCGCGCGCAGCGCCTCGGCCACCCCCGGCGGGAGCGGGGCGGTGGGGTTCTCGGTTCCGGGCAGGATGATCGTGTCCGCCTCGGCCAGCGCCTCCAGGCCGTACGGGGCGCGCAGCGTGAACAGGCCCGCACCGACCTCCTGGCCCGCCTCGACCGAACAGACCCGGATGCGGTAGGCCGCGCGGCCGGCCGGCAGGCGTGCCCGGCCGAAGGCGTCGATCGGGGCGGAGAGGTCGAACGGGATGACCTGGTCGAGCGCCAGTACGGCAACGGTGTGCATGGCCAGAGCGTAGGCATACGGCGGATTACAGCCAAGGGATGGTCCAAGGGCGCGTGGCCGCGGGTGTGCACGGGCGCTCCCCCTCTGCTGCGGTGTGGGCCACTGGTCCAGCAGGATGTCCGCCCACCCCACGTACGGTCTCTGTCTCGTACCGGCCTACGGCACCCCGAGCCGGTGGGAGCGGGCGCCGGGCTGGCGGGAATCCGTCGGGCCCTGGCAAAAGTGCCACTTCTGCAAGATCCAGGCCGGGCCATAGCGTCACCCCGTGACCAAGTTCCTTCTTGCCGTGCACGTCCTCGCCGCGATCGTCGCGGTCGGGCCCGTCACCGTCGCCGCCAGCATGTTCCCGCCCGCCGCACGCAAGGCGCTCGCCGAGCCGCGGGACGACCAGGCCCGCTCCACCGTCCGACTGCTGTACCGCATCTGCCGGGTGTACGCGACGGTCGGCGTCGTCGTCCCCGTGTTCGGGTTCGCCACCGCCAGTGCCATGGGTGTCCTGGGCGACACCTGGCTGATCGTCTCGATCGCGCTGACGGCGCTGGCCGCGGTCGTGCTCGCGGCGCTGGTGCTGCCCCGGCAGACCGCGATCGTGGAGGGCATCTGGCAAGACACCGCTGTGGTGGGCCCCCGGGCGACGGTCCGGCTCGCCATGTTCACCGGGGTCTTCAACCTGCTCTGGGCCGCCGTGACGATCCTGATGATCGTCCGACCGGGGTCCACCACGGGTGCCTAGCCGCAGGATCCCGCGCGACGGCCGGTGAGGAGCGGTGTGTCGGCCTGTTCCTCCAGGTCCGCCCTGAACTGCCGGGCCACCGCCGTCGCGACCAGCACCCCCGCCGCGACGACCAGCGTGAAGGACGCCCACGCCAGTGGCCAGACCGCGGCGTCCGGGGGCTCCGGGTGGGCGTGGAAGGCGACGTACATCAGGGCGGCCGGCGGGACCGCGATCAGCAGCAACGGCCAGGCCAGCGCGTCCCGGCGGCCGAAGTAGGCCGCCAGGAACAGCAGGGCCCCGCCGAGAAGTACGACGCCGGGGACGGTCACCGGGGTCGTCTCGGTGAGCGACCCGGGCGACTCGGGGCGGTTGCGCAGGTCCCAGGGCAGGCAGAGGAGGTACGCCGCGCCGGAGAGGGCGGCGCCGAGCACGCGCGTCAGCCAGCGTTCCGGCCAAGGGCACGTGCGCAGAGGGCTTAACAGCTTCTCGGTCATGCGTACGAGGGTTCCTGTCCGGGCGTCGGCCCGACAGAGTACGCGTACTCAGATCCTCGGACTCTGCGGACTCTGTGGACTCCGCGGACTCCTCGGACCGGTCCACCGGGTCCGGCCGAACCGTCGAGTCGGAGAGAACCGGCTCGGTGGCTCGAACCGGCCCGGCGGACGGAACCCGGGCGGCGGCCGGAACCGGGACGGTTCGTCGCCTGCGAACCGGGTCAGGCCGTCTTGCGGGACGTGCCGGACGACGCCGTCGACAGCGGGGCGGCGATGTCCTCCAGGGAGCGCCCCTCGGCGTCCACCGCGAGGAACGCGGCCACCAGGCCCGCCGCGCACATCAGGGCCGCGCCGATCTGGAAGGCGAGCACCGTGTCCCCGACCACGCCGGAGGCCGTCAGGTCGGCGAAGACCAGCGGTCCGCTGATACCACCGGCGGCCGTTCCGAGGGCGTAGAAGAAGGCGATGGCCATCGCGCGGGTCTCCATCGGGAAGATCTCCGAGACCGTCAGGTACGCGCTGGAGGCGCCCGCCGAAGCGAAGAACAGGACGACGCACCAGCACGCGGTGAGCGACGCGGCGGTCAGCGAGCCCTGACCGAAGAGCCAGGCCGTGCCGAAGAGCAGCAGGCCCGACAGCACGTACGTGGAGGAGATCATCACCTTGCGGCCGACCGTGTCGAAGAGCTTGCCGAGCAGCAGCGGGCCGATGAAGTTGCCGGCCGCGATGACGGCGAAGTAGTAGCCGGTGCCGCCGGAGGGGACGTCGTAGAACGTGGTGAGGATGGCGCCGAAGCCGAAGGTGATCGCGTTGTAGAGGAAGGCCTGGCCGATGAAGAGGGAGAGGCCGAGCACGGCGCGTTTCGGGTAGCGGCGGAAGACGGTCCGCGCGATGAGCCCGAAGCCGATGCTCTTGCGCTGCTCGATGGTGATCTCGCCCTCGGCGGGCGGCAGCGGCCGGCCCTTCTCCCGCTCGATGTCCCGCTCGACCGACGCCACCAGTTCGTCGGCCTCCTCGCCGCGACCGTGGATGAACTGCCACCGCGGGCTCTCCGGCACATGCCGCCTGACCAGCAGGACCACCAGCCCGAGGACCACTCCGAGGGCGAACGTGAGCCGCCAGCCGAGATCCTTGGGGAAGATGTCCGTGTTCAGCATGACGATGGACAGCAGCGCGCCGCCGACCGCGCCGAGCCAGTAGCTGCCGTTGATGATCAGGTCGACGCGGCCCCGGAACTTCGCGGGGATGAGCTCGTCGATCGCCGAGTTGATGGCCGCGTACTCGCCGCCGATACCGAAGCCGGTGAGGAAGCGGAAGGTGAAGAACCACCAGGCGTCGAAGGAGAGGGCGGTCATCGCGGTCGCCGCGAGGTAGACGACGAGCGTCACCATGAAGAGCTTCTTGCGGCCGTAACGGTCGGTCAGCCAGCCGAAGAAGAGGGCTCCGGCACAGGCTCCCGCGACATAGAGCGCCGCGGCGACGCCGGTGACCTGGGCCGAGGAGATGGACAGGCCGCTGCCGTCCTCGGAGAGCCGGCTCGCGATGTTGCCGACGGTGGTGACCTCCAGGCCGTCCAGGATCCAGACGGTTCCCAGGCCGATCACGATCATCCAGTGCCAGCGGGACCAGGGAAGCCGGTCGAGGCGGGAGGGGACACTCGTGGTGACCGTTCCCATGGAAGCGGGCACGGGGACCGGCGCGGCTGGTGGGGTCATGGCTCCCTCTCCGTTCGACGAACCCTGACCGGATTCCCCGCCGCGGGGTGGTTACGCCCCCAGCGCTCGCGACACCACGTAGATCAGCAGTCCGGCCAGTGATCCCACCACCGTGCCATTGATCCGGATGAACTGCAGGTCACGGCCGATGTGCGCCTCGATCTTCCGGGTCGTGTGCTCGGCGTCCCAGCCGGCGACGGTGTCGGTGATCAGGGAGGTGATCTCCTTGCGGTAGGTCGTCACGACGTACACCGCGGCGCCCTCGACCCACCGGTCGACCTTGGCCTGGAGCTTGGGTTCGGTGGCCATGCGGGCGCCCAGCGAGAGCAGCGAGGCCCGCACCCGCAGACGCAGCTCGCTGCGCTCGTCCTCGGCGGCGGAAACGATCATGGATCGTACGGCCGTCCAGGCGGAGGCGATCAGGTCCTGGACCTCACCGCGGCCGAGCACCTCACCCTTGAGACGCTCCACCCGGGCGCGGGTGTCGGTGTCGGACTGGAGGTCGCCGGCGAAGTCGCCGAGGAAGCGGTCGAGGGCTCCGCGCGCCGGGTGGGACGGGGCGTCGCGCATCTCGGTGACGAAACGCAGCAGCTCCTTGTAGACCCGCTCGCCGACCTTCTTGTCGACGAAACGCGGGGTCCAGCCGGGCGCGCCGCCCTGCACGGCGTCCATGACCTGCTCGTCGTGGAGCACCAGCCAGTCGTGGGCGCGGACACAGATCAGGTCCACGACCCGCTTGTGCCCGCCGTCCGCGACGATCTTCTCCAGCATCTTCCCTATGCCGGGCGCGATCTCCTGGGCGTCGGCGCGGCGCGTGATGGCCTCGCCGACCACCGCCTGCACGTCGGAGTCGCGCAGAACGGTCAGGGCTCCCCTGAGGGCCGTGGCCAGCTCCGCCGTGACCCGGTCCGCGTGCTCCGGTTCGGCGAGCCAGGCGCCCAGCCTGCCGCCGATGCCGACAGCGCGCAGGCGCTGGCGTACGACCTCCTCGGAGAGGAAGTTCTCGCCGACGAACTCGCCGAGCGACACGCCCAGCTGGTCCTTCTTGGTGGGGATGATCGCGGTGTGCGGGATGGGCAGGCCCAGCGGATGGCGGAAGAGGGCCGTGACCGCGAACCAGTCGGCGAGCGCACCGACCATGCCGGCCTCGGCGGCCGCGGCGACATATCCGGCCCAGGGGCCCGCGCCCTCGTGCGAGGCCCACTTGGCGAGGACGTACACCAGGGCGACCAGGAGCAGCAGGCCGGTCGCCGTCGCCTTCATCCGGCGGACGCCGCGCTGCTTCTCCTCGTCGGCGGGGCTGAACGAGGACATCGTGCGGTTCGCCGGGCCGGGCGCCGTCGCCGAGCGGTTCGCGGCCCCGCCCGGGCGGGCACGCTGCCCTTCGGTATCCGCTGCTTCCGGTTCTGTGCGTTCCATTCGCTCCACCCGTTCGCCGACCCCGTCCGAGGCCTCGTACCCATTGTCCCTTCCTGACCGACTCCTGGAACGGAACAGGAGTTCCCGGCGTCTGTTCGGGCGGGGAGAACTCAGGGGAATCTCCGGGGCGCCTCAGGGTCGTCCCGGAAGGGGCCCTGTCCTTCTCCTTCTACCCCATGACGCATCATGGGTTCATCACATCGGAGCCTCGGGCTCCCCTCGCCCGAGGAGACACGCACCGCATGACCAAGCGTCACGGTTATGCCCTGCTGGCCGCGATCGTCGCCGTGATCGTGGTCATATCCGCAGCCATATACGTGGGAGCCGCGGCCGACGACGGAAGCGGTTCCCGCAACGCCCTCGCCGGAGCCCCCGGCCCCCGCAACACCGCCGCCCCCGCCTCCGTGGGCACCTGGGTCGCCGCCTGGTCGGCCTCACCCGGCGGAGCCGAACCCGGCACCGAGGCGGGCGGCCTGGCCGGCCGCTCCGTACGCAACGTCGTACACGTGGACGTCGGCGGCACCAGCGCCCGCATCACCCTCTCCAACCTCTACGGACAGCAGCCGCTGCGCATCACGCACGCCTCGATCGCGGTCGCCGCGGGCGAGAACGACGCGGCGGCCGCGGCCGGGACCATGAGCCGCCTCACCTTCGCCGGCAGCACCGCGGTGGTCGTCCCGGCGGGGCAACAGGTGATGAGCGACGGCGTGCGGATCCCGATCCCGCGCGACACCGACGTCCTCGTGACCACGTACTCGCCCACCCCCTCCGGCCCGGTCACCTATCACCAGCACGCGCGACAGATCTCGTACGTCGCCGCGGGCGACCGCACCGAGGACCCGACCGGCGCCGCGTACACCGAACAGACCCCGCACTGGCGCTATCTGACCGCCCTCGACGTGCTGAGCAACGAGTCGGCGGGCACCGTCGTCGCCCTGGGCGACTCGCTCACCGACGGCATCACCTCCACCACGGGCGCCAACCACCGCTGGACGGACGTCCTTTCGGAGCGACTGCGCGCCGCGGCCGGTTCCGGGGACGTGCCGCGCTACAGCCTCGTCAACCAGGGCATCAGCGGCAACCAGGTCCTGACCGACGGTCTCGGCCGGCCCGCCGACAACCCGAGCGGCCTCAACCGCTTCCGCCGCGACGTGCTCGACCGCACGAACGTCAAGGCCGTCGTCATCGACCTCGGCGTCAACGACATCCTGCGCAACCCCCACCAGGTCGACCCGCGCACGATCACCGACGGACTGCGCCGGCTGGTCCAGCAGGCGCACGCCCGGGGACTGCGCGTCGTCGGCGCGACCCTGATGCCCTTCGGGGGCCACCGCGGCTACACGAGCGGCCGCGACGCGGTGCGCCGGGCCGTCAACGAGGAGATCCGCGCGGGCCTGGTGTACGACGCCGTCGTCGACTTCGACCAGGCGCTGCGCGACCCGTACGACCCGCGCGGGCTCCGCTCCGACTACGACTCGGGAGACCATCTCCACCCGAGCGACAAGGGGTACGCGCGGATGGCGGAGGTCTTCGACCTGGACGACCTGAAGGGGTCGGCCCCGGCGGAGCTGTAGCGGGGGCCGACCGCGTTCAGAAGTCCCGGTGGCGGCGGCGGTCGCGCTCGTCGCGACGGGCCTCGTGGCGTTCGCGACGCTCGGCGTGCCTCTCCCGGCGATCCTCGTGGCGCTCGCGGATCAGGTCGCGGGCCTCCTCGAGCGCCTCGAGATGGGCGTCGTACACGTCGTCGAGGCGGCCCTGTGAGCCGGGCCCCAGCGCCCCGCGGCCGGCCTTGCGCTCCAGCTTCTCCTGGCGGCGCTCCTCCCTCAGACGCAGCCGCTCGGCGCGGGTGATCTTCCGCTCGACGCCGACCCCGCCCCAGAACGCGAAGCCCGTGACGATCACACGCGGGGCACCGGGATCGCCCGGCCGCCCCTCCTCACGGTGGTCGAAGCCGCCCATGATGCCGATGCCGCGGACGACGACCTCCACGCCGGGCGGCACCACGACGTTCACACCGCCCATGACCGCGACGCAGTTGATGACGACCTCACGGTCGGCGAAGTTCGCCTCGCGCAGATCGATCTCACCGCCGCCCATGAAGGCGAAGGAGCTGAAGCGCCGCGGCACGGTCCAGCGGCCCTTGCGCTCGAACCCGGACAGGATCGCGACCCCCCACCCGGACGATCCCTCCCCACCGACGATCCGCGCGGCCCAACTCCCGCTCTCAGCGGGCTCTTTGACCATGTTCACCGGAGTCGCGGCGGCCGAGCCCGGCAGATCACGGGTGAGCGGCGCCAGATCCCGGTACGTACGGGCCCTGAACGTCGCCTCCAGCCGCTCCTCGAACTCCTCCATGTCGAGGCGCCCCTCCGCGAGGGCGTCCCTGAGCTGTTCGGCGACCCGTTCACGATCGGCGTCGGAGGCTCGCAACTCCGGGCCCGCGGGTTCGGGTTCCCGCCGCACCGGGCGCTGGTCGTCGCTTCCCCGGGAAGGCACATCCTCGGTCATGGGACCAGCCTACGAGAGAGCCTTCTCCTCGTACATCCGGCTGATGACCGCCTCGATGTCCGGCTCCCGCACCGAGAGGTCCACCAAGGGGTAGTCGGCCGCGATCCGCGCCACCAGCTCGGCCGCCGACGCCGACGCGGGGAAGGCCAGCCACTGCCGGGGCCCCTCCACCTTCACGACCCGCGCCGACGCCACCTCGACGGGCGGCAGTTCCCGCTCCAGGTCCACCACGAGGGTCCGCTCGCTCTCCCCCACCTCGTGCAGCCCGGTCAGCGGACCGTCGTACATCAGCCGCCCGTGGTCGATGACCATCACCCGCCGGCACAACTGCTCGATGTCGGTGAGGTCGTGCGTGGTGAGCAGCACCGTCGTGCCCCGCTCGGCGTTCAGATCGCGCAGGAACGAGCGGACCCTCGCCTTGCTGATCACGTCCAGACCGATCGTCGGCTCGTCGAGATAGAGAACCTCGGGGTCGTGCAGCAGCGCCGCCGCGATGTCCCCGCGCATCCGCTGGCCGAGGGACAGCTGCCGGACGGGTACGTCCAACAGCTCGCCCAGTTCGAGGAGTTCGACGCAGCGGTCGAGGTTCTCGCGGTAACGGGCGTCCGGGATGCGGTACATACGGTGCATCAGCCGGTAGGAGTCGATCAGCGGGAGGTCCCACCACAGCGTCGTGCGCTGCCCGAAGACCACCCCGATGCGCCGCGCGAGCCGGGTCCGCTCCCGTGACGGATCGATGCCCGCGACCCGCAGCCGGCCCCCGCTCGGCGTGAGGATCCCGGTCAGCATCTTGATGGTGGTGGACTTCCCGGCCCCGTTCGGTCCGATGTAGCCGACCATCTCCCCGCGCGGCACGGTGAAGGAGAGGGAGTCCACCGCCCGCACCTGACGGCGCTCGCTGCGCAGGAAGCCCGTCTTCTTGCGCACGTCGAACACCTTCTCGACGCCGTCGAGTTCGATGAAGGCGTCAACCGGGCCCGCGGGCATGTCTGTTGTCATGTCGGTTCAGCTCCCCGTGCTGCGATAGGAACGAAGTCCCGCCCGCCAGGCGGCTCCCGCCAGCACGCAGCAGCCCGCCGCGACGAGTGGCGATGCGAAGGCGACCCAGACCGGCAGGTCGAGCGGATAGGGCCGCCCCAGGACGTAGAGCGCGGGCAGCCAGTTCACGAAGGCGAGCGGAAGCACGAAGGTGACCCCGCGCACCAGGTCCTTGGCGAACACGGTCGGCGGGTACTGCAGGAGCGTACTGCCGCCGTACGTGAAGGAGTTCTGCACCTCGGAGGCGTCCTGCGCGACGAACTGGAAGGCCGCGCCGGCCACGAAGACGGCCGAGAAGATCGCGGCGCCGCTCAGCACCATCAGCGGCACCAGCAGCACCTTCAGCGGCGTCCAGGCGATGTCGAGTACGGTGACCGCGTACCCGAAGACCAGCAGCCCCTGGGTGATCCGGCCCAGCCTGCGCAGGGCGAAACGGTCCGCGGCGACCTGCGCGAGCACGGGCACGGGCCGCACGAGCAGCGTGTCGAGCGTGCCGTCGCGCACCCGGCGTCCGAGCCGGTCCATCGAGCCGAGCACGAGATCCGTGAGCCCGAACGCGATGGCCGAGACCCCGTACAGGAAGGCCACCTCAGGCAGGCTGTAACCGCCGAGCCGGTCGATCTGCGAGTACATCAGCAGGATCGCGACGAAGTCGAGGCCGGTCGCCGCGAAGTTGCCGAGGGTGGTCATCGCGAAGGACGCGCGGTAGGCCATCGTGGAGCGGATCCACATGGCGGCGATCATGCGGTACGCGCTCACTCCGTCGCGCATCCGGGCGTACGTCCCCTGCCGGGCCCACGGGTCCTCGGCCTCGGCCCCGGCCTCGGTCCCGGCCGTCCGTGACCGCTCGTCCACCGGGCTGTCCACCGGACTGTCCAACGGGCTGTCAGCCGGGCTAGCCACCCTGCACCACCACCCTTCGCGTCGCCACCGACTGGAGGAGCCGCCCGAGCGCCAGCAGCCCGACCGCCCAGGCCGCCTGGAAGGCGTACGTGCCGAGCGGGTCCGCCGTGCCCAGCAGCACGTCGACGGGCGCCTGGATCAGGGACGACCAGGGCAGGGCGCGCACCACCTCGCCGAGCACGCCCGGGAAGACGTTCAGCGGCAGCAGCATCCCCGAGCAGAAGACGCCCGCGATCATGGACATCTGCGCCGTGCCCGCCCCGTCCATGAGCCAGAAGGCGGACAGGGCGACGAGATAACGGAGCGAGAAACTGACGAGCACCCCGAGGGCGACCGCGACCAGGAACGCCAGCCAGGTCAGCGGGTCGGCGGGCAGCGCGAGGTCGAAGCAGAGCGCGCCGAACGCGAGCGGGACCACGCCGCGCCCCAGCAGATGGAACAGCGCCCGGCCCGCGTCCTGGGCCAGCCACCACAGCTGGAGGTCGGCGGGACGGTAGAGGTCGATCGCGATGTCACCCGTACGGATACGCTCCAGGAGCTCGTCCTCGAAGCCGCCGCCCATGGTGGCGACCACCATGAGCAGCGCCTGGGACAGCCACACATAGGAGAGCGCCTGCGCCTGGTCATAGCCGCCGAGGTGCGGTTTCTCGTCCCACAGCGCGGTCATGATGTACGCCAGGATGAGCCCGAAGACGGTGTTCGTGAACACACCGGCGGCCGTCGCCGTCCGGTAGGTGGCGTAGCGCCGGAACCCGCCCAGGGCGACGGCCGTGTACAACCGCCCTGTCCCCACGAGGAAGTCCTCCTTGCACCGGGAAAGCCGTTTTCGGCCGAAGCGCAGGAGCCTAGTCCCGCGGCGGTGGTCGCTGCCAGGCATTTTCCGAGGCGACGCGTGCCGGAATCCGGGAACGGAACG
Source organism: Streptomyces sp. NPDC005195 (assembly GCF_040608315.1). Taxonomy (NCBI): domain Bacteria; kingdom Bacillati; phylum Actinomycetota; class Actinomycetes; order Kitasatosporales; family Streptomycetaceae; genus Streptomyces; species Streptomyces sp. NPDC005195. Next base: position 170,571 of record NZ_JBEXHZ010000005.1, read on the forward strand.
CTTGGTGCGACAGTCTTCAAGAGGGGGCGCACAAGGCGTATGAGGTCGTACGGGTGCGTACGACGCGAAACAGGAGTCCGGCAAACAGATGAGCGACAAGCCGCAGCCGCAGCCGCATCAGGACAACCAGGGCTGGGAACCCAGGGGGCCCGAGCCGACTGCCCAGGCGGCACCGGGCGGACCCGGTGAGCCGGGGAAGCCGGGAGACCAGGGGACGCCGGAAGCGCCGGGGAAACCGGAAACGCCGGGGAAGCCGGAGGAGACCGGAAGCCCCGAGGCGTCCGGAAGCCCGGAACAGTCCGGAGGGCCGGAAGAACGCGCGAGGCCGGAGGAGTCCGGGAAGCGGGAAGTCCGCGCGACACCGGAACAACCCGGAAGGCCGCAGGAACCCGGCAAGCCGCAGGAACGCGCGACGCCGGAGGAACCCGCGGAACCTCGGAGGCCGGACGGACCCGGGCAACCGCGGGAACACACGACACCGGACGGACCCGGGAAGCCGGGAAAGAAGCCGAGGCGGAAGCGCACCGGCTGGGGACGGCTCATCCCCACCTGGCGGATGGTCCTCGGCACGTTCGTCGGCCTCGTACTGCTCGTGATCGGTCTCTTCGCGCTCGGCTACTACCTGGTCAAGATCCCGTCCGCGAACGCCGCCGCGACCAAGCAGAGCAACGTCTACCTCTACGCGGACGGCAGCCAGCTCGCCCGCGACGGTGAGGTCAACCGCGAGAACGTGTCGCTCCCGCAGATCTCGAAGGACGCCCAGCACGCGGCGCTCGCCGCCGAGGACCGGGACTTCTACACCGAGTCCGCCATCGACCCCAAGGCGATGATCCGCGCCGGCTGGAACACCGCCACCGGCAAGGGCAGGCAGTCCGGCTCGACGATCACCCAGCAGTACGTGAAGAACTACTACCTGGGCCAGGAGCAGACGGCCACCCGGAAGGTGAAGGAGTTCTTCATCTCCATCAAGCTCGACCGCCAGAAGAGCAAGGCCGACATCCTCGAGGGCTACCTCAACACCAGCTACTACGGCCGCAACGCGTACGGCATCCAGGCCGCCGCGCAGGCGTACTACGGCGTCGACGCCCAGGACCTGACGGTCGGTCAGGGTGCCTACCTCGCCGCGCTCCTGAACGCGCCGAGCGAGTACGACGTGATCGCGCACCCCGAGAACAAGGCGGCGGCCCTGGCGCGCTGGAACTACGTCCTCGACGGCATGGTCAAGAAGCAGTGGCTGACCCCGGCGGCACGCGGCAAGGTCACCTTCCCCGAGCCCAAGCAGTCGGTGGTCGCCACCGGCATGTCGGGTCAGCGCGGCTACCTCGTCAAGGCCGTGAACGACTACCTCGCCGAACACAAGATCATCGACGAGGACACCCTGCAGACCGGCGGTTACCGCATCACGACCACCCTGCAGAGGCCCAAGCAGGACGCCTTCGTGAAGGCCGTCGACGACCAGGTGATGAGCCACCTCGACAAGAAGGCCCGCAAGGTCGACCGCTACGTCCGCGCCGGCGGCGTCTCCATCGACCCCGCCACCGGCAAGGTCGTCGCCATGTACGGCGGCATCGACTACACCAAGCAGTACGTGAACAACGCCACGCGCCGCGACTACCAGGTCGGCTCGACCTTCAAGCCGTTCGTGTTCACCTCGGCCGTGCAGAACGACTCACGGACCGAGGACGGCCGCAGGATCACCCCGAACACCTTCTACGACGGCACGGACAAGCGTCCCGTGCAGGGCTGGAACGGCGGCACGTACGCCCCCGAGAACGAGGACAACGTCTCGTACGGGCCCATCACCGTGCGCACCGCCACCGACAAGTCGGTCAACGCCGTGTACGCGCAGATGGCCGTGGACGTCGGCCCGTCCAAGGTCAAGGAGACCGCCGTCGACCTCGGTGTCCCCGCCGACACCCCGGACCTCACCGCCACCCCCTCCATCGCGCTCGGCCCGTCCACCGCCAGCGTCCTCGACATGGCGCAGGCCTACGCGACTCTCGCCAACCACGGCAGGCACGGCACGTACACGCTCGTCGACAAGATCACCAAGGAGGGCGCGGAGGACGTGCACCTGCCCAAGCAGGCCACGAGGCAGGCGGTGACCCGGCAGGCCGCCGACACCACCACCTCCGTCCTGCAGAGCGTCGTCGAGGGCGGCACCGGCACGGCCGCCCAGGCCGCCGGCCGTCCCGCCGCGGGCAAGACCGGCACGGCGGAGGAGGACCAGGCGGCCTGGTTCGCCGGCTACACCCCGAACCTCGCCACCGTGGTCGCCGTCATGGGCCAGGACCCCGACACCGGCGTCCACAAGTCCCTGTACGGCGCGCTCGGCCAGGCCCGGCTCAACGGCGGCGGCTACCCGGCGCAGATCTGGGCGCAGTACACGAAATCCGCGCTCAAGGGCACCGGCCCGAGCGACTTCGACCTGCGGCTCCAGCCGGGCGCCGAGGAACAGCAGCAGCTCCCCAGCACCGGACCCACCGACCAGTCCCCCGGCACCGGCGGCCAGGACGGCGGCGCCGCGACCGGCGGCCAGGACACCCAGAGCCCGCCGCCCGGCGACAACGGCGCCCAGACCCAGGGCCAGACGGACGGCGGCGTCACCGCCGGCGGCACCACCACGGACGGGTCGACCACCGGCACCACCACCGACGGCGGCACCACGACCGACGGGTCGACCACCGGCACCACCACCGACGGCGGCACCACGACCGACGGGGGCGCCACCGACGGCGGCACCCCGGGCAACGGCGGCGCCACCGACGGCGGGACGAGCACCACCGCCGGGGCGGGACCGCTGACCGGACTCACCCCGAGAAGGCAGTAGCCGCGGGCGGGGATCACGACGGGTCAGTGGCCGGAGGTGACCTTCAGACCGACCACGGCCACCAGCAGCAGACAGACGAAGAAGATCCGGGCGGCGGTCGCCGGCTCACCGAGCACGACCATGCCGAGCACCGCCGCACCGGCCGCGCCGATCCCCACCCACACGCCGTACGCCGTACCGATGGGCAGCGACTTCGCCGCGTACGACAGCAGCACCATGCTCGCGACGACGCCCGCGCCCGTGAGCACGCTCGGCACCAGCCGCGTGAAACCGTCCGTGTACTTCATCCCGATCGACCAGCCGACCTCCAGCAGACCGGCGACGAGCAGCAGAATCCAGGCCATGACAGGCACCTCCGTGCATGGGGCAACAGGGGTGCGTCGTCTTTGCGGAATCCCGGTACGGCGCGTCTCGTCGGGTGCTTTCCACGGTAGCAAAGCACAGGCAAAAGGGGCTGGTGACCATGGTCACCAGCCCCTTTCGAACCGCGCACTGCGGACTGCGGACTGCGGGGAGCGGACCAGGACTACAGGTAGAGGCCGGTCGAGTCCTCGGAACCCTCGAACCGGTCGGCCGCCACGGCGTGCAGATCCCGCTCGCGCATCAGCACGTACGCGATCCCGCGCACCTCGACCTCGGCCCGGTCCTCCGGGTCGTAGAGCACCCGGTCGCCCGGCTCCACCGTCCGCACGTTCTGCCCGACCGCGACGACATCGGCCCAGGCGAGCCGCCGGCCGACGGCCGCCGTCGCGGGGATCAGGATGCCGCCGCCGGAACGCCGCTCGCCCTCGGCGGCGTCCTGCCGCACCAGCACACGGTCGTGCAGCATACGGATGGGCAACTTGTCCTGATGGGTGTTCTGCTTGTCCCGATTGGCGCTCACGCCCCGAACCTACCTGCCTTTGAGCCGTCGGTACGCAGCCGGGTCAGCGCTTGCGGCGCCGCGAGCCCACGGCGAGCAGTCCCACCACGCCCACCACCACCAGCGCCACGGGCACGATCCGCTCCAGCCTCGGCGCGCCCTCCTCGGTGACGAGCCGGCCCTTCACATCACCGACGACGCGGTGGACACCCACGTACGCCCGCCCGAGGGTGTGATCGACGTTCGCGGCGACCTTGGCCTTCGCGTCCCCGACGATCGTCTTCGGGTGGACCCGCACCCCGATCTCGTCCAGCGTCTCCGCCAGGGTTTCGCGGCGGCGCTTGATGTCCGCCTCGATCTGCGCCGGAGTCCTGGTATCCGACGTTCTCGACGTATCCGACACCGCGCTGCCTCCGTGGTCGATTCTCGAACTCTGTGCAGTCGACAGTCTGTCAGCTCACGCTACGACGCACCCCTCGGCGCCCCCATTACGCTCACTCCGTAGTTCCGTAACCATCCCCCGGCCACGTGAGGTACCGATGAGCGAGCGACTCCAGCCCGGCGACACCGCCCCCGCCTTCACCCTGCCCGACGCCGACGGCAACGAGGTCTCCCTCGCCGACCACAAGGGCCGCAAGGTCATCGTCTACTTCTACCCGGCCGCGCTGACCCCCGGCTGCACGAAGCAGGCCTGCGACTTCACCGACAACCTCGACCTGCTGGCGGGCGCGGGCTACGACGTCATCGGCGTCTCCCCCGACAAGCCCGAGAAGCTCGCCAAGTTCCGCGAGAAGGAGTCCCTCAAGGTCACCCTGGTCGGCGACCCCGACAAGACCGTCCTGGAGGCCTACGGCGCCTTCGGCGAGAAGAAGCTGTACGGCAAGACGGTCGTCGGCGTCATCCGCTCCACGGTGGTGGTGGACGAGGAGGGCAAGGTCGAACACGCGCTGTACAACGTGAAGGCGACGGGGCACGTGGCGAAGATCATCAAGGATCTGGGGATCTGAGGCCACCTGGTCCTCCGGGAGGGGATCCGCACGCCTGGAGGCAGGTCCGCCCGCTACAGCACCGACCTGCCTCCCTGCACAGCACCCTGCCCGCGGGCCGACCCTCACCAGCCCAGGGCACCGAACGTGACCATCCGATCAACGCTTCGTTACTCCGTACGAGGTCGCGAACAGGCGATCGGAGCGGAGGGGTGGAGGCATGGGGAACACACCGGGACCCGAGGTCGGGACGGCGCGCGGCGGCGGGGCACCGCGGCCGGACCCCTACGCAGAGGAGAGGCTCGCGCCGGTCGTCGCCGAGGCCCGCAACTGGACGGACCTGATGAGGCGGCTCGGTTTCGAGCCCAACGGCGGGAGGCGGCGCGTGCTCCGGGAGAAGGTCGCCACCTACGGATTGGACACCAGCCACTTCGTCGGGCGCACCGCGTGGCAGAAGTATCCCGACACCGCCATCGCCGAGGCCGTCGCTTCCTCTTCGTCACTGCGCGAAGTGGCACTGAAGCTGGGCGCCGTCCCGGCGACCGGGACCCTGTCCCACATCCGGCGCCGTATCGCAGCGGCGGGCATCGACATCGGTCATTTCGCCGGCATCAAGCGTTCCGAGCCCGAACTTTCTCTCACCACCGCGGAGTTGAAAAAGGCGGCCGCGGTGACGAACAGTGTCCGCGGCGTGGCCCGCTCCCTCGGTGTGCCGGATGACAGCCGCTCACGCGCCGCGCTGGCACACATGCTGCGCACGAGGGGCGTCGACATCGAGCACTTCTCCCACCGGCGCCTCTCGATCCCCGAGGACCGGCTTCGCAGCCTCGTGGAACACTGCACCAGCTACGCCGACGTCATGCGCGGTCTCGGGCTTGAGGTCAACGACACCAACCACAGGCGAATCCGACGCGCGGTAACCCGCATCGGTCTCAAGACAAGCCACTTCAAGCGTCGGAGCTGGGGACGGCCCGCGGACCCCGCACCTGCGGAGAGAGCGAGCAAGGTGCTGGTCGTCCTGCCGGAGCGCGCCGGCCGGACCAACAGGACTCAGCTCCATCGGGCCCTGGCCGAGATCGGTGTGCCGTGCCTGTGTGTGACATGTGGCAACACCGGTGAGTGGCTGGGCCAGCCCATCACCTTGCAGATCGACCACGTGGACGGGAACTGGCGAGACAACCGCCTGGAGAATCTGCGCTACTTGTGCCCGAACTGCCACGCGCTGACGGAGACGTGGTGTCGCCAGAAGAGGGCAATTCCTCTCGCTGGCTAGTTCGCCCTACCCGTAGACTGGGCGCCGCCGGTCGAGCGCGATGACCGTTTTTGAGCGGCCGTGATGGAATTGGCCAGACATGCTGGCTTTAGATGCCAGTGGGTTAACACCCGTGTGGGTTCGAGTCCCACCGGCCGCACGTCCCGCAGAGGGGCCGCCCAGATGGGCGGCCCCTCTGCGGGTACCTCAGCCCAACAACTCCCGAACCACCGGCACCAGCCCCCGGAACGCCTTCCCCCGGTGGCTGATCGCGTTCTTCTCGGCGGGGGAGAGTTCCGCGCAGGTGCGGGTCTCGCCGTCCGGCTGGAGGACCGGGTCGTAGCCGAAGCCGTTCGTGCCCGCGCGGGTGTGCCGGAGGGTGCCCCTCAGCTGGCCCTCCACCACCCGTTCCGTGCCGTCGGGCAGGGCGAGGGCCGCCGCGCAGGCGAAGTGGGCGCCCCGGTGCGGTTCGTCGATGTCGGAGAGCTGGGCGAGCAGGAGGTCCAGGTTGGCCTGGTCGTCGCCGTGGCGGCCGGCCCAGCGGGCGGAGAAGATGCCGGGCGCGCCGTTCAGGACGTCGACGCAGAGGCCGGAGTCGTCGGCGACGGCGGGCAGGCCGGTGGCCTTGGCGAGGGCGTGGGCCTTGAGGAGGGCGTTCTCGGCGAAGGTGACGCCGGTCTCCCGGACGTCGGGGATCTCCGGGTAGGCCTCCGCGCCGACGAGGTCGTGGGTGAGACCGGCGTCGGCGAGGATCGCCTTCAGTTCGGTGATCTTTCCGGCGTTGCGGGTGGCGAGGATCAGGCGGGTCATGGCCCTCAGTATCCCCAACCCCGGGGAGTTGCTCCTACGGGGTGCAGACCTTCGTCAGTTCTCCAGCGGCGTCGGTGACGGGGCTGATGTCGGGGGTGTTGTCCCCGTTCCTGACGGCGGTGCGGACGTTGTCGACGGCCTTGCCGAGGTCGTCGACGGCCTTGTTGACATCCGTGTTGTCCGTCTTGTCGCCGATCCTGTCGAGGTTGCGCTCTATCGCGTTGAGGGACTGGTCGGTCTGCGTCGGGTCGTTCGCCGCGTTCTCCACGGCCTGCTGGAGGTTGGTGACGCTGTCGGCGATGGCGTCGGCGGTCTGGACGCAGTCCAGGGCCTTGTTGACGGCATCGCAGCCGACCGCCGCGGGCAGTGCGACGAGTGCGGCGGTGACGGCGATTGCGGCGGTGCGGCGACGGTGGCGCGCGGCCATGGAACGGTCCCTCCCCGTGGACAGGATGTGGTCGACCGGTGGTGCGGTCGGCCTGCCCCGTGGGGGGCCGGCGGGGCGCACGGCTGGACCGTACGCCCGTACCCCTTAGAACGCGAAGGGTTAACCCAGGGTTGCGTCGAGGGCCGCCCGCTGGATCGCGGCGAGTTCGTCGCAGCCCGCGACGGCCAGGTCGAGCAGCGCGTTGAGTTCCTTGCGGTCGAAGGGTTCGGCCTCGGCGGTGCCCTGGACCTCGACGAAGCGGCCGTCGCCGGTGCAGACGACGTTCATGTCGGTGTCGGCCTTGACGTCCTCCTCGTAGCAGAGGTCGAGGAGGGGGACGCCGCCGACGATGCCGACGGAGACGGCGGAGACGGTGCCGGTGAGGGGCTTGCGGCCGGGCTTGACCAGTTTCTTGTTCTGCGCCCAGGTGACGGCGTCGGCGAGGGCGACGTAGGCGCCGGTGATGGCTGCCGTGCGGGTGCCGCCGTCGGCCTGCAGGACGTCGCAGTCCAGGACGATGGTGTTCTCGCCGAGGGCCTTGTAGTCGATGACGGCGCGCAGGGAGCGGCCGATCAGCCGGCTGATCTCGTGGGTGCGGCCGCCGATCTTGCCGCGGACGGACTCGCGGTCGCCGCGGGTGTTGGTGGCGCGCGGGAGCATGGAGTACTCGGCGGTGACCCAGCCTTCGCCGCTGCCCTTGCGCCAGCGCGGGACGCCCTCCGTGACGGAGGCGGTGCAGAACACCTTGGTGTCGCCGAAGGAGACGAGGACGGAGCCTTCGGCGTGCTTGCTCCAGCCGCGCTGGATGGTGATGGGGCGCAGTTGTTCAGGGGTGCGGCCGTCGATTCGAGACATGGCGCTGAGCCTAGCCGCATGCGGGTGAGGGGCTGCCTCCGATGGCGGAAGCAGCCCCTCAGGGGTGAGCCGGGCTCAGGGAGCGTGGCTCACATCATGTCTTCGATGTCCGCGGCGATCGGGTCGGCGTCGGTGCCGATGACGACCTGGATGGCGGTGCCCATCTTGACGACGCCGTGGGCTCCGGCTGCCTTCAGGGCGGCCTCGTCGACCTTGCTCGGGTCGACGACCTCGGTGCGCAGGCGGGTGATGCAGCCTTCGACTTCTTCGATGTTGTCGATGCCGCCGAGCCCGGCGACGATCTTCTCAGCCTTGGTGGCCATGTCCTACTCCCTGATCCGAACCGCTTTGTCGCAGTAACCCACAGTTGGCCCAACTTCGCGAGCATTCATGCGGTGTGTACCGAATGATGGCGTTCACGACAGTGCGGCCGTTCTCCGGCCGGTCCTCACCGGCCAGCCCCCACCCGACTGGTCTACACCAGCTGACGGACGGTCGCCAAACCGGCTCCGCACGAAGGACGCCCATGAGTGCCGACAGCGCCGCCGCACCCGCGCACGCCCGCTGGAACAACCTGTTCCAGGGGCTGCAGAAGATGGGCCGCAGCCTTCAGCTCCCCATCGCGGTGCTGCCTGCCGCGGGCATTCTCAACCGCTTCGGCCAGCCGGACATGTTCGGCTCGGACGGACTCGGCTGGGACAGCGTCTCCAAGGTCATGAAGGGTGCCGGCGGCGCGCTGCTCGACGGTTCGCTCGGGTTGCCGCTGCTGTTCTGCGTCGGTGTGTCCATCGGTATGGCGAAGAAGGCGGACGGTTCCACCGCGCTCGCGGCGGTCGCGGGGTTCCTCGTCTACTTCGGCGTGCTGCACCAGTTCCCGGAGAGCTGCGCGCAGCAGGCGAAGGTGATCCAGAACATCGGCTGCCAGTTGCCCGACACCTCCGTGACGGCGTTCACCTACCAGAATCCGGGGGTCTTCGGCGGCATCGTCATGGGGCTGCTGACCGCGTACTTCTGGCAGCGGTTCCACCGCACCAGGCTGGTGGACTGGCTCGGCTTCTTCAACGGGCGCCGGCTCGTGCCGATCATGATGTCGTTCGTCGCCATCGTGTTCGCGGCGCTGTGTCTGTGGGTCTGGCCGCCGATCGGTGACGGTCTGCAGACCTTCAGCGACTGGCTGGTGAGTCTGGGCGCGTGGGGCGCGGGCCTGTTCGGGGTGGCGAACCGCGCGCTGCTGGTGATCGGCCTGCACCAGTTCCTGAACGTGCCCATCTGGTTCCAGTTCGGCAGTTACACGACGCCGGACGGGGCGGTGGTGCACGGTGACATCAACATGTTCCTGCAGGGCGATCCGAACGCGGGTCAGTTCACCTCGGGGTTCTTCCCCATCATGATGTTCGCGCTGCCGGCGGCCTGTCTGGCCATGACCCACTGCGCGAGGCCGCATCGCCGCAAGGAGATCGGCGGCATGATGCTCTCTCTCGCGCTGACGTCGTTCGTCACCGGGATCACGGAACCGATCGAGTACTCCTTCGTGTTCATCGCGCCCGTGCTGTACGCCGTCCACGCGCTGCTCACCGGTGTCTCCATGGCGGTGACCTGGGGGCTCGGCGTGCACGACGGCTTCAGTTTCTCGGCGGGTCTCATCGACTACGTCATCAACTGGAATCTGGCGACGAGACCGTGGGCGATCATCCCGATCGGGCTGTGCTTCGCCGTCCTGTACTACGTGATCTTCCGGTTCGCGATCACCAGGTTCGACCTCAGAACGCCGGGACGGGAGCCGGAGGAAGAGGTCGAGGACCTCACCAAGGCGTAGCCCTCCCCCACCCGAAAGGCCCCCGGACCCGCAGGTCCGGGGGCCTTTCGGCATGAATGCGGGGGGTATTCCCGGTATGGCCGAGGCCACAAAATTCGTGGGTTCCTTATCCAGCCTTCACCGTGCTACAACAGGTCTACACCACTGAGTGGTGTAGACCACGCGGCGCTGCCCGCTCCCTTTTTCACCTTCCCGTCCCCCGGCAGCGCCGGCACATGGAGGAACTATGAGCACCGCCACCGCATCGGCGGCTCCCGCGAAGAAGCGGGGATCCGGCCTGTTCCAGGGCCTGCAGAAGGTCGGTCGGAGCCTACAGCTGCCGATCGCCGTGCTGCCGGCGGCGGGCATCCTGCTCCGCCTCGGCCAGCCGGACGTGTTCGGCAAGGACGGCCTCGGCTGGGACAAGGTGGCGTCCGTCTTCGCCACCGCCGGGGACGCGGTCTTCAGCAATCTGCCGCTGCTGTTCTGCGTCGGCATCGCCATCGGCTTCGCCAAGAAGTCCGACGGTTCCACCGCGCTGGCCGCGCTGGTCGGCTTCCTGGTCTACAAGAACGTGCTCACCGCGTTCCCCATCACCGACGCCAAGGTCACCAAGGGTGTGGACGTCGCCGCGACGTACAACGACCCGAAGGTCCTCGGCGGCATCATCATGGGCCTGATAGCCGCCGTCACCTGGCAGCGTTTCCACCGCACCAAACTGCCCGACTGGCTCGGCTTCTTCAACGGCCGCCGCCTCGTCCCGATCCTGATGGCCTTCATCGGCACCGCCGTCGGCGTCTTCTTCGGCCTGGTCTGGGAGCCCATCGGCGACGTCATCACCAACTTCGGTGAGTGGATGACCGGGCTGGGCGCGGTCGGCGCGGGCATCTTCGGTGCCATCAACCGTGCACTGCTCCCGGTGGGCATGCACCAGTTCGTCAACACCGTGGCCTGGCAGGAGATCGGCACCTACAAGGACTCCGCGGGCGCCGTGTGGCACGGTGACCTCCCGCGCTTCTTCCACGGCGACCCGACCGCCGGCCAGTTCATGACGGGCTTCTTCCCCATCATGATGTTCGCGCTGCCGGCCGCCGCCCTGGCCATCACGCACTGTGCCCGCCCCGAGCGCCGCAAGGCCGTCGGCGGCATGATGCTCTCCCTCGCGCTGACCTCGTTCGTCACGGGCATCACCGAACCGATCGAGTTCTCGTTCATGTTCATCGCGCCGGTCCTGTACGTGATCCACGCGGTGCTGACCGCCCTCTCGCTGGCCGTGACCTGGGCCCTGGGCGTCCACCACGGCTTCAGCTTCTCGGCAGGCGCGATCGACTACTTCCTCAACTGGAACCTGGCCACCAAGCCATGGCTGATCATCCCGATCGGCCTGGTCTTCGCGGTGATCTACTACGTGGTCTTCCGCTTCGCGATCCTCAAGTTCAACCTCGCCACGCCGGGCCGCGAGCCCGACGAGGAGGTCGAGGACCTCACGAAGGCGTGAGCCGTCCGGCCGTACGACGAAAGGCCCCCGGAACCGACTGGTTCCGGGGGCCTTCGCGTACGCCGGAGACTTCAGACCTCGTACGACATCCGAGGCGTCGCCAGATCCGCCGGGCCCGAGTACGCCGTGCGGGCGTCGGCCAGGTTGATCCGGGGGTCCGTCCACGGCGGGATGTGGGTGAGCAGGAGACGGCGGGCGCCGGCACGGCTGGCCGTCTCACCCGCCTCACGGCCGTTGAGATGCAGGTCGGGGATGTTCTCCTTGCCGTGCGTGAACGCGGCTTCGCAGAGGAACAGGTCGGTGTCCCGGGCGAGTTCGTCCAGCGTCCCGGTGACACCCGTGTCCCCGGAGTACGTCAGCGACTTCCCACCGTGCTCGACACGGATGGCGTACGCCTCCACGGGGTGGCGGACCCGTTCCGTGTGGACGGTGAACGGGCCGATCTCGAACGAGCCCGGCTTGACCGTGTGGAAGTCGAAGACCTCGCTCATCGAGGAGGCGGTGGGGGTGTCCGCGTACGCGGTGGTCAGGCGCTGTTCCGTGCCCTCGGGTCCGTAGACGGGGATCGGGTCGCAGCGGCCGCCCTCATGGCGGTAGTAGCGCGCGACGAAGTACGCGCACATGTCGATGCAGTGGTCGGCGTGCAGATGGCTGAGGAAGATCGCGTCGAGGTCGTAAAGACCGCAGTGGCGCTGCAGCTCGCCAAGGGCACCGTTGCCCATGTCGAGAAGCAGCCGGAAGCCGTCGGCCTCTACGAGGTAGCTCGAGCAGGCCGATTCCGCGGACGGGAACGACCCCGAGCAGCCGACGACGGTGAGCTTCATAAGAGCTGGAACCTCCGCGCTGACAGGAAGTGCAGAGAGTAAGTGCGGTAGGCAACTACTCGGAGCAGATACGGAAACGGGGGTCGTGCGGTCCGTCGAGCGTAAGGCGCAAAAGGGCGGGTCGCTCCTCCGCCAGGGGCTGTTGTGGGCGAACTCACCTGTGCTGTCACCGGTTCGGATGGACGCTCGGACGAAGGTGGGACGGGCGCGTCGGACGGGCGGGGGGCGCGTCGCGGTGCGCGCCGGTACCTTCTTTGGTATGGACACGTCCTGGTGGCTCGCGTTGGCGGCCGTGGTGCTGCTCGCGCTCGTCGCGACGCTGGTGGACGGCTGGGGGCGCCGTGGGCGCCGGCCCTCCGCCCGCACCCGGCCGCCCGGTCGCCCCGGTCGGCGGCCGGCGCGACGGGCCGCCGGGGTGCGGCGGGGTGCGCGGCCCCGGCCGGCGGAGATCTGGTGGGCGAACGTTCCCTACGAGGACACCGCCGGGGGCAAGGACCGGCCGTGTCTGGTCCTGATGGTGCGCGGGGAACGGGCGACCGTCGCGAAGATCACCAGCAAGTACCACGACGAGCGGGCCGGAGTGATTCCGCTGCCGCCCGGGGCGGTCGGGGACGCGCACGGGCGGGCGAGTTTCCTGGAGACGGACGAGTTGCGCGAGGTGTCCGTCGGGGAGTTCCGGCGGCGGGTCGGAGTGGTCGATCCGGTGCTGTGGGACCAGGTCCGCCACCTGGCCGACTGACGTCCCCCGCCGCCCCTGCCCTCCCCCGATCGCAATCGTCCCCGGTGCTCCGCCCCGGGCGCCGGCCTCGCAGCGAGCCCCCGCACCCCAGCCCGTCCGGCGTTCGAGGACGAGGCCGTTCAGACCGGAAGCGGGGATCTGGGGGCGGCAGCCCCCGGGAACGGGAAGGGTTGGGGCGGCGGGGGCGAGAACCCGCCGGTACGGACGCCTACGCCCAGAGCTGCCCCTGGAGCGTGGCGATGGCCTCCTCCGTCGTCGCGGCGGTGTAGACCCCCGTCGACAGATACTTCCAGCCCCCGTCGGCCACCACGAAGACGATGTCCGCGCTCTCGCCCGCGGCGAGCGCCTTGCGGCCGACCCCGATCGCGGCATGCAGCGCGGCCCCGGTGGAGACCCCCGCGAAGATGCCCTCCTGCTGGAGCAGTTCCCGGGTACGGGTCACCGCGTCGGCGGAGCCGACCGAGAACCGGGTGGTCAGGACGGACGCGTCGTACAGCTCGGGCACGAAGCCCTCGTCCAGGTTGCGCAGCCCGTACACCAGGTCGTCGTAGCGCGGCTCCGCGGCGACGATCTTCACGTCGGGCTTGTTCTCCCGGAGGAAGCGCCCGACGCCCATCAGGGTGCCGGTGGTGCCGAGGCCCGCCACGAAGTGGGTGACGGAGGGCAGGTCGGCGAGGATCTCCGGCCCTGTCGTCGCGTAGTGCGCCCCCGCGTTGTCGGGGTTCCCGTACTGGTACAGCATCACCCAGTCGGGGTGCTCGGCCGACAGTTCCTTCGCGACACGCACGGCGGTGTTGGAGCCGCCGGCCGCCGGGCTGGGGATGATCTCCGCGCCCCACATGCCGAGCAGCTCACGCCGTTCCTGCGAGGTGTTCTCGGGCATCACGCACACCATGCGGTAGCCCTTGAGCTTCGCCGCCATCGCCAGCGAGATGCCGGTGTTGCCCGACGTCGGTTCCAGGATGGTGCAGCCGGGTGTCAGACGGCCGTCCTTCTCCGCTTGTTCGATCATGTGCAGCGCGGGCCGGTCCTTGACCGAGCCGGTGGGATTGCGGTCCTCCAGCTTCGCCCAGATACGGACGTCCGCGGACGGCGAGAGCCGCGGCAGGCGCACCAGGGGGGTGTTGCCCACCGCGGCGAGCGGGGAGTCGTAGCGCATCGGTGACCAGCGGCCGATCAGGCCATGCCGCCGGCCACGGCCGGCAGGATCGTCACGTTGTCGCCGTCGGCGAGCTTGGTGTTGATGCCGTCGAGGAAGCGGACGTCCTCGTCGTTCAGGTAGACGTTGACGAAGCGGCGCAGCTGGCCGTCGTCGACGATGCGTGCCTGGATGCCCGCGTGCCGGGTCTCGAGGTCGGCGAAGAGCTCGGCGAGGGTCTCCCCGCCGCCCTCGACGGCCTTCTCGCCTCCGGTGTAGGTGCGGAGGATGGTGGGGATGCGGACCTCGATGGCCATGGGTTCGGGCTCCTGTCGGAAGGAAGTCGGTCGGTGGGCGCGCGACAGCGCGGGAAAGCATGGGGTACGCCGGTTGCGGATCCCCGAGGTGTCGGCTTCACCCGGGGTACCCCGATGGCTCACGGCCGTACGGCGGCGGCCGTGTCAGCGCGTACAGATGGCGCTCTGCAGCCTGCACAGATCGACGTGCAGCCGCGCCACGAGCAGCACGCCCGGCGTCTTCTCGCTCACGTCCTGGGAAACCATGGGCTCATCGTATCGATTCCCGCCCGGGATCCCCGAGTGTGATCTCGTATTCCGGATACTTCTGGGCCGGGGGGTGAGATCAGTAGGCCTCCACGACCTTGACCTCCTCCTCCGTCACCTCGCCCTCCAGGATCCGGTACGAACGGAACTGGAAGGGCCCGGCGTCGTCGGTGTCGGCGGTCGAGACGAGGACGTAGTGCGCGCCGGGCTCGTTGGCGTAGGAGAGGTCCGTGCGGGAGGGGTATGCCTCGGTCGCCGTGTGGGAGTGGTAGATGATCACCGGCTCCTCGTCGCGGTCGTCCATCTCGCGGTACAGCTTCAGCAGATCGCCCGAGTCGAACTCGTAGAAGGTGGGCGAGCGGGCGGCGTTGAGCATCGGGATGAAGCGCTCGGGGCGGCCCGTGTCCGCCGGGCCCGCGACGACGCCGCACGCCTCGTCGGGGTGGTCCTGGCGCGCGTGCGCGACGATCTGGTCGACGAGGGACTGAGTGATGGTCAGCATGTCGGCCAGGATAAGCAGACGGGCCGCCCCGTACCGAAGGGTGGTACGGGGCGGCCCGTATGCCGGACGTCCGGGCGGTGGCCCGTGCGGGCCGGGCGTCCGTGGCCGGTCAGCCGGTCTTCTCGAAGGTGGGCTCGCGGCGCTCGGCGACCCGCGGGTTGCGTGCCTTGAGGACGGCCCAGCCCACGGCCAGCGCGGCGGCCCAGACGGCCATCACGTAGAGGCAGATGCGGGAGTCGGCGTCGTAGGCGATCAGGCCCGTGACGAAGAGCAGGAACACGACCGCGACCCAGCTGCACTTCGCGCCGCCCGGTGCCGGGAAGGAGGAGGCCGGCAGGCGTCCGGCGTCGACCGCGCGGCGGTAGAGGATGTGGCTGGCCAGGATCATCAGCCAGGTCCAGATGCCGGCCGCGGTGGCCACCGAGGTGACGTAGCCGAAGGCCTTCTCCGGGACGATGTAGTTCAGGATCACGCCGATGCCCATGCAGAGCACGGAGACCGTGATGCCGAAGGCCGGGGTCTTGGTCGAGGAGAGCTTGTTGAAGACCTTCGGCGCCTCGCCGTTGTCGGCGAGGGTGCGCAGCATGCGGCCCGTGGAGTACATGCCGGAGTTGCAGGAGGAGAGGGCGGCGGTGAGCACGACGAAGTTGACGATGCCGGCGCCGGCCGGGATGCCGATCTTCGCGAAGGCTTCCACGAAGGGGCTCACCCCCGGGGCGAACTCCGTCCACTTCACGACGCAGAGGATGACCGTGAGCGCGCCGACGTAGAAGAGGGCGATGCGCCACGGGAGGGTGTTGATGGCCTTGGGGAGCGTCTTCTCGGGGTTCTCGGACTCGCCCGCGGTGACGCCGACGAGCTCGACGGCGAGGTAGGCGAACATGACGCCCTGGAGGGTCATCAGGGACGAGCCGATGCCCTTGGGGAAGAAGCCGTCGAACTGCCAGAGGTTGGCGACGGAGGCGGTGTCACCGGCGGAGCTGAAGCCGAAGGTGAGCACGCCGAGGCCGATCACGATCATGCCGATCAGCGCGGTGACCTTGACCATCGAGAACCAGAACTCGATCTCGCCGAAGAGCTTGACCGAGATCAGGTTGGCCACGAAGAGGACCACCAGGAACACCAGTGCGGTCACCCATTGGGGGACGGCCGGGAACCAGTAGTGGACGTAGATCGCGGCGGCGGTCAGCTCGGCCATGCCGGTGACCACCCACATCAGCCAGTACGTCCAGCCGGTGAAGTAGCCGAAGAACGGGCCGAGGAACTCGCGGGAGTACTCCGCGAAGGACCCCGAGACCGGGCGGTAGAGGAGCAGCTCGCCGAGTGCCCGCATGATGAAGAAGATGATCACGCCGGCCAGGGCGTACATGAGGATGAGGCTGGGTCCGGCCTTGGCGATGTTCGCCCCGGCGCCCAGGAAGAGACCGACGCCGATCGCGCCGCCGATCGCGATCATCTGGACCTGACGGCTTCCGAGCCCGCGCTCGTACCCCTCTTCGAGGGTGTCGCCGCCCACGGCCCCGCTGCCTGCGCGCGGCTCGTCGGTCTGGTCGACCTGCGATGAGGTCATGCGTGGTGCGCCTTTCTCCATGCCCTTCCGAGCCAGTCCCCCTGGCTTCGGATCGGGTTCCGATCCCCCCGGATTGATGGAGCTGTGCCTGGCCGGCGATCCGCCGGCTCGGTGGCGCACCCGACCGGACGTGGGTGGTGTCCTGTCGGGCGGTCGTGAAGATCTATCACGACCGCGACGGACGGAGCGGGCGGCGCATGTTGTGCACACCACAGGAAGAAGCGGACAAAAAGACCGCAGCGCTATATAGCAGGCCGCGACGGTGACGGGATCGTTATCCGGATTTGAGCGTCCCCTGAGCGAACGCCGAAAGAGGAAGGAATCAGGACAGAAGGGTCTCGACGAGCGTCTCCTGGAGGCCGCCCAGCCAGAGGTACGCCATCACCATCGGCTTGCGCGGGTCCTCGTCGGGCAGACGGTAGAGGAGGTCGGTGTCCTCCTCGTCGACGACGTCGAGCCGAGCACCGATCGCCAGCCGCAGGTCGTTGAGCGCGCGCAGCCACGACCCGGACTCCGGGACGGAGAGCTTGAGGACCGCGCCGCCGTCGCCCGCCGTGGTGAGCGCGTCGAGGCAGCGGATCACCACGAGGGCGTTCTCGCGCTTGCCCGCGCGCAGGTCGTTCTCGGTGAAGCGGCGGAACTCGGAGGAGTACGCGCGCTGCTCCTCGGCCTGCTCCGGCGAGGACGCCTCGACGTCGGGGCCGCTGTAGGCGTCCGGGAAGAGGCGCCGCAGCACCGGGTCGGAGGGCGGTTCGCTGGGACCCTCCGCGAACAGCTCCGCGAGCGGGTCGTCGGGAGTGTCCGCCGCGGGGCCAGGACCGATGAGCTCCAGGAGCTGCACGGCGAGGGAGCGGATGATGGAGATCTCGACCTCGTCGAGCGCGACGGCCGCGCCGCCGCCGGGGAGCGGTTCGAAGTGTCCTGGCATGGAGTGAGTTCGCTACTTCCGGTCCTGCTCGCGGTTTCGGGGCTTTTCGGTGGTCCGGTTACTTCCGGTCCTGCTGGAGGGTGGCCCACAGACCGTAGCCGTGCATGGCCTGCACGTCGCGCTCCATCTCCTCGCGCGTGCCGCTGGACACGACCGCCCGGCCCTTGTGGTGGACGTCCATCATGAGCTTGGTCGCCTTGTCCTTGGTGTACCCGAAGTACGTCTGGAAGACATACGTCACATAGCTCATGAGGTTGACCGGGTCGTTGTGCACGATGGTGACCCAGGGGACGTCCGGCTCGGGCACGGCGAAGACCTCCTCCGCCGACTCGGTCTTTTCGGTCTCTAGGGGTGCGGGAGCCGTCACACGGCCCATGCTGCCACCACAGGGGGGTGCCCGCACAAACGGGCCGGACAAACCGGACCCACAAATCGTCAGAGTGACGAGATGGGGGTACGATCCCGTGCTGTGCGGTGATTCCGGGGGACGGTCCCCGGGCCCCCGGCGCCCTGCCGGGGGATCCGCAGCGATGAGTGCGAGGAGAGCGCAGTGAATCCAGCGGACCTCGGACTGCCGGTGGACGTGCCCTCGACGGCGCTCTTCACCGACCAGTACGAGCTGACGATGCTGCGGGCCGCGCTGGCCGCCGGGACCGCCGAGCGGCGCTCGGTCTTCGAGGTCTTCACCCGGAGACTTCCCGAGGGACGCCGCTACGGCGTCGTGGCCGGCACCGGGCGGGTCCTCGACGCCGTCGAGAACTTCCGCTTCGACGCCGACGTCCTCGGTTTCCTGCGCGAGCGGGCCATCGTGGACGAGCCGACCCTGGAGTGGCTGGCCTCGTACCGCTTCCGCGGGGACGTCTGGGGCTATCCCGAGGGCGAGGTGTACTTCCCGGGCTCGCCCGTCCTGCGGGTCGAGGGGTCCTTCGCGGAGTGCGTGCTCCTGGAGACCGTGGTCCTCTCGATCCTCAACCACGACTCGGCGATCGCGGCCGCCGCCTCCCGGATGTCCTCCGCCGCCGGCGACCGCCCGCTGATCGAGATGGGCGCCCGGCGCACCCATGAGCTGGCCGCGGTCGCCGCCGCACGGGCCGCGTACGTGGGCGGTTTCACGACCACCTCCGACCTGGCGGCCGGCTTCCGCTACGGCATCCCCACCGTGGGGACCTCCGCGCACGCCTTCACACTGCTGCACGACCACGAGCGGGACGCCTTCCAGGCCCAGGTGAAGTCGCTCGGCCGGGGCACCACACTGCTCGTCGACACGTACGACGTCGCCGAGGCCGTACGGACGGCCGTCGAGATCGCCGGGCCCGAGCTCGGGGCGGTCCGCATCGACTCCGGGGACCTGCTGCTGGTCGCGCACCGGGTGCGGCAGCAACTGGACGAACTGGGGGCGACCGGGACGAAGATCGTCGTGACCTCGGACCTGGACGAGTACGCGATCGCCTCCCTGGCGGCGGCGCCGGTGGACGCCTACGGCGTCGGCACCCAGCTGGTGACCGGGTCCGGCCATCCCACCTGCTCGATGGTCTACAAGCTGGTCGCCCGCGCCGAGTCCGCGGACCCGAAGGCTCCGCTGGAGCCCGTGGCCAAGAAGTCCACCGGGGGCAAGACCTCCATCGGCGGCCGCAAGTGGGCCGCGCGGCGGCGCGACGAGCGCGGGTTCGCCGAGGCCGAGGTGATCGGGACCGGGCCGGTACCCGGCGAGCTCGCCGACCACCAGCTCCTGGTCGAGCTGGTCAAGGGCGGCCAGGTCGTGGCCCGGGAGCCGCTCGACATGGCCCGCGACCGGCACGCGGCCGCCCGTGCCCGGCTGCCGCTCTCGGCGACCCAGCTGTCGCGCGGGGAAGCCGTGATTCCCACGGAGTACGTCTGAGGATTCCCACGAAGTACGTCCGAGGAGCACACGGAGTACGTCCGAGAAGGACTACGCGTCTGTCGAGAAGGCGTCTGCGCGCTGGCGCGTCCGGGGCGGCGGCCCGCTCCGCCGCCCCGGACCCGTCCGATACGCCCGGGGTGCGCCGGGGTGTGCGCGGGCAACGCCGTGGCGGCACCCGGCTTATTCGGCCGCTCCCGGGCAAACACGAATGAACGGGCGGTCAGCGGGAATGCAACGGCAGCACGCACGAGCACAGCCGTCGGGGCCGACAGCAGTGATCCAACCCCTCCCGCGCCGCACGTGAAGTCTCCGGGCCGGCCCGACAGGCCGGGCCCGTATCCCCACACCGACCCCCATAGTCGAAGGACACCGACCATGCGCCGCGCCTTGATCGTCGTAGACGTGCAGAACGACTTCTGCGAGGGAGGCAGTCTCGCGGTGGCCGGGGGCGCCGACGTGGCCGCCGCCGTCACGGAGCTGATCGGGCAGGCGCCCGCCGGATACCGGCATGTCGTCGCCACCCGTGACCTCCATATCGCCCCCGGTGGCCACTTCGCCGACAACCCCGACTACGTCCACTCCTGGCCCGCGCACTGCGTGGCCGGCACCGAGGGGGTGGGGTTCCACCCGAACTTCGCCCCGGTGGTCGCCTCCGGCGCGATCGACGCCGTCTTCGACAAGGGCGCGTACGCGGCGGCCTACAGCGGATTCGAGGGCGCCGACGAGAACGGGGTCTCGCTGGGCGACTGGCTGCGGGCCCGCGAGATCGACGAGGTGGACGTGGTGGGCATCGCGACCGACCACTGTGTGCGGGCGACCGCGCTCGACGCGGTGCGGGACGGTTTCCGTACGCAGGTACTGCTCGACCTCACGGCCGGGGTGTCCGAGGCGACCACGGAGCGGGCGCTGGAGGAGCTGCGGGGAGCGGGCGTCGAGCTGACCGGCAAACCGGTCGTCTGAGGGCTGCCCCGTCCCGGTCCCCCGCGATCCGCCCGCCGCACGGGCGAGGAGCCACCCGTCTCACGACTGACGGCCGGGTGTCTCAGGGCTGAGGGGCCGGGCGTCTCAGGAGGGCTCTGATCGGGTGCCAGAGCTCCTGGGACGGGACCGGGCACGCGACACCGTTGTCCGGGGCCGTACGCCATATCAGCCCGTCGGGATGGTGCAGGACGGCGGTGATCTCGTCGGGTGTGGGCGGAGCCCCGTTGCCCCTGAGGTAGACGGCGCGCAGGCCCAGGTTGCGCAGGCGGGTCAGGGCGCGGGCCCGGTTCTGGGCCAGCACCAGGAAGCGCACACAGCCCAGCGCCGAGCCCGGCGGGCTGGGCAGGTTCAGCGCCACCACCACACTGCCGTTCGGCAGCTTGCAGAAACCTCCTGCGGCCATGCAGTCACACCCCCGTGCGTCCCGGTGTCAATAAGAAATCCACAGGACGCACCTAAACACGATCGGCCGCAACCCGCCAGGGGGTCACGGCCGATCATGCTCTGACCTGCTAAAACATCACTTACTTCTTCGCCGGACCCACAAGGAGCGTGATCGTCGAGCCGTCCTTGGGCTCCTTCACGATCCTGATCTTGGTGTTGGTGTCAGTGACCTTGACACCACCCGTGGGGTTCGCCTGGTCGTAGTAGGAGTTCCGGCGGTCGTCGAAGACGGAGACCCCCTTCTGCGACTTGATCTTCAGCGCGACGTCGGCGTTGTGGAGCTTGAGCGCGTCCGTCGGGTACGTGCTGAAGGTCGAGTCGAAGGTCTGGATCTTGTTGCGGAGGATCGTTCCGTCGGTCCACTTCAGGGCCGTCGGGTGCGCGTCCACCGGCAGGATCAGACCCACGCCCGGGTGGGCGCTGGTGTTGTCGTCCGCCTGGGAGGTGTCCCACTTCCAGATCAGCAGACCGTTCTGGTACGGGTAGTGCTCGACCCAGTCCGGACGCGTCGTCGAGAAGCCGAAGTTGTACGGGCCGACCTTGAGGGTCTTGTCGTACGAGACGTACTGGCGGTTCTCGGCGATGTAGTACTGCGCGTAGTCGTCGGAGAAGGACGCGCCGATCCGGGAGAAGCCGGCGGCGGTCCACGCGGCGTCCGCGCTCTCCGCGTTGTCGGAGAAGAGCGGCGTGCCGTCGGCGGTCACGGTGATCTCGTCGGCCGTGAAGCCCTTCAACGCCACGCCACCGTCGCTCTGGTAGCGGAAGCGCAGGGCGATCTTCTTGCCCGCGTAGGCGTCGAGCGGGAACGACAGCTTCTTGTACGCGTCCACGGAGCCGGTCAGCGCGGGCTTGCCGCTGCCGTCGCGCGGGATCGCGGCGCCGTCCACCGTGCCGTCGAGGGCGGTCCAGTTGGCGCCGCCGTCGGTGGACACCTCGGTGTAGAGGTAGTCGTAGTCCTGCTCGATGTCGTACCAGCCGTCGAGCGTCAGCGTGGCCGCGGACTTCCCGGTGAGGTCGACCGAACGGGTCAGGGTGTTCTTGAGGTCGTTGCCGCTGCCGCTCCACCACTGGGTGGCGCCCTGCGCGGGAGTGACGACCGTGGTCGTGACTTCCTTGTCGGGCAGCGAGACCACGAGGGCCTGCCTGTTCTTGGTGTTGTACTCGGCGACGCCCAGCTTGTGCTCCGACGTCACGCCGGCCTTGGCCCGGTCGTAGTCGAGCCAGCCGAGCTGCAGCTTGTCCCAGGCGTTCATGTCGCCGGGCAGGTCACCGATGGCCTGCTTGCCGGTGCCGAGCCAGGAACCGGCCGACATCAGCGTCCAGAACCCGGTGCCGTTCTCGCCGCCGCCGGACGTGTCGTACTCGTCCGGAAGGCCGAGGTCGTGGCCGTACTCGTGGGCGTAGACGCCGAGTCCGCCGTTCTCCGGCTGGATGGTGTAGTCGCCGACCCAGATGCCGGTGTCGCCGATCGCGGCACCGCCGAGCTTGTTGCCGACCGGGCCGGTCGAACCGGCGTCGGTGCCGAACGCGTACCAGCGGTGGGCCCAGATCGCGTCCTCGCCCTGCGCGCCGCCGCCCGCGGACTCGTCCTCACCGGCGTGCACGATCTGGAAGTGGTCGATGTAGCCGTCGGGCTCGTTGAAGTTGCCGTCGCCGTCGTAGTCGTAACGGTCCCACTGGTCGTACTGGGCGAGGTCCGCCTTGATGGTGGCGTCGGACTTGCCGGCCGCCTTCTGGTCGGCGACGTACGCGGTGACGCCGTCCTGGACCGCGTACCAGGCGCCCGTGGACGCCTTGTTGGAGCCGTAACGGGCCTCGTTGTAGGGGACCTTGACCCAGTCGGTGACCTCACCGTCGACCGAGTAACGGCCCGAGGACTGCTTCTCGTAGTACTTCTTCAGCGACTCGGCGTTCTTGCCGGTGCCGAAGTAGAGGTCCTGGAAGTGCTTCTGGTTGTAGTCCGCCTGCCACGCCGTGCTGTTGTCCTTGGCGCGGTCGGGTGCGGCGATCTTGTTGTGCAGCGGGCCGGCCGTGCCGCCGTAGCGGCTGTCGACCTGGTCGCCGAACTCGACGAGGATCGTGAAGATCCGGTCGGTCTTCTCGCGGCCGAGCTCGACGTACTTGCTCTTGCCCTTGTTCCTGCCCTTGAGCTGGACGACGCGCGAACCGTTGCGGTCCTGGACCTTGGCGTCGCCGGATATGACCTGGTCCAGGGCTTCCTTGCGCTGTGCGTCCTGGGTCTTGCTGAGCGGGCCGTCGAGGTCGTGGTCGACCTTGTTCCTGGCCGGCTGCGGGTCGTGGCGCTCCACGGTCGCCGACGGCGAACCGTCGGCCTGCGCGACGGCGAACGTCGAGAACGTGGCGGTGGCCGCCGCGAGGGCGACGCCCACCGCGGCTGCTCTGAACGTCCATGGTCTGCTGGTCACTTGAAATCCTCCCCCGCGTTCGTCCGCGCGGATGGGGGGATCCCGGTGTCATGGAGCTCCGCGCGCGTATACGCGTGTCAAGTGACGACATTTGACCGGAGTTACCAAAGAAAAGACAGATCTTGACTTGCACAAGTCAACTGCACTATGCAGGAGCGCCCGTTCGGTATCCGAACCGCCCCGGGCGCACCCAACAGGCGCGTCCACACGTCCACTTGATGGGCGCGATGACTCCGTGCGCCCCCTGTGCACCGGCACCGTGGGTTAGGTCACGCTTACCGGGCGTTCCTCTCGGGCATGCAGCCGAATAGAGTCGATTGGCGCAACGTTGGAATGTCCACGGATTGACAGGTCGACAGCGTTGTCGCCCCGCGATTCGCCGTTCCATCCGAGCTCGCGGCTCCACCCGAGTTCGCCGTACCACCCCCGTTGTTGTCCGCATCCTCCCCCATCTCGAGAGGCACGGGGGGAGTACCCCCACCCCGAGGAATCGCCATGCCTCGTCCGACCGCCGCACAGCTCGCCTACGGTTCCTGCACCGTGATCTTCTCGACGCTCGCCATGCTGCTGCTGTCTCAGACGAGTTCGGGCCTGGGGATCGCGGTGATCACCCTCTCGGCACTCGCTCTCGGACTGCTCGTCGCCGTAACGGTTCCGCTGCCGAAGCGCGCACCGTCGGCCGCCGCGGCCCCCGCCGTCCAGGCGCGGGTTCCGGTGCGGCGCGAGACCGCGTCCGTCTCCGCGTCCGTCTCCGCGTCGTCCGAGCCCGTTCACGAACCGGCGGGCCCGTGACCCCACGCACGTCCGGCGGGCCCGCGAAACGCGGACCCGCCGTCCCGGTCAGCCGTCTCCTCGTGGAGTGCGGCTGATCGCGTGTGTCAGCCGGTGGTCACCACCACCGTCTTGGCCGCCTTGTCGTGCAGACCCTGCTTGTAGGGCTTGTCGAAGAAGCTCCAGCCGCCCGCGATCGCGGTCCAGATGCACGCGCAGCAGAACGCGAACGGGATCCACAGCACCAGCGCGCGGATCAGCGAGGTCTGCGTGGAGGGTGTGGCACCGTTTTCCAGGTCGGCGACCCGCATGTGGAACAGCCTCATGCCGAGGGTCTGCCCCGACTTGCGGATCAGGAAGGTGTCGTAGCCGGTGTAGAGCACCGCGGCGATGACGGACTGCCCGAGGCCCTTGCCGTACTCGACCCGTTCCGCGTTCACGTTGTACTCGGTGACCCCGAACGCCCAGGACAGCAGCCACACCACGATGCCCACGAGGATCATGTCGAGGATCCTCGCCAGCACGCGTTTGCCGCTGTCGGCGAGCGGCGGCATGCCCTCCAGCGGATCGCCGCCGTAGGGGCCGCCGGAACCGTAGGGATCACCGCCACCGGAACCGTAGGGGCCGCCGCCACCGGAACCGTACGGACCGCCGCCGGGGGGAGGGGGCTGCTGACCGCCGTACGGCGGGGGCTGACTCCCGTACGGCGGCGTCCGGTTGTCGTGCGGGGAGTCGTACGGCGATCCCGACGGCGGCGGGGACGAGGTGCCGTCGTACGGGGAGCCGCCGCCCTCAGCCGGCGGGGGCTGCTTCTTGAACGGGTCTTCCTCCGGTGGCTGCCCGGAGCCGGGGGGCGGCGGTTCGCTGCTCATGGCCCGAGTCGACCGCGAACACTCCGGCTCCGCATCCCGCGAGCGGCCGTCCGGGGGACCGCGGAGCCCGGCGCGCGCGGCGGACGGCCGGGCGGCCGCGTCGACGCCTGGGACGCGTCGCGAAAGTCCCGTCGTCCGCCCGGAGAACGGGCCTCGCGACGTCCGGTGCGTGCTCCGGGGGTCCCTCGGCCGGAGGCTGGAGGAGTGCCGGGCGGAAGCCCGCCCGGACGTGCTCGGGTTTTCTCCCGGTGCGGCGAGAGGGCGTGCCAGGCGTCGTGAGGCGGGTGGGACTTCTCAACGCGCCCTAGGAGGAGGGCGGCTGGGCGGCCACGAAGGTGTGGGCCGCCTTGTCGTGCCAGCACTGCCGCCAGGGCCTGTCGAACAGACACCACAGGACGCCCACGACACCGATGACCAGGACGCCGGGAACGCAGTAGACGAGCCAGCGGCGCAGCGCCGGTCCGAAGGACGGGGGTTCGTGGCCCTCGATGTCCCGTACCTCGATGCCGCACAGCTTCTTGCCGAGGGTGCGGCCCCACCGGGCGGTGGGCAGCGCGTCGTAGACCACGCCGAACAGGAGCAGAACGGCGAGGCAGACGCCCAGGTAGCCCGCGGTGGTGCCGTCCAGCAGCCAGACCGTCACGGTCTGGCCGGACCGCTTGGCGGCGTCGATCTTCCCGTTGATGTGGTCGATCGCCTTGGTGCCCAGCGGTACGGCGGCCACGGCGGTGACGGTGGCCAGCACCGCGGTGTCCACGATCCGGGCCGCCAGCCGTCTGCCCAGAGCCGCGGGCCGTGCCGCGGAGTGGCGGCGGGCGGCGGCCTGGAACACGTCGTCGACCGGCGGCTTCCAGGGGGCGACGGGCCCCTCGTCGCCCGCGAGCCGGTGCACCTGCTGGGCCCAGGAGGGCTGTCCGCCACCGGTGCCGCTCGACAGCGGCGTGGCGGCGGGGCCGGTGGACTGCTGGGGGACGGGCGGGGCCGACGGCTGCTGGGCCGACGGCTGCTGGGCCGACGGCTGCTGGGCCGACGGCTGCTGGGCCGACGGCTGCTGGACGGCAGCGGCTCTGGCCGCCTGGGCGGCGGCCTGCCCGGCGCCGAAGCCGCCCCCGGCGTCCGCGGGGCCGTCCTCGGGCGTGGCCGCCCCCGGTGCGCCGCCCGCCGGGGCCGTGCTCCCACCCCGCGCCCCGCCCTGCTGCTCCGTGCGCGGGGAGCGCGCGCGGAAGGTCATGGTGCCGTCGGTGGGGACGGGGTCGTGGGTGCCCGCGGTACCGCCCGCCGCGGCCCCCGTGGGGCCGGCCGCCGGGGGCCGGCGGCGGAAGACGAAGGTGCCGTCGGGCACCGGGGACTCCGAGCCGGCCGCCCGGTCCGTGGGCTCGATCGTCGCCGTGCCGTCCGTGTGCGGGGTCTCGCCGCCGGGCGGCCGGACCGCTTCGGCGGGCTCCGCCGCGCGCGACAGACGCGGGTCGGCCCCCTGGGGCGCCCCCCAGGAGACCCGCCGGTCCTGCTCGCCGCCGAAACCGGACTGCCGGGAGCGGTCGGCGCCCCACGCCGTCGCGGGCTCGGGCCGGCTGCCGTGCTGCGCCTCGGCCGGGGTCACCCGCCGCGGCTCGGCGGCCGGCCCGGGGTCCTCGTCGAAGAAGTGCGGTCCCGTCTCCTCGGTGGGCGCCGGTGCCGGAGCGGGTACGGGAGTCACCGGGCGCGTGCCGGGCGGCGGCACGAGCGGCACGCCGTCCGACGGCGCGGGACGGCTCGTACCCGGTACCCAGGCGGCACCGTTCCAGTACCGGACATATCCAGGAATGGAGGGGTCCGGGTAATACCCTTCGCGGGGCCTGTCGTCACCGGGTGCCGGGGTTGGGGCGCTCATGTCCGTCGTCCCGTATCTGCTCGGGGGTCTTTTGGGGGCTCCACATCTATCAGACCCACGCCTCCGTCAGCGGCGCTCCCGCGGTACCCACCTCTTTCGGGCAAGGATCCGCCACTTCCGGTCACCGTCCGCAAGGTCGGCCCCGGTACGCCCGCCAAAAGATTTCCCCGAACCCGCGTAATGGTTCCGCGCCACCGCGCTCTCCACTCGTACGGACCCGCCCTGGAGGCCCGTAGACGAAGGGAAGCGCACCGACATGCACACCGTGGTGGAACGCGAACTCGAACTGCGCCTCGTCCTGTCCCCCGAGCACAGCATCCCCGTACCGGCCCGGCTCAGCTACCGCTCCGACGACCCGTACGCCGTCCACGTCACCTTCCACATCGGCTCGGACCATCCGGTCAGCTGGACCTTCGCCCGCGAACTGCTCGTCGAGGGGGTGTTCCGGCCGTGCGGGCACGGCGATGTGCGGGTGTGGCCGACGAAGGTCGGGGGACGCGGCGTCGTGCTGATGGCGCTCACCTCACCCGACGGCGACGCGCTGCTGGAGGCGCCGGCCGCACAGGTGTCCGCCTGGCTGGAGCGCACCCTGCGGGCCGTTCCGCCGGGGTCCGAGGGCGAGCAGCTCGGCATCGACGACGGCCTCGCCGATCTGCTCGCGCCCTCCCCGAGACTCTCGGCGTCTCCCCCGCGCTCGGCGGCGCGTGAGCGCGGGGACCTCCCTGACCAGCCGGGATCCGCGTCGGCCGACGAGTTGTGGCTGCGCGACCCGTGGCCGTCGGACGAGTCGGAGGACGGAGAGTGAACCGGCGTGGGCACGGCGGCGCACCCGCGCCCGCACCCGGCCGGATCCGGTGCCGGACATGCCCTGGTGCCGCGGCGCCAGAGCCTGTCGCGAGAGTCCCGCCCGCCTCACGACGCCTGTCGCGACACGCTCTAGAACACCTTGCCCGGGTTGAGAATCCCGAGCGGGTCGAACGCGGCCTTGACGGCGCGCTGCATCTCCACCCCGACCGGCCCGATCTCGCGCGCCAGCCACTCCTTCTTCAGGACGCCGACCCCGTGTTCGCCGGTGATCGTGCCGCCGAGTTCCAGTCCGAGGGCCATGATCTCGTCGAAGGACTCGCGGGCGCGCCGGGACTCGTCGGGGTCGGTGGCGTCGAAGCAGACGGTGGGGTGGGTGTTGCCGTCGCCGGCGTGCGCGCAGACGCCGATGGTCAGGGAGTACTTCTCCGCGACACGCTCGATGCCGTCGAGCATGTCGCCGAGCCGGGAGCGCGGCACGCACACGTCGTCGATCATCGTGGTGCCCTTGACCGCTTCGAGCGCGGTGAGGGACAACCGCCGGGCCTGGAGGAGGAGTTCGGATTCCGCCGCGTCCTCCGCCGGTACCACCTCGGTGGCGCCCGCGGCCTCGCACAGCGCGCCCACGGCGGCGAGGTCGGCCGCCGGGTCGTGGGTGTCGAAGGCGGCGAGGAGGAGCGCCTCGGTGGTCTCCGGGAGGCCCATGTGCGCCAGGGCGTTGACCGCCTTCACCGTCGTACGGTCCATCAGTTCGAGGAGGGAGGGCACATGGCCGCCCTCCATGATCCGGCAGACGGCGTCGCAGGCGGCCCGCGCCGACCCGAACTCGGCGGCCAGCACGAGCTGTTGGGGTGGCCGCGGCTTCAGGGCCAGCACCGCCCGTACGACGATGCCGAGGGAGCCCTCCGATCCGACGAGGAGCCGGGTGAGGTCGTAGCCGGCGACCCCCTTCGCGGTGCGCCGGCCGGTGCTCATCAGCCGTCCGTCGGCGAGCACGACGTCCAGGCCGAGGACGTACTCGGCGGTCACCCCGTACTTCACACAGCACAGACCGCCGGAGGCGGTGCCGATGTTGCCGCCGATCGTGCACATCTCCCAGCTGGAGGGGTCCGGCGGGTAGTACAGGCCGTGTTCGTTGACGGCGCGCGAGAGCGTGGCGTTGACGACGCCGGGCTCGACGACGGCGATGCGGTCGACGGGACTGATCTCGAGGATCCGGTCCATCTTCACCAGCGAGAGCACGATGCAGCCGTCCGAGGCGTTCGCGGCGCCGGACAGGCCGGTGCGGGCGCCCTGCGGGACGACCGGTGTCCGCAGGGCGGTCGCGGTGCGCATGACGTGCTGGACCTGTTCGACGGTGCGCGGCAGGACGACGACGGCGGGCGTGCCGGCCTCGCAGAAGCTCGCCATGTCGTTGGCGTACGAGACCGTGACGTCCGGGTCGGTGAGGACCGCCTCGCTCGGCAGGCCCGCCAGGAGACGGTCGACGAGGGTGCCGGTGGCGTCGTCGCGCGGGGCTTCGATACGGCTCATGATCACAGCGTCGCACTCGGGGCCATCGGTGTGAACCCCGTCTGCCGCACCCTTCGTGTCCCGGGATGTGGTCGTCGTACGGGCGCATGGTGAGCGGCATGGAGATCGAACAGCGACAGCGGGTCCTCACCGGGCCGGGACCCCGGGTGCGCGCCGGGCGGCGCCGCTCCCGTGCCGCCCGGCGCGCGCTGATCGGCGTGGTCGCGGGGTGTGCCGTCTTCGGCGGGGTGATGGTGATGCTGCCCTCCGGCGGGTTCGCTCCGACGCCGGCCGCCCCGGGGCCGGTGGCCGGGGCGATGACGGCGGTGGCGGCCGGGGTGCCGGTGTCGCTGCGGGATCTGGCGGTGCTCGTCCGCGACCGCGAGGCGTATCTGCGCACCCATCCGCGGGAGGCGGAGTCCTGGGCGGTCCTCGGGACGGCGTACGTGGAGCAGGGGCGGCGCACCGCCACGCCCGGATACTTCCCGAAGGCCGAGCGGGCGCTGCGTACGTCGCTGGCGGCGGGGGCGACGGGGAACCTGGCCGCGCTGCGGGGGCTGGCCGGGCTCGCGAACGCGCGCGGCGACTTCCGCAAGGGCCGCGAGTGGGGGGAGACGGCGCGGAAGCTGGCGCCCAAGGAGTGGACGACGTATCCCCTGCTGATCGACTCGTACCGGGGTCTCGGCGACTACAAGGCGAGCCGCAAGGCGCTGGAGAGGCTGCAGGCGCTGCACTCCGGGCCGCCGGTACTGGCCCGGGCCGCCCAGGTGTACTGGGACCGGGGCTGGCGCGAGGACGCGGTGGCGGCGCTCTCGGACGCGGCGGCGGGCGCGCGGACGGCGGCCGAGCGGGCGATCCTGCTGACGGAGTCCGGCCGGCTGGCGTGGGAGCGCGGGGACCGTGAGGTGTCGCTGCGTTCCTACGAGGCCGCGCTGCGCGTCGACCGGAACGAGCCGGCCGCGCTCGCCGGGCGGGGGCGCGCGCTGGCGTCACTCGGGCGTGTGCCGGAGGCGCTGCGCGCGTATCAGGCGGCGTTCGCCGGGCGGCCCACCCCGGGGTACGCGCTGGAGCTGGGCGAGCTGTACCAGGCGCGGGGCCTCGGCTCGGCGGCGCGGGCGCAGTACGGCCTGGTGCGGGCGCGGGTGCGGACGGAGACCGCGGGCGGGGTCGACGACGCGCTGGTCCTCGGGCTGTTCGAGGCGGACCACGGGGATGCGTCGGAGGCGGTGAAGCGGCTGCGCGCGGAGTGGAAACGGCAGCCGGGTATCGGCGTCGCGGACGCGCTGGGGTGGGCCCTGCACCGGGCCGGGAAGAACAAGGAGGCGCTGAAGTTCGCGGAGCGGGCGACGGACAAGGAGCACGGCGGCGGGGTGCGCAGCGCGCTGTACGTCTATCACCGGGGGCAGATCGAACGCGGCCTGGACCTGACCGGGGCCGCCCGTCGGCATGTCGCCGAGGCCCTCCAGATCAATCCGTACTTCTCCCCCGTTCTCGCTCCCCTGGCCCGGCGGACGCTGGACAGGCTGGGCGAGCCGTCCGCGTCGCTCCCGGGCGAGCTGGAGGAGGACCCGGCGTTCCCGGAACCAGAGGTCCCGGAACCCGTCCGCACCTCGCCGGCCGCTTCCGCGCCGGCCGGGTCCACCCCGTCCGTTCCGGCCCCCGACGGGTCGTACGGGGCACCGGAACCGACGGCCGCGGCGTCTCCGGGATTCCCGGCCGACCCGGCCTCGGGCGGGCAGCGGGCTGAGCTCGCGCCCGCGCCCCGCCGTACCGCGCCGCACTGACCGGGCGGGGGTACGGCGGGCGGGCTGTGCCGGCGCGAGGCGCCGTCAGAGGTTGCCGCGCTTCTCCTGCTCGCGCTCGATCGCCTCGAACAGGGCCTTGAAGTTGCCCTTGCCGAAGCCCATCGAGCCGTGCCGCTCGATCATCTCGAAGAAGACGGTCGGACGGTCCTGGACCGGCTTGGTGAAGATCTGGAGCAGATAGCCGTCCTCGTCGCGGTCGACGAGGATCTTCAGTTCGCGCAGGGTGTCGACGGGGACGCGGGTGTCGCCGGCCCACTCGCCGAGGGTGTCGTAGTACGAGTCGGGCGTGTCGAGGAACTGGACCCCGGCCGCGCTCATGGTCCGTACGGTCTCGACGATGTCGTTGGTGTTCAGCGCGATGTGCTGGACGCCCGCGCCGCCGTAGAACTCCAGGTACTCGTCGATCTGGGACTTCTTCTTGGCGATGGCGGGCTCGTTGATCGGGAACTTGACCTTGAGCGTGCCGTCGGCGACGACCTTCGACATCAGGGCGCTGTACTCGGTCGCGATGTCGTCGCCCACGAACTCCTTCATGTTCGTGAAGCCCATGACCTTGTTGTAGAAGCCGACCCACTCGTTCATGCGGCCGAGCTCGACGTTGCCCACGCAGTGGTCGACGGCCTGGAAGGTGCGCCGGGCGGGCGGCTCGACGATCGGGGCGGCGGCCGTGTACCCGGGCAGGTACGGACCGTCGTAGCCGGTCCGCTCGACGAGCGTGTGCCGGGTCTCGCCGTACGTGGCGATCGCTGCCAGCACGACGGTGCCGTTCTCGTCCTTCAGCTCGTACGGCTCGGTGAGCGGGCGGGCGCCGTGCTCGACGGCGTACGCGAACGCGGCGCGCGCGTCCGGGACCTCGATGGCGAGGTCGACGACCCCGTCGCCGTGCGCCGCCACGTGCTCGGCCAGGAAGTGGCCCCAGGGGGTGGAGGGCCTGATCACGGAGGTGAGGACGAAGCGCGCGGAGCCGTTCTCCAGGACGTACGACGCCGTCTCGCGGCTGCCGTTCTCCGGCCCCGAGTAGGCGACCAGCCGCATGCCGAACGCGGTGGAGTAGTAGTGCGCGGCCTGCTTGGCGTTGCCCACGGCGAAGACGACGGCGTCCATTCCCTTGACCGGGAAGGGATCGGCCTGCCGGGCGGTGTCGGGAGTCTGGTCTGGGTTCGCGTCGATGAGGGACATGGCCGCAGGCTCTCGCCCTTCCACAAGGTGCGCAATAGTTTGCGTATCGGCTGGGCAATGTGTTCAGCAGACCGTCGCGAACGGCGGGCGGTCTGTACAGGATGACCACTCCGGAGGCGCGCATGGCGATCGATCACCTGGACGGCCGGCTCATCGTGCTGCTGGCGCGGGAGCCGCGGATCGGTGTCCTGGAGATGTCCCGGCGGCTGGGCGTCGCGCGCGGCACGGTGCAGGCCCGTCTGGACCGTCTTCAGTCGAATGGAGTCATCCGGGGATTCGGCCCGCAGGTGGATCCCGCCGCGCTCGGATACCCCGTGACGGCCTTCGCGACGCTGGAGATCCGGCAGGGCCAAGGCCCTGACGTACGGGCTCACTTGGCGACCGTCCCGGAGGTGCTGGAGCTGCACACGACCACCGGCAGCGGGGACATGCTGTGCCGGCTGGTGGCGCGCTCGAACGCCGATCTCCAGCGGGTGATCGACCGGGTCGTCGGTTTTGATGGCATCGTCCGGGCCTCCACGGCGATCGTCATGGAGAACGCCGTACCCCTGCGGATCATCCCGCTGGTGGAACAGGCGGCGGCCGAGCACTGACCGACGACAGGGTGAGGCGGCGTGAACTTCTGGGAGTACCTGAGCAGCCGCCATCAGCAGTTGCTCATGGACGCGTATCAGCACGCCAGCGTGGTCTTCCAGTGCATGGTCGTCGCGACCCTCATCGGTGTGGTGCTCGGTGTGGTCACCTACCGCAGTGACTGGGCGGGCGGCCTCGCCACCACCACCACCTCCACCATCCTGACCGTGCCGTCGCTCGCCATGATCGGTCTGCTGATCCCGATCGTGGGTCTGGGTGTCCCGCCCACCGTGATCGCGCTGACGCTCTACGGACTGCTGCCGGTCGTACGCAACTCGATCGTGGGCCTGCGCGGGGTCGACCCCTCCCTGGTGGACGCCGCGAAGGGCATCGGGATGTCACGGATGGCGCGGCTGCTGAAGGTGGAGCTGCCGCTCGCCTGGCCGCCGATCCTCACCGGCATCCGGGTCTCCACACAGATGCTGATGGGCATCGCGGCCATCGCGGCCTACGCCTCCGGGCCCGGCCTCGGCAACGAGATCTTCCGCGGCATCGGGTCCCTGGGCAGCAAGAACGCGCTCAACCAGGTGCTCGCGGGCACGGTCGGGATCATCATCCTGGCACTGCTGTTCGACGCCGCGTACGTGCTCGTCGGGCGGCTGACCATCCCGAGGGGGATCCGTGGCTGAGACGACCGAGGACGGGCGGGACCGGCACGCCGCCGCTGTCGCGCACACGTCCACGACCGGCGCCACCATCGAGCTGGAGCATCTCACCAAGCGCTATCCGGGCAGCAGTGACCCGGCCGTGGACAGCGTCAACATGGAGATCAAGGCGGGCGAGCTCGTCGTCTTCGTCGGCCCGTCCGGGTGCGGCAAGTCCACCACCCTCAAGATGATCAACCGGCTGATCGAACCGACCGGCGGCCGCATCCGCATCGGCGGCGAGGACGTCACCGACATGGACCCGGTGAAGCTGCGCCGCAGGATCGGGTACGCGATCCAGTCGTCCGGGCTCTTCCCGCACATGACGGTCGCCCAGAACATCGCCCTCGTACCGAAGATGGTCGGCTGGCCGAGGTCTCGGACCAGGGCGCGGGTCGAGGAGATGCTGGACCTGGTCGGCCTCGACCCGGGTGAGTTCCAGGGCCGCTACCCGCGTCAGCTCTCCGGCGGCCAGCAGCAGCGGGTGGGCGTGGCGCGGGCGCTGGCCGCCGACCCGCCCGTCCTGCTCATGGACGAGCCCTTCGGCGCCGTGGACCCGATCACCCGCGACCATCTGCAGGACGAGCTGATCCGGCTCCAGCGCGAGCTGCACAAGACGATCGTCTTCGTCACGCACGACTTCGACGAGGCGATCAAGCTGGGCGACCGGATCGCCGTCCTGCGCGAGCGCTCGCACATCGCGCAGTTCGACACCCCGGAGGCGATCCTCACCAACCCCGCCGACGACTTCGTGTCGGGGTTCGTGGGCGCGGGCGCGGCGCTGAAGCGGCTCAACCTCACCCGGGTGCGGGACGTGGAGATCACGGACTATCCGACGGTCACCGTCAACGACCGCCTCCAGGAGATCTTCAACAAGCTCCGGAGCAGCGGGACGAACGAGATCCTGCTGCTCGACAAGCGGCGCCGTCCCTACAAGTGGCTGCGGCGCGGCGACCTGATGCGGGCCAAGGGTTCGCTGGCGCGGGCGGGCACGCTGGTGCACGACACGGTGACCCGGGACGCCACGCTGCGGGACGCGCTGGAGGCCGTGCTCACCGACAACACCGGCCGGGTCGCGGTGACCGGGCGGCGCGGCGAGTACATCGGTGTCGTCGACATGGAGACGCTCATGAACTCCGTGCACGAGCTGCTGGAGGAGGACCGGCTCGAGGCGATGGAGCACCAGCACGAACTGGAGGACGCGCGCGCCCAGCAGACCCACTTCGAGCAGGAGGGCCCGGGCGGGGAGGCGAAGGCATGAGGACTCCCCCGCCCGGACGCAGGCCCGAGGGCGAGCACGAGGTCAAGGGGCTCGCGTTCCGGGACGACGGCGCGTTCCCCGACGACGAGATCCTCCCCGAGGACGCCGGCCTCCCGGACGAGCGGGAGCCCGCGCCGCCGCCCACCGCGCCGCGGCGCCGGATCACCTGGCAGAAGCTGACCGTCCTGCCGGCGGTGCTGGCGGCCGTGCTGCTGGCCACCTGGCTGTGGTTCCAGCAGGCCACCCTCGACCCCATCTCCAAGAACGCGCTGTCGAACGGGCAGGTGTCGAAGGCCCTGTGGCAGCAGATCCAACTGACCGTGATCTCGACGTTCTTCGTGCTGATCATCGCGATCCCGCTGGGTGTCCTGCTCACCCGCGGGATGTTCCGGAAGGCGAGCCCGGTCGCGATGGCCTTCGCCAACATGGGGCAGGCCACCCCGGCGATCGGTCTGCTGGCGCTGCTGGTCATCTGGCTCGGCACCGGCCAGAAGGCGGCCCTGATCGGCATCACCGTCTACGCCATCCTGCCGGTCCTCTCCAACACGATCGCGGGTCTGAAGGCCAACGACCCGACGCTTCTGGAGGCCGCGCGCGGTATCGGCATGTCCCCGATGGGGGTCCTGTCCCGCATCGAACTCCCGCTGGCCGTCCCGCTGATCCTGGCCGGTGTCCGCACGGCCCTGGTCCTGAACGTGGGTACGGCCACGCTGGCCACCTTCGGCGGGGGCGGCGGCCTCGGTGTCCTGATCACCACCGGGATCACCAACCAGCGGATGCCGGTCCTGGTGCTCGGTTCGGTCCTCACGGTGACGCTCGCGCTGCTCGTGGACTGGCTGGCCTCACTGGCGGAACTGCTGCTGCGGCCGCGGGGGCTGGAGGCGGGCCCATGAGGCGGA
The DNA here is from genome assembly GCF_040608315.1 of Streptomyces sp. NPDC005195. Lineage (NCBI taxonomy): Bacteria > Bacillati > Actinomycetota > Actinomycetes > Kitasatosporales > Streptomycetaceae > Streptomyces > Streptomyces sp. NPDC005195. The sequence continues at coordinate 206,133 of NZ_JBEXHZ010000005.1, forward strand.
CGGGTCCGCGCGCGCTGCTGGCCGGGGCGCTGGTACTTCTCTCCGGCTGCGGTCTGACCAGCGGCTCCCCCATGGTCGACGACGTCGGGCCCGGCTCCATCGGGCAGGGGCTGCCGCTCAAGGGCGCCCATCTCACGGTGACGTCCAAGGAGTTCACCGAGCAGCTGATCCTCGGCGCGATCATGGGTATCGCCTTCCAGGCGGCCGGTGCGGAGGTCCTCGACCGGACCGGTATCCAGGGGTCGATCGGTGCCCGGGAAGCCGTCAAGAGCGGCGACGCGGACGGCATGTACGAGTACACGGGCACCGCCTGGATCACGTACCTCGGCAACAGCAAGCCCATCCCCGACCCGCGGAAGCAGTGGCAGGCGGTGCGCGACGCCGATCTGAGGAACGGGATCACCTGGCTGCCGCCGTCCGCGCTCAACAACACCTACGCGCTGGCCATGAACCAGGCCAACTCCAGGAAGTACGGCACGAAGACGCTCTCCGACGTGGCCGCGCTGGCCAGGAAGGACCCCGGCGCGGTCACGCTCTGTGTGGAGAGCGAGTTCGCCAACCGGGCCGACGGGCTGCCGGGCATGGAGAAGGCGTACGGGATGAGCGTGCCCGCGAAGAACATCACGCAGATGGACACCGGGATCATCTACACCCAGGTGGCGAAGGGGAGTTGCACGTACGGGGAGGTGTTCACCACGGACGGGCGCATCCGGTCGATGCACCTGGTCGTGATGGCGGACGACAAGAAGTTCTTCCCCAACTACAACGCGGCGCCCGCGATCAACTCCAAGGCGCTGAAGCGGTATCCGGCGATCGCCAGACTCCTCGACCCGGTGACGAGGAAGCTGGACAACACGGTCGCACAGGAGTTGAACGCCAAGGTGGACGTGCAGGGTCAGGATCCGCACGAGGTGGCACTGGACTGGATGACGGCGGAGGGGTTCGTGAAGCAGCACTGAGGTCCAGGCGTTCCGCGTCGGCGTTCAGCGGACCCGGCATCCAAAGGAGTAGTTGCAAAGAAACCATTGCAAGCACATCTTTGCAACGCTATCTTTGCATGCATGCAGGAGCACGGAGAACAGCCCGGACCGACCGCACCCGGCACACCGGCCGAACCGTCCGCACCCGAACCCACCGCTCCCGAACCGTCGGTATCCGAACCCACCGCACCCGGACTGACCACCCGCACCCTCGACGCCCGCTCGCTGCGCGGCATCGCGCATCCACTGCGGATGCAGCTGCTGAACGCGCTGCGACGCGGCGGCCCGGCCACCGCGTCGCAACTGGCCGCGAAACTGGGCGAGTCCAGCGGGGCCACCAGCTACCACCTGCGTCAGCTGGCCGCACACGGCTTCGTCGAGGACGCCCCGGAGCACGGCAAGGGGCGGGAGCGCTGGTGGCGGGCGGCCGTTCAGGCGCTGGTCTTCGACAGCGACCAGCTGGAGGGCTCGGACCCGGAGATACGGGGTGCCACCGACCTCTACCTGCACGAGGTCGCGACCACCCACAACCGCGAGTTGTCCACCTGGATCGCGAACCGGGACGAGTGGCTCCCGGCCTGGTCGCGCGCCGCCGACATGAGCGACATGACCCTGCGGCTGACGCCGGAACGCTCCGCGGAGCTGGTCGGCAGGATGCACGCACTCGTGGACAGCTACCGCACGGGGACTCCGGCCGAGGACGACCCCGAGAGCACCCAGGTCCGCATCCACACCCACGTCTTCCCTGTCCAGGGAGGCTGAGCCCGCCCCGTTCCCCTCCCTTCAGCCGTCGTCGGTCCGCCGTCGGCAGGCACCGAAAAGGACTGAGAGGTACTCCGATGATCGACGCCCAGACGCACCTCGCCCTGCACCACGCCCGCACCGCCGAGCTCCAGGCCGAGGCCGACGCCCACCGGCTCGCCGCCACCGCCCGGGTACCGGGCGAACTGCGCACCCGTCTCGGCTGGACCCTGGTGGAGGTGGGCCTGCGCCTCGCCTCCGCGCCCAGGCCGGCCGTCGCCTCCTAGGACGCGTCCGCCCCTCGCGCCCCGGGGATCACGCGGGCGCGTCTAGCAGCCGGGCACCGAGCCCTTCCCCTTCTCCAGGGACACCAGCGCGTCGACCGCCCCCTTGAGCGTGGTCACCGCCACCAGCCGCAGCCCCTTCGGAAGCTCTGCCCTGGCGTCCGAGCACTCCGCCCTCGGAACCAGGAAGACCGTCGCGCCGTCCCGCCGCGCGGCCTGCGTCTTCAGCGCCACGCCGCCGACCGCGCCGACCTTGCCGTCCGCGTCGATCGTCCCCGTACCCGCGACGGTGCGACCGCCCGTGAGGTCGCCGCCGCTGCCGTCGCCGTCCAGCTTGTCGATGATGCCGAGCGTGAAGAGCAGTCCGGCGCTGGGACCGCCGACGTCGGCCAGCTTGAGCGTGACCTTCACGTCGTTCTTCTCGTGCAGATAGGACAGCGCCGCCTCGGTGGCCGTGTCCTGCGACTGCTTCATCTCGTCGGCGTTGTGCCGCTCGATCTCCTTGACGCTGTTCCCGCTCGGGTAGACCGAGTCCCGGGGCATCACCGCCCGGTCCTTGGCGAACCAGCCGCTGATCACGTCACCGAGCGAGACGCGCGCGTCCGGCCCGGTCGCCTCGATCGTCGTCATCCGCAGCTGTCCGCGGGTCCGGCGGACGGGCGACCCGCTGATCGTGATGACCGGGTCGCCCCTGTTCTCGCCGAGGACGTTCGCCGTCAGGCCGGGCTGCGCGAGGGAGAACGGCAGCGGCGCGAACACCGCCGTGGCGAGCAGGGCCACGACGGGAACGGCGCAGACGGCGACGGCCTGGGGACGTGTGAGGCGAGAGAGCACGGGATCAATCTAACGTCAGTGCCCTCGCGGATCTTCAGGGCACCGTCCGCCAGGCTGCCGGGCCGGCTTCAGCGCAGCGCGTCCGCGACCTCACGGGCCGCGTCCATGACCCGCGTCCCGACCCGCTCGGGCACGGAGTCCGCGAGCATGACGACGCCCACGCTGCCCTCGACACCGGTCACGCCGAGGAGCGGTGCCGCGGCGCCGCTCGCGCCCGCCTCCAGCTCCCCGTGCGTGAGCGTGTATCCGGGCTCGCCCACGGGTGCCTGCCGGGCGGAGAGGATCGCGCGGCCCGCCGCACCCCGGTCCAGCGGGTGACGGAACCCGGCGCGATAGGCGACGTGGTAGTCGGTCCAGGTGGGCTCGACGACGGCGACGGCGAGAGCCTCGGTCCCGTCGACCAGCGTGAGATGGGCAGTGGCCCCTATGTCCTCGGCCAGTGCGCGCAGCGCGGGCAGCGCGGCCTCCCGTACCAGCGGATGCACCTGGCGGCCCAGGCGCAGCACCCCGAGCCCGACCCGGGCGCGGCCGCCCAGATCACGGCGTACCAGCGCGTGCTGCTCCAAGGTCGCGAGCAGCCGGTACACGACGGTCCGGTTGACACCCAGTTTGTTCGAGAGCTCGGTGACCGTCAGTCCGTGATCCGTGTCGGCGAGCAGCTTGAGGACGCGCAGTCCCCGGTCGAGCGTCTGAGAGGTCTCCGCGGTCACGACGCCCACTCCTTAGTGGTGAGGTCGGCGGCCTCCTCCGGGCGGTCGCGGCACCGAGTCCCGTCGGCGACGCGCTTCAGAGGCCGCCGTCGGCTGACGACCCGGGCTCTTCCCGGGCGGAGTCGCTACACGGCTGCGCTCCGCGGCGGCGCTGCCACGGGGCGTGTGCGTAGCGTGACAGTAGCGAGCCGGTCCGCTCAGCGGAAGTCTCCGTCCAGAATCCGGGCATGGGCCGGTACGGACTCCCTCCCTTTGTCCCGTTACACGCGGCGCCCGCCACACGGCGCGCACCACCCCCGCACACAGCGCGCACGCCCCGGTTCACCTGATGTGCGCACGGCGTGGTTCACCTGACGTGCGCACGGCGTGGCACACACGAAGCGCGCGCGGGCCCCGATCGGCGCGCGCGGCGTCGGACGGACCCTGTGTACGGGGCGTCACCGCATCCGGGTGGCCCACTCCTGCACCTTGGCGATCCGCTGCCGCAGCTGCCCCGCGGTGGCCTCCGCGCTCGGCGGGCCGCCGCACACCCTCCGCAGTTCGGTGTGGATCACCCCGTGCGGCTTGCCGCTCTGGTGGACGTACGCGCCGACCATGGTGTTGAGCTGCTTGCGCAGTTCCAGCATCTCCTTGTGCGAGACCACCGGGCGCCGCTCGGCGGGGAGTTCGAGGAGATCGGCCTCCTCGGCCGGCTTCTTGCGGCTGTGCGCGATCTGCCGGGCCTGCCGCTTCTGCAGCAGCATCTGCACCTGGTCGGGCTCCAGCAGCCCGGGAATGCCGAGGTAGTCCTGCTCCTCCGCGCTCCCCGGGTGGGCCTGCATCCCGAACTCGGCGCCGTCGTACAGCACCCGGTCGAAGACAGCCTCGGACTCCAGCGCCTCGAAGGAGAACTGCTCCTGCTCGCCGGTGTCCTCGTCCTGCTCCTTGTTCGCCTCGTCCATCTCCTGCTCGGACTCGGCGTACGGGTCCTCCTCGCCCTCCTTCTTGGGCTTGTCGAGGACGTGGTCGCGCTCGACCTCCATCTCGTTGGCGAAACCGAGCAGGTCGGGGACGGTCGGGAGGAAGACGGAGGCGGTCTCGCCGCGCCGCCGGGAGCGGACGAAACGGCCCACGGCCTGCGCGAAGAACAGGGGGGTCGAGATCGTGGTCGCGTAGACGCCGACGGCCAGGCGCGGGACGTCGACGCCCTCGGACACCATGCGGACGGCGACCATCCACCGGTCCTCGCTCGCGGCGAAGTCGTCGATGCGGTTCGAGGCGCCGGTGTCGTCGGACAGGACGAGGGTCGCCTTCGTCCCGGTGATCTCGCGGATCAGCTTGGCGTAGGCACGCGCGGAGTCCTGGTCGGAGGCGATGACGAGGGCACCGGCGTCCGGGATGCCCTTGCGCACCTCGGTCAGCCGCTGGTCGGCGGCGCGCAGCACGCTGGGCATCCACTCGCCGCGCGGATCGAGCGCGGTGCGCCAGGCCTGGCTGACGGCGTCCTTGGTCATCGGCTCCCCGAGCCGCGCCGCGATCTCGTCGCCCGCCTTCGTGCGCCACCGCATGTTGCCGCTGTAGGAGAGGAAGATGACGGGCCGCACGACCCCGTCGCCGAGTGCGGACCCGTACCCGTAGGTGTAGTCGGCGGAGGACCGCCGGATGCCGTCGTTCCCCTCCGCGTAGGTGACGAAGGGGATCGGGTTGGTGTCGGACCGGAAGGGCGTACCGGTGAGCGCCAGCCGCCGGGTGGCCGGCTCGAACGCTTCGAGGCAGGCCTCGCCCCAGGACTTGGAGTCTCCGGCGTGGTGGATCTCGTCGAGGATGACGAGGGTCTTGCGCTGCTCGGAGCGGTTGCGGTGCAGCATCGGCCGGACGCCGACCCCCGCGTACGTCACGGCGACGCCCTGGTACTCCTTGCTGAGCGGGCCCGCGCTGTACTCGGGGTCCAGCTTGATCCCTATCCGCGCGGCCGCCTCCGCCCACTGTTTCTTCAGGTGCTCGGTCGGCGCGACCACGGTCACCTGCTGCACCACGTGATGGTGCAGCAGCCAGGACGCGAGGGTCAGCGCGAACGTCGTCTTGCCGGCGCCGGGGGTGGCGACGGCGAGGAAATCGCGCGGCTGCTCCTGGAGGTACCTCTCCATCGCCCCCTGCTGCCAGGCGCGCAGCTTGCCCGCGGTGCCCCAGGGGGCGCGCCCGGGGAAGGCGGGTGAGAGGTGGTGCGAGGAGGAAGCGGTGGCGGCGGTGGTAGTCACGGTCTCCGTGGGGTGGTCGAGCGGCTCGGCTACGTATGACAACCGGGCCACCCTACCGGCGACCCGGTTGTGTCACCGCGCGGACGACGCCGGGGCACCCGTGGATGCGACCCACCTCACAGAGCGCGCAGCCGGGCCGCGATCACCCCGAGCCCGCTCTCCTCGCCGGACGCCACGTCGATGACCAGGTCGTACGCCGTCGCCTGGTCGCAGCCGCCGAGGTCGACGCCGTTGACGGCGAGGAAGGTGGCGGCGGCCAGCCACGCCGTGCGCTTGTTGCCGTCGACGAAGGGGTGGTTGGCGGCGAGCGCGTGCAGCAGGGCCGCGGCCTGTTCGTAGAGGTCGGTGTACGCGGCGACGCCGAGCATGCGGGCGCGCGGGCGGTGCACGGCGGAGGCCAGCAGTCCCGGCTCCCGTGTCTCGGGGGCGGTGCCGCCGAAGGCGATCCGGGCGATGTCCGTCACCTCGGCGACGGTGAGGTGACGGGTCGGCCTCGCGGGGATCATGGGGGCCACGGCATTCATCTGGTTCGCGGGATTCATGGGGTTCGCGGCATTCATGCGGTTCGCGGGGTCGACAGGGCTCATTCGCCGAGCCTTCGCAGCAGGTCGGCGTGGTCTTCCGCGAGCCGGGTGGCGAGCGAGCGGACGTGCTCGCCCTCGTCGTGCAGATACCGGCGTACGGCGTCCACTGCGACCTCCTCGGGCAGTCGGTCCCGCGCGTCCGCGAGGTCGGCGAGGTCGCGCGCGAGGCCGGGGGTGAGACGGAGCGGCAGTTCTTCCACGGCGTCACCGTAGAGCCACCCGGTCACCGCGGTCGACCAGTTCGCGGTCGGCCGGTTCACGGTCACCGTTCCCGCAGCCGGGTCGTCACCCAGGCGCCCACCAGCGCCACCCCGGCCATCGGCAGGAACACGGCGGCGAAGGCGGCGGGGTGGGAGCCGGCCGCCGAGGCGGCCGTGTCCGTGACCGTGCCGCCGCCCAGGGAGGCGAAGGCCGCACCGCCCGCCGCGAGCAGGACGATGTTGGAGAGGGCGTCGGAGATCTGCAGCGAGGCCGAGTTCGCGCCGGCCTCCTCGGGTGCCGAGAGATGGAGCAGCAGCACACTGGTCGAGGCGATCACCAGTCCCATCCCGAAGCAGCCGAACCCCCAGGCGACGGCGACGGTCCACACCGGCACGGCGTGCACCAGCACCCCGGGCACGGCGGCTATCGCGGCCGCGACCAGCACCATCCCGAAGAACATCAGCCGCTCCCGGTACGGCTCCACGCGCGGCCGCGACTGGACGTACGAACCCAGCGCCCAGGTCCCGCCGCCCGCCGCGAGCGAGAACCCGGCGAGCGTCGGCGACAGTCCGCGCTGGGTGACCAGCATGAGCGGCACGAAGGACTCGGCGGCGACGAAGGAGCCGGCCGCGACCCCGCGCAGCAGCACCACGGAGGGCAGGCCGCGCGCGGCCCGGTACGTGCCGGCCGGGAGCAGCCGGAGCACGGCCGGGACGAGCAGCGCGGCCCCCGCCGCGGCGGGGACGAGCGACAGCCACCTCAGATCCTGGGCGGCGTACTGGAGCAGCCCCGCGCCGACGGCGACCGCGAGCGCCGAACGGAGGCGCCCCCGGCCCGGGGGCACGAGGGCGGCGTCCGCCCTCCGTCCGCGCGTGCGCCGCCGTATCTGCGGCAGGGCGAGGGCGAGCGGGAGGACGACCAGGACCGGTATGCCGACGAAGACCCAGCGCCATCCGAGGTGTTCGGTGACGGCGCCCGCCGCGAGCGGTCCGACCACGGACGGCACCACCCAGGCCGCCGCGAAGCCCGCCATGACCGACGGCCGCAGCCGCTCCGGGTAGGCCTGCCCCACGACCACGTACAGCGCGACGATCACCAGGCCGCCGCCGAGCCCCTGCACCGCCCGCCCGAGCACGAACAGCCACATGCCGCCGGCCGTACCGGACAGGATCAGCCCCGCCGCGAAGGCCCCGATTCCCGCGGTCAGCGAGCCCAGGGGGCCGTCCCGGTCCGACCACTGGCCGGCGAGCACCATCCCGAACAGGCTCGTCGTGAAGTAGCCCGAGAACGCGAAGGCGTACAGCGCGACCCCGTCGAGCTCCCTGGCCGCCACCGGCATGGCCGTGCCGACCGCCGTCGCCTCGAACGCGATCAGCAGCACCACGGAGACGATCCCGACGCTGAGCGCCCGGTACGGCCGGCTCAGCACCCCTTCCCCGGCCTGGGACTCCGTCTGCGGCCGGGCGGTTGCGGCGTCCCGTGGCTCCAGTGCGGTCATGGCCGTCAGCGTAAGGGGCACAACCCGCACTGGCTCCTGTCCGAAGACCCTGATCAGCTGGTTCTTTGGTCGTACGACCACCCGCGCGCCCCACCCGCGAGGAGTTTCGTGAACGGCGTGTGGCAGTCCCGTTGCGGCGGTCCCGGACCTCTTGAGCCGCGCCCGTGCCGCCGCCTACGGTCGACCCATCAGGTTCGGAACGAGTGAGCCGTGCCGCACCTGAGACGGCCGTGTGCCCGAGTGGTTCAGGGACTCGCCTGCAAAGCGAGTTACGCGGGTTCAATTCCCGCCACGGCCTCTGGATGTACTTCACCCGTCCGGCCTTCCCCTTGCCGGTAACTCCCGGATGGAACGGAAGTCCTTGGGCTTTCCCCTGAGCTTCGCACCACGCCGTTACCGGCATCGCACGTCAAGGGCGGGGACGGGTCATACGGACGCAGACCCGTGACTGCACCTACAGCTTCATCAACTGCCTCTCCAATCGGTCAGTCCACTCAAATGCGTGCAACTTCGTGTCGCACAATCGCCTTCCCAGTGTCCGGAGACCGGGCACGACTCGAGGGCCCCACCGCGAGGTGGGGCCCTTCGACGTTGTCCGCCTCCGTTTCCCGTCTCAGTTGGTTTTTTCTTCGACTCCGGACGGCCCCCAGGGGGCTTGTCCGACCTGCTGTGCGATCTTCCGGAGCAGCCGCCCCGTGACGTACGCGAACCGAGCGGGCATCCGGACCGCTCCCCCTGGCTCCCAGAGGATGTGGGAGGACGCGGGCGCCGTCATGTGCGTCGGATGACCAGAACGGCCACGTCGTCCTGGTGGTCGACCGCGACCGCGGCGTCGAGGATTCGGTCGGCGGTCTCCTCGGTGTCCAGCCCGTCGTAGACGGCTTGGGCGGCCAGTGTTCCGGCTCGTTCCAGTCCGGCTTCCAGCGTCAGGCCTGGTCCTTCAACCACGCCGTCGGTGACCATGACCAGCGCGGTGTCCTCGTCCAGGGCGAAGGTCTCCTCGCGGTATTCGATGCCGGGCACGACACCCAGGACCGGCCCGCCCGGCAGCTCGCGGACATCGTGGCTGCCGTCCCGGTGCGCGCACAGCACCGGCACATGGCCGGCGCTGGTGCCGGTGACCCGTCCACCGCGCGGGTCGATACACAACATGGTGCAGCTGGCGAATCGTGCGGGATCCATTGCGGTCAGCAGCTCGTTGGTGCGGGTCAGCACGGCTGCGGGATCCGGTTCCTGGTCGGCGATCGCGCGCATGGACAAGCGGACCTGGCCCATGAAGGCGGCGGCGTCCACGTCGTGCCCCTGAACGTCGCCGATCTCCAGGGCGATCGCACCGTCGGACATCACGAAGGCGTCGTACCAGTCTCCGCCGACGTCCAGCCCGCACCGGCTGGGCCGGTAGCGGGCGGCGACCTCCAGACCCGGGAGGTGCTCGGGCAGCGTGGGGAGCATGGTCTTCTGCAGCGCCGTGGCCAGCTCGACTCGCGCCTGCTGCAACTGGATGCGCCGTAGTGCCTGGCCTGCCAGGTTGGCCAGCGTGCCCATGAGGGTCCGCTCGTCCAGGGACGGCCGGTATCCGCTGTCGTAGACCATCCCCCACGCCCCGAGTGGCTGGTCGCCGGTCTCGCTGAGAGGGGTGATCGCGAAAGCGTAGTCGGAGCCGACCCGGTCGAGCCGCGGGAATGGGCCGTGCGGCCAGCGGTGGCTGTGGTGCTTCCGGTCGGGGACGAACAGCGGCCGGCCGGTGCGGATCGCCTCGGGCAGCGGACTCGGATGGCCCAGCCGCAGGCCTTGCAGGGCCTCGACCTCGCGCCTGGCTATCCCGGCATCGGTGGAGACAAGCAGGCGGTCTTCGTCGACGAGTGCGAGCAGGGCGCCCCAGGCCCCGAAGGTCGCGGCGAGCCGGGTCAGGACGACCTGCTGCAACTCCTGCTCCGTGGCCGCGGCGATCAGGGCGGAGGAGAAGTCGGCGATGTCCTTGGCGCGCTGTCGCTCGGCAGCCAGTGCGGCCTGCGCCTTCTGCTTGCGCTTCTCCTGTTTGGTGTCGTCGCGGACCACCCCGAAGATCCGTTCGGGGCCGCCGTACCCCAGCTGAAGCCGACGGGTCCGGGCGGCCAGTTGGTGCCAGTCGTCGTGCTGGGTGAGGTATCGCAACCTCACCCAGGGGGACTGCTGGATGGGAGCCAAGCGCAGGAGCTGCCGGAAGCCCTCCCGGTCGTCGGGGTGCACTGCCGAGATCACTCTGGAAAACGGCGCAGTGGAATCCGGGAAGAGCGCGGCCACCACGGGTGCGCCACCGAGCCACTCCAGCTGGTCCCGATGGGGTGAATACATCCACAGGCCAAGGTCGGCGGCCTCGGTGGCCAGCCGGAACGGAATCAGCAGGCTGCGCAGGTCGTTTCCCGCATCCAGCGCGTGTACCCAGACCAGCTGCTCGCCACCAGCGGGATCCTTCACTTGCCGCGCCTCGACCAAGCAGACAACGGGTACTTCGCTTTGCCCGGGGAACTCCAGCACCCCCATCGCGGCCGTACTCGTCTTGGCGGCGTGGCCCACCAGACTCTCGGCCGACGTCCGCTGACTTGTGGGCCAGAGATCACCGAAGTCACGTCCCAGGCACTGCTCCGCCGGCCTGCCCAGCGCCGAGGCCATTGCCTCATTGAGGCCGTGCATGGCGCCGTCCAGCGTCACAAGAGCCGACGGGCAAGCCCTTTGGAGAAGTTCGTTCGAGGTGTCCACCTGAGGCTCCCTGGTAGCAAAACAGCCTCTTCAGCCATATTCGCGCATTCTGCTGCGATCTGCTGCTGAAGGGTTGTATCTGACCGCCTATTCCTGGCCGTCGTGCAGGATGAGGAACTTCCTGGCTGCCTTGAAGCCGTACAGGCTGAGAAACGTTGCTCCTCCCAGCTCGTCATACTCATGCATCGTCTTCAGAACGTCACCCCGCGAGATAGCTCCCTTCTCCATGGCCGGAACCTACGGCGTGGCATGACAGAGGGCCGACCCTCACAGGGAGATGTGTGAATGGGGCAGGCGAACGGGGCTCGCGCGTGGTGGGTCCGCGCGGGCCCCGGTGGCGGCGGGCCGTCCTCCGGTGGGGGGGCTCAGCGGGGCGCCTCAGTCAGAGGCGTCGCACATCGGGTCCCAGGCCGCTCTCGGTCGGTGGGCGTTACGTCGGGTCTCAGGCCGCTCCCGGTCGGTGGCGTCTCAGTGGGGTCCCAGGCCGCCGCTGCCGAAGGAGCCGCTTCCGCCCTCGACCCAGCGTTGCCGCTCCTGCGACGCGCTCGGCCGGGACGAGTGGGCCAGCTCGTACGGAGTGAGGGCGTGCCCGCTCTTGTCCACCTTGGGGATCTCGGCGGACTCGCGGATCTCACGGATCTCGTGGACCGCGCCGCCCGGTGGCAGCTGCGGCTGCTCCTCGGGGCGCGGCAACTGTTCGTGGGCCCGGATGCGGCAGCCCAGCCAGAGGCTGCCGGCCAGCAGGGTCACGAGGGCCACGGCGACCAGGAACAGCCCGAGGCTGAGCAGGCCGCTGGGTGCTGCCATCTGTATCGATGTCGATGCGGTACTCATATCAGTCAAATACCCGCAAATGCCCTCGCGAACCAGCCGTCCCCACGGGATGGCCCGGCCGGCTACGCGTACAGCGTTCCGCCCGCCCGGTCCTCGAATATCTCCGGCCAGTAGCGCCGGCCGTCGTCGCCGTCCAGCCTCGGGGCCGGGTCGCAGGCGACCGGGTCGACCGCGGCGAGGGTCTGGGCCATGGTCGCGGCGAGCTGCTCGTAGGAGTCGGTGAGGTCGTACGCCGCGTCGATCGACTTCTCGCGGTGCAGCAGCCAGAGGGTGAAGGCGAGCGTGGAGATGTCCGCGTTGAGCGGGCGCAGTGTGGCGTCCGGCTCGCTCCAGGCGAGGACCGCGCCCGTCGTGCCGTCCACGACGAGGCTGGTGTCCTCCAGGAGATAGCCGAGGCGTATGAGCCGGTCCGCCGTCGCGGGCAGCTCCTCGACGGTGAACGCCTCGGGGCGCTCGTCCGCGTAGTACTCGGTGAGGGCCGGCAGCGGCACCTCCGTGTCCAGCTGGAAGAGCAGGCCGTCCTCCGGCAGACCCGTTTCGCGCAGGAAGCGGCGCGTCGGCTCGTGCACGAGCGCGGGCGGGAAGTCGACGTCCTCGAAGCGCATGATCGCGCCGGGACCGAACTCCTCGTCCAGCAGCCGCTGCGGCAGATCGAGCCGGAGCCCCTCGCCGGGACCCGCGATCCGCGCGAGGGGGCGGATCAGCGCGGCCATCCGCCAGTACGCCGCCACCTCACCGCCCGCGCCGGTCTCGAAGACCTCGGTCAGCGACTCGGAGACCTCCGTGACCGCCTTCGGGCCGAACCGGCCCCCGTGGGACGCGAACCGTTCCCGGGACACGGTCAGTGCCTCCGTCGCCGCCGCGAACCGCACCAGCGCCTCCAGGGACGGGGCCAGCGGCGCGAGGTCCATCAGGACGGGGTGCGCGGAGAGGTGCGTCGTGGCGACCTTCCCGGTCGCCCCGTCCAGCACGATCGACTCCAGATCCCGGTCGAAGGTCCGCAGGGCCCCGATGACCAGCTGGTCACGGAGCTCCTCGGCGAGCTTGCCGGCGTCCGTGGCCAGGTCCGTCACCCTGCGCAGACCGTGCTCCCGCAGGGTGCCGAATTCCAGCAGTGTGCCGTCCGACGGCAGTCCCGGACCCGTCAGCCGGTGCCGTGTGTCCGCGTGCGTGATGTACGGATCCAGCTCGCCCTCGGTCAGCGTGATCACGCCGACGACATCGGTGTCAGTCGTACTCATGGCTCCCCCGCGCATGTGAACGCTTGTGTGCTTCCCCCGGGAACGCCCCGCCGCCCAGCGGCTGTTCCCCACTGACCGAGAACCATACGCCGCCCCGCTGACAACGCCGGAAACTCGCAGGCACACGGTGGGCACCGCCGGGAAACGTGCCGGTTCAAGCCATCCTCGGCAGGACCTGACACCTGGCACCCGACACCCCGCACCCGGAACGTCAGGCCCGCGGACCGTCGGGAACTCGGGCCCGCGGCCGTCGCCCTCAGGTGAAGTACACGCCGCCCAGCACGACCGCCAGGGCCGCCACGAAGAACAGCAGGACCCAGATCATCAGCTTGCCGACGCTGGGCGGGGGTTCGTACCGCGGCAGGTCCCCGTCGCCGTCCCGCGACTGCCGGGGCTCCTCCCCCGGGGGCCCTGACGTGGTCATGTCGTCGTCACCACGGCGGCCTGCGGACGGATCGGGAGCCGGTTGACCGGGCGCCCGGTCGCCGCCCGTACGGCGGACGCCACGGCGGCCGGGGACGTCACGACCGGCACCGCGCCGGCCGCCTTCGCGCCGAAGGGCGCGACGACGTCCCGCTCCTCGACGAGCTTGACGATGCGGATGTCGGGCGCGTCCAGGGCGGTCGGCAGGGCGTACCCGGTCAGGTCGGGGTGGCGGACCAGGCCGCGCGCGGTGCGCAGGTTCTCGGTGAGCGCCGCGCCGACGCCCTGGGTGACACCCGCCTCGATCCGGGCCGTGAGCTGCGCCGGGTTGAGGATGCGGCCGACGTCCTGGGCGAGCGCGAGTTCGACGACCCGTACCGAGCCCAGCTCGATGTCCACGTCCACCACCGCGCGGATCGCGCAGAAGGCGAGGCCCACGAAGGCGTCGCCCTGTCCCGCGGCGTCGAGCGGCTCGGTCGGGTGCGGGCGGCACTGCGCGGTGGCCCACAGCTCCTTGCCGTCCATCGCCTCGGTGACGGTCGTGGAGAGCACACCGTCGTACGACGTGATCTTGCCGTCGGTGATCTGGAGCAGCTCGGTGGACATCCCGAACTTGTGCGCGAGGGGCTGCAGCAGCTGCGTACGGACCATCTTCGCCGCGCGTTCGACCGCTCCGCCCGACACCCAGGTGTGACGGCCCCGGCAGCTCGGTCCGGCGGGCGGCTGGTCGGTGTCGACCGGTGCCACGTGCACCTCGTCGATGCCGAGCGTCTCCTGGACGATCTGCCGGGCCAGCGTGGTGAAGCCCTGACCGGTCTCGACGGCCGCGCAGAGCACCGTGGCGACACCGTCGTGGACCTTGACCGTGGCCGTGGAGACCTCGTCCGTGCCCTCCGCGCCGAGCATGTGGACCATGCCCAGGCCGTAGCCGACGCCGCGGCGCACGGCGCCGGGCTCGCCCGCGCCCTCGGGGCCGCCCGGGAGCAGCCACTCGTCCTCGGGCGTGTCCTTGGGAAGCGGGGGGAGCGGGAAGTCCCGTACGGCCTGGAGGAGTTCCGCGACCGGGGCGGGGCAGGTCACCGTCTGGCCGGTCGGCAGCACGTCGCCGGTGGCCATCGCGTTGCGCAGCCGCAGCTCCGCCGGGTCGACGCCGAGTTTCTTCGCCAGTTTGTCCATCTGCGCCTCGTAGGCGGCGCAGACCTGCATGGCGCCCTCGCCGCGCACATGGCCGGAGGGCGGGTTGTTGGTGCGTACGGCCCAGCCCTCGATGAAGGCGTTCGGGACGACGTAGGGGCCGCAGGCGAAGGAGACCGCCGCGGCCAGGGACTCCGAGGACGTGTCGGCGTACGCGCCCGCGTCGAGCAGGATCTGCGCCTCGACCTTCACCAGCTTGCCGTCGCCGTCCGCGTGGTGGCGGTAGCGCAGCAGCGTGGGGTGGCGGTGGACGTGGCCGAGGAAGGACTCCTCGCGCGTAGCGGTGAGTTTCACCGGGCAGCCGGTCTTCAGGGCCAGCAGTCCGAGCGGGAGCTGGAAGCCCTGGTCCTCGCGGTCCGCGGTGGCGCCGGGCACGCCGGTGACGACGACCTTCACGCGCTCGGGCTCCAGGCCGTAGCAGGCGGCGGCCGTGTCGCGGTCGGTGTGCGGGTCGGTGGAGGCGATGTAGAGCTCCACCCCGCCGTCGGGGCGGGGCACGGCGAGGCCGGCCTCCGCGCCGATCGGGGCCGGGTCCTGGCGGCCGATGCGGTACAGGCCCTCGACGACGATCTCGCCCGCCGCGTCGGGATCGCCGTGGCGCAGCGGGATGTGCCGGATGAGGTTGCCGTCGGGGTGCAGCGGTTCGGCCTCGAAGGCCTGCTCGGGGTCGGTGACCGGGTCGAGCACCTCGTACTCGACGATGACGGCGGCCGCGGCCATCCGCGCGGTGTCGGGGTGGTCGGCGGCGACGGCGGCGATGGGCTCGCCGTGGTGGCGCACGACCTCCGAGGCGAAGACGGGGCGGTCCGCCCTGCCGCGGCCGTGGAGGGCGGCGCCGGGCACGTCCTCGTGGGTGATGACCGCGCGTACGCCGGGCATGTCGCGCGCGTGGCTGGTGTCGATCGACAGGATGCGCGCGTGCGGGTGGGGCGACCTGAGGACGGCCGCCCAGAGCAGGCCCTCGGCCCACAGGTCGGCCGCGTACGGGAAGGTGCCCTCCGTCTTGGCGCGGGCCTCCGCGGCGGGCAGCGACACGCCGAGCCCGTGCGGCAGCGGCTCCGGTCCGGTCTCGGTCGCCGCGGCAGCCGCGGTCACGGTCTCGTTGCTCACGCCTGGCCTCCGTCATGGCCGTACGGCTGCTCGTACGGCGCCTGGGCGTCGTACGGAGAGGGGTCCTCGTAGGCCGACGGGTTGACTCCGCCGGCTCCTGGGCCCGCCTGGTGCGGGATGCGTGGTTCGTCCGCGCCGGGCACGGACTCTGCGGCGGCCGCGCTGTGCGCCTCGCGTTCGGCGACGACCTCGCGCACGGCGTCCAGGACCCCCCGGTAGCCGGAGCAGCGGCACAGGTTGCCGCAGAGCGCCTGACGGGCCTCCAGTTCGGTGGGGGCGGGGTTGCCCTCCAGGAGGTCGTGCACGGTCATGGCCATGCCCGGTACGCAGAAACCGCACTGCACCGCACCGCACTTGGCCAGCGCGCGCTGCACGTCCGAGGGCTGGCCGTCGGTGGCCAGACCCTCCACGGTGCGCACCTCGCTGCCCGCGGCGGTGACGCCGGGCACCAGGCAGGACGCCACGAGCCGCCCGTCCACCTTCACGTTGCAGGCGCCGCACTCGCCCTGCGAGCAGCCGTCCTTGGCGCCCGCCAGGCCGAGCCGCTCGCGCAGCACGTAGAGCAGCGACTCACCGATCCAGGCGTCGGTCACCGGGCGGTCGGCGCCGTTGACCCGCAGGACGTACGAGGCGAGGGGGTGTTCGTTGTGCGCGGGCGGCGTGCCGGCGGGCTCGTCCGGGGCGTCGGGGCCGTCCTGGGCGGTGGCTTCGGCGTCGGGGGCCGTGGAGCCGTCGTCGCCGGAGGCGGGGCCGGGCGGCCCGGCGGGGTCCGGCTCGCGCGCTTCGAGCGATGCGGAGCGGTCGCCCCCGCCGGACAGGGGTCCGGCGGCCGGCCCGGAGGCCTCGTGAGCGCGCCCCGCGGCCTGCTGGGCGGCCTCGGCGGCCGGTTCGGCACGTGTCGGACGCGAGGGTGCCACGGGGGCCTCAGCGGCCTCAGGAGCGGCCGTCGGCGGTGCGGCGGACCAGGGTTCCCCGATGGCCTCCGTCGTCGCCCAGGGCGCGGACGCGCCGCCGGGGAGCGTGGCGGGCGGCGTGCCGCCCCACTGCTCGACGAGCGCCGAAGTGGTGAACTCGCCCGATTCGTCCGGAAGATCGCCTCCGGCGACCGGGATCGACCACTGCCCGGTGACGTCGTGCCCGGGTGTGCCGTCGGGGTGGTGGCCGCCGGGGGCGCCCTCCTTGGCCGCGTCCCCGAAGTCCCACTGCCCGGTGGCGCCGGGGTGGTACGAGAACCCGTCGTGCGTGGTCCGGTGATGCCCGGAGTCCTGATGCCCGGAGTTCTGATGTCCAGCGTCCTGGCGCCCGGTGTCCTGGCGCCCGGTGCTCTGCTCGGGCCACCGGGCCGCCTCGGCCGGCGCGCCCCACGTGCCCGTGCTGCCCTGGTCCTGCGCCGGGGGCGCCGTGGTGATCTCCGGGGGCACGTAGCCGTGTCCGGGCGCCGCGAGCGGGCTGTTGCTGTTGCGGTCCCGTTCCGCGAGGAGGGCTTCGATGCCCCCCTCCGGAAGCTTGACGAAGGCGGTGGCGCCGTCGTCGTAGTCGCCCTGCGGGAGGGGATCCCAGCGGCCCCTGCCCTGCGGAGCGCCCTCTTCGTGCTGGTCGTCGGTCACGACAGTGCCCTCCCCAGTGCTCGTCGGGCCAGCGCGGCGACGGTGCGGCGCAGATGCAGTACGGCGGGCGGAAGCGGTTGTACGGAGCCGTCCTCGGCCGGGACCGGGTCGGGAATGCAGGCGGCGGCGACGTACTCGCCGAACGCGGTGAGCGCCTCCGGGACGATCGCGCGGTTGTTGTCCCAGTCGATCAGCTGGGCGACCCATGCCTCCGCGTCCAGGGGCCGCAGGGGCATCGGCGCTATGGCCCCGACGGCGCACCGCACGCCGCGCCGGGCCGGGTCGAGGACCAGCGCCACGGACGCGATCGCCCGGCCGGGACCGGTGCGTCCGGTCGCCTTCAGGAAGACCTGCGGGGCGTGCAGCAGCGGAACGCGCACGTAGCCGATGAGTTCACCGCCGCGCAGCATCTCCATGCCCGCGAGCAGGTGCGACACGGGGATCTCCCGGCGGGACCCGCCCTGGCCCGCGATGACCAGCGTGGCCTCCAGGGCGGCCAGCACGGGCAGCGCGTCCCCGGTGGGGGCGGCCGAGGCGATGTTGCCGCCCAGGGTGCCCGCGTTGCGGATCTGCGGCGGCCCCGCGGCGCGCGCGGCGGCGGCCAGCGCGGGGATGAGGGCGGCGAAGTCGGGGCGCCCCATGCGGGCGTGGGTGAGGCCGGCGCCGAGCAGCGCGTGGCCGTCCTGGTACTGCCAGCCACGGATCTCGCTGATCCGGCCGAGGCCGACGAGCGCGGCGGGCCGCAGCTGTCCGGAGTTGACCGCGGCCATGAGGTCGGTGCCGCCGGCCACCGGAACGGCGGCGGGCATGGCGGCCAGCGCCGCCACTGCCTCGTCCAGCGAGGCGGGCAGCGTCACGGCCTGCGCCGCCTGCGGTGCGTGCGTGGTCAAACCGGCTGCCCCTTCCCGCTGCCCCACCTGGTCCCACCTGTGTTGCGCGTACGGTACGTGCTGACAGGGCGGACGTGGCAACTCTGGCACATCTTCCCCGGCCCCCGACGCGGGGGTCCGCTAGGAGGCATTCGCCCCCCTCACCAGGGAGATGGTCCGTTTTCGTACGGCATCGCCGGTCAGTGCGAATTGCCACTCTTCGGAGACTCTTGGGCGCCTTTTTCCTCGTCGGACCGTGGTGGCGGACCCGGCGGCCCGGGACACGCCGCCCGGAAGCCGCCTCACACGTTTGGGGGCGCCCCCTCGATCGGGCGTCCGAGCACACCCGGGCGCTTCTGCCACGGGAGCGGCCCTCCGGGCGGGCGGCAGGCCACTCCCAGGGCGTCAAGTCGCTCGTAGTGGACGGCCATCCGCCGCTCGAAGCCCGCGAAGTCACGCTCCGCGGGGGCGGGAAGCGCGCTCCAGGCGACCTCGGCGAAGGCCGCGAGCCGGGGGAAGACCTGGTAGTCCACGCGCGCGGAGTCCTCCATCACCTCGGTCCACACGTTGGCCTGAGTGCCCAGCACATGCCGTGCCTGCGCCTCGGTGAGCTCGGACGGAACGGGCTCGAAGCGGTAGACGTCCTCCAGGGTGCGGACGTAGGCGATGGGCACCGGCTCGTCCTCGCCGGCGTCCTGGCGGTAGTCCAAGTACACCTGCTGCTCGGGGCACATGACGACGTCGTGTCCGGCGCGGGCGGCCGTGACGCCGCCCTGGTACCCGCGCCACGAGGACACCGCCGCGCCGTCCGCAAGCCCGCCCTCCAGGATCTCGTCCCAGCCGATCAACCGACGGCCGCGCGCCGAGAGCCAGTTGTCGAAATGCCGGACGAACCAGGACTGCAACTCGTCCTCGTCCGCGAGACCCAGCTCCTCGATACGCGCCTGCGCGGCCGGCGACCGCTTCCACTGGTCCTTGGCGCACTCGTCGCCGCCGATGTGGAAGAAGTGCGAGAACGGCCCGGCGTCCGCGGGGAACAGGCCGAGGAGTTCCTCGAACACCCCCTCGTAGAAGCGCAGGGTGTCGTCGGTGGGGGCGAGTACGTTTTCGGAGACGCCCCAGGAGTCCCAGACGGTCAGGGAGGTGGTGTCGATGACGTCGGAGTTGCCCAGTTCCGGATACGCGGCGATGGCGGCCTGCGAGTGCCCCGGGATGTCTATCTCCGGCACGACACTGATATGCCGCTCGGCCGCGTACGCGACGATCTCGCGGATGTCGTCCTGGGTGTAGAAGCCCCCGTGCGGCTTCTCCTCCCACAGCGGCGAGGCGCGGTGGCCGAATTTCGTGCGCGCCCGCCAGGATCCGACCTCGGTCAGCCTCGGGAAGCGTTTGATCTGAACACGCCATCCTTGGTCGTCGGTGAGATGGAAGTGGAAGACGTTGAGTTTGTGCGCGGCCAGCAGGTCGAGGTAGCGCAGGACGCCTTCCTTCGGCATGAAGTGCCGGGACACGTCGAGCATGAGACCGCGCCAGGGGAATCGGGGGGCGTCCTCGACGGAGCCGGCAGGCACGGTCCATCGCCTGCCGGGCGCGAGGGCCGCGCGCCGGAAGGCGTCGGGGCCGAGCAGTTGACGCAGTGTCTGCGCTCCCCAGAAGACACCCGCCGGGCCGCCGCCGTGGAGGGCGACGGCGTCCGCGCCGATGTGCAGCCGGTACCCCTCGGGGCCCGGGTGGCCCGCGCCCGGCGGGTCGATACGCAGGCGGATCGTCCCGCCGTCGCCCCCGGTTCCGGGAGCCAGCGCGCACCCTGTCACGGCGCCGAGCGTGGCCCGCAGCCAGCGCGCGGTCGCCTCGGTGCCGGGCCCGGCGTCGAGCACGGTGCTCTCGCCGATGACGAAGCCGTCGCCATCGGGGACGTGCCGCACGGCACCCGGCGCGGGAATGAGCGCGGAATCCGTCATGTCCATGAGTCCATCAGTCCTTCACCGCTCCGCCGAGGCCGGAGACCAGTCGTCGTTGTACGAGTACGAAGAAGATCAGCACGGGAATCGTCATCACCGTGGACGCCGCCATCACGCCGCCCCAGTCCGGCTCGTCGGGCTTGTAGAAGACGAGCAGGGCCATCGGCAGGGTGGACTGCGAGGTGTCGCTGATGATGAAGGACTTGGCGAACAGGAAGTCGTTCCAGGCCGAGATGAAGGAAAAGACGCTCGTGGCCACCAGTCCCGGGAACACCAGCGGGAAAAGGATCTGCCAGAGGAATCGCGCACGGCTCGCCCCGTCGATGTACGCGGCCTCCTCCAGCGCGTCCGGCACGGCCTTCACGAAACCCCGCAGCATCCAGATCGCGAAGGGCAGCGAGAACGCGATGTGGGGCAGGATCAGCGAGCCCAGTGTGTTCAGCTGACCGAAGTCCCGCATGAGGAAGAAGAGCGGGATCGTCAGCGCCTCCACGGGCACCATCTGCGCGACCAGGAACATGATCAACAGGGTGGTCCGGAAACGGAAGCGGAATCGTGTCACCGCCGTCGCCGCGAGAAACGCGATCAGTGCCGAGACGACGACCACCGAGCCCGCCACCACAAGACTGTTGAGGAAGTAGCGGCCGAATTCCTGCTGCCCGAAGACGCGCCGGAAGGAATCCAGGGAGGGGGAAAGTGTCCACGGCCGGGGCTCGGTGGACTCGATCTCACCGGCCGGTCTGAAGGCGCTGAGCACCATCCAGTAGAGGGGGAAGGCGACGACCACCGCGATCAGCAGCGCGGACGCCTCCGCGGCGAGCCGCCACGGCCGGCGCACGGCGATTCCCGGAAAACTCACAGTTCCTCTCCCTGTCCGCGCAGCAGTCTCAGGTACCCGAGCGTGACCGCCAGCAGGATCACCAGCATCACCACACCGATCGCGGAGCCGAGGCCGTACTGCGAGGAGGCGAACGCCTTCTGGTACGCGTAGACGTTCAGCACGAGGTTCTGTCCGGCGATGCCGCCCCCGTTCGTCATCACGTAGATCTGTGTGAAGACCTTGAAGTCCCAGATGACCGACTGGATGGTGACGACCACCAGGATCGGCCGGAGCATCGGCGCGAGCACCGAGCGCCAGATCCGCCACTGCGAGGCGCCGTCCAGCGCGGCCGCCTCCAGCACCTCGGCCGGTACGGCCCGGATGCCCGCGTACACCGTCACCATCACGAACGGGAAGGAGCACCACACCACTTCGAGCAGGACGAGCGCGAAGGCGCTGTAGCGGCCGTACGTCCAGGAGTGGTCCCCCAGGCCGAGCACCCGGTCGACCGGACCGAAGTCGGGGTCGAACAGGAACAGCCAGACGGTGGACCCGGTGACGGCCGGGGTCGCCCAGGCGCCGAGGGCGGCGAGCATCAGCGCCAGCCGTGGCAGGGCCCGCACCCGGGTGAGGAGCACCGCGAGCGCGCAGCCGACGGCCAGCGTGGAGAGCACGCAGGCCGCCGCGAACACCACGGTGGCGGCCAGCACCTGCCAGAACTGGTCGTCGGCGAAGAGCGCCGTGTAGTTGCCGAAGCCCTCGAAGGTGGTCGGCTCACCGCCGCTGACCTGCGCCTGGGTGTAGTTCAGGAGCGAGATGAGGCCGAGCTGGTAGACGGGGTAGACGAGCAGCCCGCCGAGCACGACGAGGGCGGGGGCGAGGTAGAGCCAGGGGGCCGGGCCCGCACCGCGGCGCCGGGGCCGGGGCCGGGCGGGCGCCGCCTCGCCCACCGGGGTCCGGCCGGCCACGGCCTCTTGCGTGGTCATCGGCTCAGCCCGCGGAGCTGAACGCGTCGTTCATCTTCTTCGCCGCGTCCTTCGAGGCCGCCGCCACGTCCTTCTTGCCGCTGATGACCTCCTGGAACATGGTCGGCAGGACGAGCGAGGCGTCGATCTGCGACCAGGCCGGCGACGCGGGCACGAACCTGGCGCCCGAGGCGAGCGTCTTCACGAAGGGCGCGACGAACGGCTGCTTCCTGGCGACGTCGTCCCGCACGTCGGTGTACGTGGGCAGGAATCCCATGGCGTCGAAGAGCGCGGCCTGGGTCTTCTTGCCCGCCAGCTCCTCCATCAGACCGACCGCGAGGGTGCGGTGCGAGGTGCTCCTCAGGACGCCGAGGTTGTTGCCACCCGCGAACGCCGGGGCGATCTCGCCCGCCTTCCGGCCCGGCAGCGGCACGACGGCGTACTTGCCCCTGATCTTCCCGGCCTCGATCGCCGCGTGGCTGAAGTCGCCGCCGATGGCCATGGCCGCCTTGCCGGAGGAGAACGCGGTGACCGTGTCGTTGCCGGTCATGCCCGCGCAGTTGGCGGCCGGACAGTTGTCGTCCCCGAAGAGCGAGGTGTACGTCTTGATGCCCTTCTGGGCGGCGGCGCTGTCGATGGCCGCCGCGTACGAACCGCCCTTTCCCTCGGCGAGTTCACCGCCCCGGGACCAGATGAACGGCATCGCGCCGTACGTGTAGGCGCCGCCGACCACGAGTCCGTACAGGTCCGGTTCCGCCGCCCGGATCTGTCGGGCGGCGGCGACCAACTGGTCCTGGGTTTTCGGGACTTCGATGCCGAGGTCCTTGAAGATGTCGGTGCGGTAGTAAAGGGCGCGGACGCCGACGAAGAAGGGGGCGCCGTAGATCTTCCCGTCCACCGTCACCGACTGCCTGGCCGTCGGGTCGGTGTCCTTGGACTCGCTCCAGTCCGCGAACTCCCCGGAGACGTCGGCGAGTCCGCCGTCCTTGACGTACCCGGCGGTGTCCGTGTTGCCGTACTCGATGACGTCCGGGGCGCTCTTCGGGTCGTTGAAGGCGGCCTTCATGCGCTGCGCGCGGGTCTCCACGGGGATGTACTCGATGGTGACCCTGGTGTCCTTGTGGGCCTTCTCGAAGGTGCCGACGGCGGCGTCCACGACCTTCTGCTTCGGCGCGTTGCTGACCTCCTGGAAGAGCCAGACGCGCAGGGTGCCGGTCTTCTCGTCCTTCCCGGAGGCGGAGTCGCCGGAACTCTGGGGGGCGCAGGCGGTGGCGGCGAGAGCGCCGACGGCGAGTGCCGTCGCGGCGGCGGCCGTTCGGACGGAGAGGTTCAGCGGGAGCTTCATCGAGCGTCCTCCGGTGGGGGGTGCGTTGCAACATGCGCAATGGGGGTTTTGCTCTGCACAACACACCGGAGGCTATGGAGTACATGAACATGCCCACAAGAGGTCTCCACCACTCTGTGACCACAGGACGCACCCCGTGCAACGCGCGCACGACAAAACCGCGGCACCCCGCACGGGGATGCCGCGGTCCTGCTCGCTCCACGCGGCGAGCCGCGCCACGAGGGCGCCGGGGCGCCTACTTCTTGTCGCCGCCCTTGTCCTTGTCGCCACCGGCGCCCATGGACTCGTAGATCTCCTTGCACATGGGACACACGGGGTACTTCTTCGGGTCGCGGCCCGGGACCCACACCTTGCCGCAGAGGGCCACGACGGGCGTGCCGTCGAGGGCGCTCGCCATGATCTTGTCCTTCTGGACGTAGTGGGCGAAGCGCTCGTGGTCCCCGTCGCCGTGCGACACCTGCGGCGTCGGCTCCACGAGGGTCCCCGTCCCAGTGCCGCGCTGGGGCTGGGTCTCAGGCTCAAGAGTGCTCATGGGAGCAAGGGTAATCAACGACGCGCCGCTACAGCGACGGGCCCGCGTCACAGATCGACAGCCGTACGGGGAACGACCGCGCGTTCGCGGTCGCCCGCCCCGTCGAGGAACCCCCGGCCGGGACGCGGGGCGCCGGGCGACAGCCGGGCCGGAGCCCGCCGGTCAGTTGAGGGAAGGGTCGTCCGGATACGTCGCCACCATCGCCAGCTCGTTGCGCTGGCGGCGCAGCACCTCACGCCACAGGCGTTCCGGGGCGGGGGACGAGACGTCTCCCGGTTCGGACTCGACCACGTACCAGGCGCCCTCGACCAGTTCGTCCTCCAGCTGGCCGGGGCCCCAGCCCGCGTACCCGGCGAAGATCCTCAGGGAGCCGAGGGCCGAGGCGAGGAGTTCGGGCGGGGCCTCGAGGTCGACCAGGCCGATCGCGCCGTGCACACGCCGCCAGCCGAGCGGTGCGCGCTCCTCGGACGTCATGCCGCCCGGGATCACCGCGACACCCAGTGCCGAGTCCAGCGACACCGGGCCGCCCTGGAAGACGACACCGGGCTCACCTGCCAGGTCCGCCCAGGCCTCCAGGATGTCGCTGACACCCACGGGGGTCGGGCGGTTGAGGACGACACCGAGCGAGCCCTCCTCGTCGTGGTCGAGGAGCAGCACCACCGCGCGATCGAAGTTCGGGTCCGCCAGGGCGGGCGTGGCCACGAGCAGCCGCCCTGTGAGCGAGGACACCTCGGTCATGCCAGACATGATCCCGCATCTTCCCCCCGTAGGGGGACCCAATACCCGTAACCGAGTGAATGCAGCTCAGGGCGCAGAGAAGCGCCCCCCGCGCACAAGGGCTCCGGTGACCCGGTGTGCCCGATACGGAACGGTTCGTGTTGTGGCGAAGCTGGGACGTTGCTGGGCCGTACTCGGGCTTACGGAAGGGGGGTGGGCGGCGATTACCCTTGCTGTTCGGCTCCCGCCCAACAGGCCCGCCGATGCGTACCCCTGCCCAACTCTTCGGATCGCGAGACACATGACCGTCAACGGCTCTGACGATGTACTGATTGTCCACGGCGGAACCCCGCTCGAGGGCGAGATCCGTGTCCGCGGTGCGAAGAACCTCGTACCGAAGGCCATGGTCGCCGCACTGCTGGGCAGCGAGCCGAGCCGGCTGCGGAACGTCCCCGACATCCGCGACGTGCGGGTCGTGCGCGGGCTGCTGCAGCTGCACGGCGTGACGGTGCGCCCGGGCGAGGAGCCGGGCGAGCTGGTGCTCGACCCCTCGCACGTCGAGAGCGCGAACGTCGCGGACATCGACGCGCACGCGGGCTCGTCCCGGATCCCGATCCTCTTCTGCGGCCCGCTGCTGCACCGTCTGGGCCACGCGTTCATCCCCGGCCTCGGCGGCTGCGACATCGGTGGCCGCCCCATCGACTTCCACTTCGAGGTGCTGCGGCAGTTCGGCGCGAAGATCGAGAAGCGGGAGGACGGCCAGTACCTGGAGGCCCCGCAGCGGCTGCGCGGTACCAAGATCAAGCTGCCGTACCCGTCCGTGGGCGCCACCGAGCAGGTGCTGCTGACCGCCGTCCTGGCGGAGGGCGTCACGGAGCTCGCGAACGCGGCCGTGGAACCGGAGATCGAGGACCTCATCTGCGTACTGCAGAAGATGGGCGCGATCATCGCCATGGACACCGACCGGACGATCCGCATCACCGGTGTGGACTCGCTCGGCGGCTACACCCACGCGGCCCTGCCGGACCGTCTGGAGGCCGCCTCCTGGGCGTCCGCGGCGCTGGCCACCGAAGGCAACATCTACGTCCGGGGCGCCCAGCAGCGCTCGATGATGACGTTCCTGAACACCTACCGCAAGGTGGGCGGCGCGTTCGAGATCGACGACGAGGGCATCCGCTTCTGGCACCCCGGCAGCCAGCTCAAGTCGATCGCGCTGGAGACGGACGTCCACCCGGGTTTCCAGACCGACTGGCAGCAGCCGCTGGTCGTCGCCCTGACGCAGGCCACCGGCTTGTCGATCATCCACGAGACGGTCTACGAGTCCCGCCTCGGCTTCACCTCCGCGCTCAACCAGATGGGCGCGCACATCCAGCTCTACCGCGAGTGCCTGGGCGGCTCGATCTGCCGCTTCGGCCAGCGCAACTTCCTGCACTCCGCGGTCGTTTCGGGCCCGACCAGGCTCCAGGGCGCCGACCTGGTCATCCCCGACCTCCGCGGCGGCTTCTCGTACCTGATCGCCGCCCTCGCGGCCCAGGGCACCTCCCGGGTCCACGGCATCGAGCTCATCAACCGCGGCTACGAGAACTTCATGGACAAGCTCGTGGAGCTCGGCGCGAAGGTCGAGCTGCCGGGCAAGGCGCTCGGCTAGACACGATTCGACGCGCCCGGCCCGTACCGGTCGCGGGTACGACGATGGGGCGGCCCCCCGGTGAAGGGGGCCGCCCCATTGGCGTTACCGGACCTCGTGCGCCGTCCCGTGGCACACGCAGGAACCTACTTGCCCTTGGCCGCTTCCTTGAGCTTGCTGCCCGCGGAGACCTTCACGCTGTAGCCGGCCGGGATCTGGATCGGGTCGCCGGTCTGCGGGTTGCGCGCGGTGCGAGCGGCACGGTGGGTGCGCTCGAAGGTCAGGAAGCCGGGGATGGTGACCTTCTCGTCGCCCTTGGAGACGATCTCGCCGACGGTCTCGGCGAACGCGGCCAGAACGGCGTCGGCGTCCTTGCGGGTCACCTCGGCGCGGTCGGCCAGCGCGGCCACCAGCTCACTGCGGTTCATGTTCTTACTCCCGTGTTCTTCTTGCCGTTGAGGCGTGCCACGCGGCGGAGCCGCATGTCGGATGCGGCGAAGCCGATGCTGCCAGGGTCCTCGGTCGGTCCCCGGACCCGGGTCCGTAGCCAGACCCTCGCGCCCGAAGACGCATCCTGCCCCCACCTGCGGCGGGAAAGCCAATCCGGCACCCCTGGGGGTCACACGAACACCCTTGGGAGTCACACGAAAAGCGCCACTGCCTCAATGTGGTGACGCTTCGTCCGCTCCCGGCAGCTGATCGCAGGGCCTGCGAAGGCCCGAGCCTGGCCGCCACCCTAGAGGGCGCCCGCGGGCCCCGCGTTCCACGACGCGCCGGTGCCGGACCGGCCGTGGCGATCGTCACAGCCGGTGCGCGCCCGGGCGTGTCCCGCGCCGGCGGTCCACGCGTCCGGCGCGCCCCCGGACCGGCGCGCCGGGGTCTACTCGGCGGCCGACGCCCCCGCCGCCTTCGCGGCGTCGCGCACCGCTCCGGCGACCGCGCCCGCGACCTTGTCGTTGAAAACGCTGGGGATGATGTAGTTCGCGTTCAGCTCGTCCTCGGTCACCACGCCCGCGAGGGCGGCCGCGGCGGCCAGCATCATCTCCGTGTTGACCGTGCGCGACTGAGCGTCCAGCAGGCCGCGGAAGACGCCCGGGAAGACCAGCACGTTGTTGATCTGGTTGGGGAAGTCGGAGCGGCCGGTGGCGACAACTGCCGCCGTCTGGCGGGCGATTGCCGGCTCGACCTCGGGGTCGGGGTTCGCGAGCGCGAACACGATGGCCCTCTCGGCCATGGCGGCCACGTCGTCGCCGTCCAGCACGTTCGGGGCGGAGACGCCGATGAAGACGTCGGCGCCACGCACGGCCTCCTTCAACGTGCCCGTGAGACCTTCGGGGTTGGTGTTGTCGGCGATCCAGCGCAGGGCCGAACCGTGGGCCGCGTCGACCAGGTCCGCGCGGTCGACGTGCACGACACCGTGGATGTCGGCGACGACCGCGTTCTTGACGCCCGCGGCGATCAGCAGCTTGAGGATGGCCGTACCGGCCGCGCCCGCGCCGGACATGACGACCCGGATGTCGCCGATCGCCTTGCCCGCCACCCGCAGCGCGTTGGTGAGGGCGGCCAGCACGACGATCGCGGTGCCGTGCTGGTCGTCGTGGAAGACGGGGATGTCGAGGGCCTCACGCAGCCGGGCCTCGATCTCGAAGCAGCGCGGCGCGGAGATGTCCTCCAGGTTGATCCCCGCGAATCCGGGGGCGATGGCCTTGACGATCTCGACGATCGCGTCGGTGTCCTGGGTGTCCAGGCACAGCGGCCAGGCGTCGATACCGGCGAAGCGCTTGAAGAGGGCCGCCTTGCCCTCCATGACCGGCAGCGCGGCCTTCGGGCCGATGTTGCCCAGGCCCAGCACGGCCGAACCGTCCGTCACGACCGCAACGGAGTTGCGCTTGATGGTGAGGCGGCGGGCGTCCTCGGGGTTCTCGGCGATCGCCATGCACACCCGGGCCACGCCCGGGGTGTAGATCATCGAGAGGTCGTCACGGTTGCGGATGGGGTGCTTGGACTGCATCTCGATCTTGCCGCCGAGGTGCATCAGGAACGTACGGTCGGAGACCTTGCCGAGGGTGACGCCCTCGATGTGGCGCAGCTGCTCCACGATCTCGTCGGCGTGCGACGTGGAGGTCGCCGCGATGGTGACGTCGATCCGGAGCTTCTCGTGACCGGAGGCGGTCACGTCGAGGCCGGTCACCGAGCCTCCGTGGGACTCGACGGCCGTGGTGAGCTGGGAGACCGCGGTTCCGCTCGCGGGCACCTCCAGCCGGACCGTCATCGAGTAGGAGACGCTGGGCGCCGTTGCCATGGCCGACTTCCTCTGCTTTTCACCGTGTACTGCGTGTCGCGGGTATGCCGTCCGATCGTCGCACCTACCGCGGAGTACGTGGTAGCCGCCCCGGGTTGCGAACGTTGTGTTCGCGACGCGGGAGATCATTCGGAAAACTGATTCCACCATACGAGAAGCCGCCCTGACGGTGGAAGGGCGGACCGCGAAGAGCCCGCGCCGCGCAAATGAACTTTCGGGACGGGAATTGCCTAGCGGGGATCCTTTGTTACCGTGGACGTGACACCGGCCCGATCCAAGCCCCCGGGCCCAACCTTCGTCGCTACGAGCGACCACTTGCCGCGAGGCGAGCATGGCGGGTCGGTGTCGTGAACGAACGAGAGGCCCACGTCACCTGGTGACGTGGGCCTCTCGCTGTGGCCTCCCCTCCGCCCGGGGTCCGGGCGGAGGGTGCGCCTCAGTCCCGCAGCAGGTCCGGCACCCCGTTCCCGTCCGGCTCGTCGCGCTCGCCGGAGACGATGGTCAGCTGCTGCGTGGCCCGGGTCAGCGCGACGTACAGGACACGCAGCCCCGCGGGCGACTCGTCGGCGATCTCCGCCGGCGAGACGACCACCGTCGCGTCGTACTCCAACCCCTTCGCCTCCAGACTGCCGAGCGCCACCACGCGGTCACCCAGACCCGCGAGCCAGCGGGCGGCCTCCTCGCGCCGGTTCATGGCCACGACGACGCCCACGGTGCCGTCCACCCGCTCCAGGAGGTGCGCGGCCTCGGCGCGCACGGTCTGCGCGAGCGAGTCCCCCACGACGGCGAAGCGCGGCGCCACGCCGGTGGAACGGACCGCCGACGGGGACTGCGATCCCGGCATGGCCAGGGCGAGGACCTTGGCGGCCAGGTCGGCGATCTCGGCCGGGTTGCGGTAGTTCACGGTCAGGGTGAAGCGGCGCCGGGGACGGCTGCCCAGCGCCTCGTCACGGGCCTGCGCGGCCTCGTCCGGGTCCGACCAGGAGGACTGCGCGGGGTCGCCGACGACGGTCCAGGTCGCGTGCCGCCCGCGTCTGCCCACCATCCGCCACTGCATCGGCGTGATGTCCTGCGCCTCGTCGAGGATGACGTGCGCGTACTCGGTCCGCTCCTGCGCCAGCCGCTCGGCCCGCTCGCGCTGCGTCTCCTCGCGCACGGGCATCAGTTCCTCGAGGCCGGTGAGCTGGTCCAGCGGGTCGAGATCACGCCGCTTCCTGGGCCGGGCGGGAGCGCCGAGGATCGCCTGGAGCTCGTCCAGCATCGCCACGTCGTGCACGGAGAAACCGTCCCGCTTGAGGGAGCGCGCCACCCGGCGGACCTCGCCCGGGTTCAGGATCCGCCGCGCCCACCGCCCGAGCCGCCGCTCGTCGGCCATCGCCTCCAGCACACCGCGCGGCGTCAGCTCCGGCCACCACGCGTTCAGGAACGCGAGGAAACTGTCCTCGGAGGCGACGTCCTCGTCGAACGACGAGCGCAGCTCCGCGGCCAGTTCCGGGTCCGCGTGCCGGGTGCCGGCGCCGGACTGCGCCCACAGCGCGTCCAGCAGCAGCTTGCGGGCGCGCGGGCGCAGCAGGTTCACCGGGGCGGTCCCGCTCAGCGCGTTCTGCTTGACGCGGTCCAGCTCGGCGGCCTCCAGCTCCAGCCGCCGTCCGAAGGCGACGACCCGCAGCCGGACGGGCGGCCCGGCGGGGACCTCGGGGGTGTCCGCGCCGAAGGCGAGCTGCTCCCCGGAGCTCCGGGGGCCCGCGGAGTTCCGCCTGTCGCCCCTGTCGCCCCGCCGCGAGCCTGAGCCCTGTGAGCCCTGCCGCGGGCCTCCCGGCGCCTCCAGCACCCCGTGCGCCGCCTTCCGGAGCACCTTGAGCATGCGGGAGGAGCCCTTGGCGCGGGCGACGGCCGGGGAGTCGTACAGCGTCGCCTCCGCGTCGTCGACGAGGGAGCCGATGGCGCGGATGGCGACCTGGCCCTCCTCACCGAGGGAGGGCAGCACGCCCTCCGTGTAGGCGACCAGGAGCGGGGTCGGGGAGACGATCAGAATGCCGCCCGCGTACCGGCGGCGGTCCTGGTAGAGGAGGTAGGCGGCGCGGTGCAGGGCGACAGCGGTCTTGCCGGTGCCCGGTCCGCCCTCCACGTACGTCACGGAGGCGGCGGGGGCCCGGATCACCAGGTCCTGTTCCGCCTGGATCGACGCCACGATGTCCCGCATGGTGTGGCTGCGGGCCTGGCCGAGGGCGGCCATGAGGGCGCCGTCGCCGATCACCGGGAGCGCCTCGCCGTCCAGGGTGGCCTTGAGCTCCGGGCGCATCAGGTCGTCCTCGACACCGAGGACCCTGCGGCCCTTGGAACGGATCACCCGGCGGCGGACCACCCGTCCCGGGTCGACCGGCGTCGAGCGGTAGAACGGAGCCGCGGCGGGCGCCCGCCAGTCGATGACGAGCGGCGCGTAGTCCGCGTCAAGCACCCCGATACGGCCGATGTGGAGCGTCTCGGCGATGGAGGCGTACTGACCGGTCTCGTCGGCGCGGACCGCGCCGTCGGCCGGTTCGACGGCGGTGTACGCGCCGTCCGGCCCCTTCTTGCCGTCCTTCCCCGGAAGGAGGTCGATCCGGCCGAAGAGGAAGTCCTCGAACTCGTTGTTGAGGCGGTTGAGGTGAATTCCCGCCCGGAACACCTGGGCGTCACGCTCCGCGAGCGCTCCTGGCGTACCGACCTGACCGCGCTGGGCGGCGTCGTTCATGAGGAACTCCGCCTCGTGGATCTTCTCCTCGAGGCGCCGGTACACCCGGTCCAGATGTTGCTGCTCGATCCCGATCTCCCGCTCCCGTACGGAGTCGTCCTTGACGGACTTCTCCGGTACGGAACCGTGAACCGGACCGAGCGCGGTTTCCTGCTGAGCCTGAGCGGCCACCGGGCCCCCTTCTGACGTGCTGGGCAGCCGTCAACCGTACGCGAAGGGGACCCCTGGAGGCTACGTGCGCGCCCTGGCCCCGCTCACGCCTTCACCTGTACGAGCCGCTTGCCGTCGAAGGTCATGACCTCGAAGTGGTCGATCTGGTCGGGTGTGAAGGCCGCTCCGCCGTGCACGTAGAGAGGGCTCTTGGCCTTCTCGGTCGTGGCGTCCGGCTTGCCGTAGCCCCACTCCGGGACCGCCCAGGAGGTGACCGTCTCGCGCTCGCCGTTCTTGCCGACGGCGATCAGGGAGCACTTGAGCGGGCCCCCGACGTTGGAGAGCTGGAGGACCGCGTGGGTGCCCCAGTCCTTCGGCTCCACCGCGACGGTCGCCGTGACATGGGTCTTCGGGTCCTCGGCCGTGACCTTGTCGGTCATCGTCTGGAACGCGGCCTTGGCCGGACTGGAGGCCACCGCCGCGGGCGTGTCGGAGCCGCCGCCGTTGACCGCCATCACGGTCAGCGGACCGCCGATGATCAGCGCGGCCGCCGCGGCCACCAGGTACATCCCGCGCCGCCGCTTGACCGCGCGCCGCTGCGAGACCTCGTCGACCAGCCGTTCCGCGAGCCGTGGGCTCGGGCGGGCGGACAGCGACTCGCCGATGGCCGGGGTGCCCTGCGCGGCGGGCAGATCCGCGAGCGCGGCGAGCATCGGTTCCATCCCGGCGAGCTCGTCGAGCTGCTGGCCGCACCACTCACAGGTGGCGAGGTGGGCCTCGAAGGCCGTGGCCTCCGCGTCGTCGAGGATGCCGAGGGCGTAGGCGCCGACGGTTTCGTGGATGTTGTCACCCGGGTTCTGCTGTCCCCGTGGTCCCTGCATGGCTCCTGGACCGCCCGTTCCGTATCCCCCGTACGTGTTCATGCCGTCACCCCCCGCTCCTCCAGCGCCAGCTTCATCGAACGCAGGGCGTAGAACACCCGGGAGCGCACAGTGCCGCTGGGTATGCCGAGCGTTTCGGCCGCTTCATTGACCGTACGCCCTTTGAAGTACGTTTCGACCAGAACCTCCCTGTGAGCAGGGGTCAGGTCGTCCAGCGCGTCCGACAGTGTCATCAGCCACAACGCCTTGTCGATCTCGTCCTCCGCGGGGATGACCTCCAGCGGTGCCGGGTCCACCTCCTGCGGCCGGGCCTGCCGGCTGCGGTGTCCGTCGATGACGATGCGCCGCGCGACCGTCACCAGCCAGGGTCGTACCGAACCGGTCGCCCGATTGAGCTGACCGGCGTTCTTCCAGGCACGGATGAGTGTTTCCTGTACGACGTCCTCGGCGCGCTGCCGGTCGCCGGCGACCAGACGCAGCACGTATGCGAGCAAGGGACCCGCGTGCTCCCGGTAGAGCGCACGCATCAGCTCCTCGTCGGGTTCGTTGTTCGACGAAGCCGACGCGGACGGATTCATGCGATGTCGGGCCCTTGACCTTCGTTCATCATCAGCCACGGCCGAATCCTTGCGCACGCCTACCTCCGGTGTCCGGGGGTTCCCCCAGTCGGTCGCTCATGACGGGGTACGTGCGGGGCCAGGCCCGTGTTCAAAGAGGGAGTACATATTTCCTGGGGAAGTTGTGAAGATCTCTCCATGACCACTCCGCGCGATCGGAAGATCACGTAGGGGTGGGGAAGAGGTCTTCGGAGGGCTGGTTCACGCCCGGGCGAGGGCAGCCCGCCGCCGATGCCGGGCCACTCGCTCGCGGTTGCCGCACACCTCGCTGGAGCACCATCGCCGGCGCCTGCCGCGGGAGGTGTCGAGATACACGATCGGGCAGTTGTCACCGGCGCATTGTCGCAGGCTCGCGCGCGCCCCCTGATCGGTGAGCAGTTCGAGGGCGTCACGGGCGACGACCGCGAGCAGCCCGGGACATCTGGGCGGGGTGTGCAGGCTGCGCCGCAGGGAGCCGTCCTCGGCCCGTACGGCGGAGGGGGCGGGCGGGGCGGCGAGGGCGAGCGCGTTGACCCGGGCGAGCGCCGTCTCGGCGGGCCGGCCGTCCAGCTCCGCCCGGACCAACCGGGCTACTTGACCGCGTAGTTCGCGAAAGCCCACGAGCCAGGAGGGATCGGCCGCCGCCAGTGGTGTGCCCGCCGGGACGAGGCCGGACCGGGTGATCCAGACCCGCAGCCGGTCCACCGTGTCGAGCCGTTCCTCCGGGTGGGTGGTCGCCAGGAGGTCCAGGCAGATCCGCCCGGAGTCGAACCGCAACTCGTACGGGGCCGTGGCCATGCCCGATGCCATGTGCCTGTCACCGCCTTGGGGTTACCGCCGTGGGGGGGGGTACCTCCTACAGTGCATGCCCGCGCGCGCCGCCGGAAGACCCGGTACCGCACAGGCCGCGGACGGCCGTGTGAACAGCGGCGCGGACAGCCGCGTGGACGTCCGCGCATGCGGCCGCGCGCCTCGGCCATGTCCCC
This sequence comes from Streptomyces sp. NPDC005195, assembly GCF_040608315.1. Lineage (NCBI taxonomy): Bacteria > Bacillati > Actinomycetota > Actinomycetes > Kitasatosporales > Streptomycetaceae > Streptomyces > Streptomyces sp. NPDC005195. Next base: position 239,835 of record NZ_JBEXHZ010000005.1, read on the forward strand.
TTTCCGGCCTGCCCGGTTGACTCGGTGTCATGACAGAGAACAGCACGGGGCGGCCGACGGCCGCCGCAGGGGTCCTGGGCGCGGCCACGGTCGCGATGGGCCTGATCTCGGGCGTCTTCTACCTCTTCGCCTGCGCCGTCATGCCGTCGCTGGCGCACAGTGACGACCGCGTCTTCATCGAGGTCATGGGGAACATCAACGACGTGATCCAGAACCCGGTGTTCTTCCTGAGCTTCCTGGGCGCGCTGGTCCTCACGGCCGTCTCCGCCTGGCAGTCGCGCAGGTCCCCCCACCGCCGGTGGGTGTGGACGGCCCTGACCGCGTACGCGCTCGCCTTCCTGGTCACCACGGTCGTGAACGTCCCGCTCAACGACCGGCTGGCGGACGCGGGCGACCCGGCGCGGATCGCCGACCCGGCCGCCGTGCGCGAGCGTTTCGAGGACACCTGGGTCGCCTGGAACGTCGTACGGGCCCTGCTGTCGACGTCCGCCCTGGCCTGCCTGGCCCGCGCCCTGTTCCTCCACCACGGGGCCTACCCGTCCGCGTACTTGGCGTCGGCGGCCGGGTCGAGGGCCAGCCGGTAGCCGCGCTTGACCACGGTCTGGATGAGTCCAGGGACGCCCAGCGCGGTGCGCAGCCGGGCCATGGCCGTCTCGACGGCGTGCTCGTCACGCCCGGCGCCCGGCAGCGCCCGCAGCAGTTCGGCCCGCGCCACCACCCAGCCCGGCCGCCTCGACAGGGCCCGCAGCAGCGACATCCCGGCGGGCGGTACGGGACGCAGCGCGCCGCCGACCAGCACCGCGTGCCCGCGGATCTCCACCCGGTGGCCGGCGACCGGCAACGTACGGGCGCGGCCCGGGAGTTCCTGGCAGATCAGTTGGACGAGGGGGCCGAGCCTGAAGCGCTCGGGCTGGACCGTGGTGACGCCGTGGGCCTGGAGCGGCAGCGCGGTGACCGGGCCGACGCAGGCGGGCAGCACGTCGTGGTGGAGGGCGGCGAGCAGGTCGGGGAGCAGGCCGCGTCGCTCGGCGCGGGACAGCAGGGAGGCGGCGGCGGGCGCGCTGGTGAAGGTGAGCGCGTCAAGGCCCCGGGCGACGGTGGCGTCCAGCAGCCGGTCTACGGGGCCGATGTCCTCCGGCGGCATCCACCGGTACACCGGGACGGGCACCACCTCGGCGCCCGCCGCCCGCAGCGACTCCACGAACCCGGGCAGTGGTTCACCGTGCAGCTGTACGGCGATCCGGCGGCCCTCCACGCCCTCCTCCAGGAGCCGGTCGAGCACCTCGGCCATGGACTCGGAGGACGGTGACCACTCCTCGGTCAGCCCCTGGGCCCGTATCGCGCCCTTGACCTTGGGCCCGCGTGCGAGGACCTCGACCCCGCGCAGCCGTGCGAGCAGGGCCTCGCCGAGTCCCCATCCGTCGGCGGCCTCGATCCAGCCGCGGAAGCCGATGGCGGTCGTCGCCACCGCGATGTCCGGGGCCCGGTCGATCAGTTCCTTGGTGGCGGCGAGCAGTTCGCCGTCGTCGGCGAGCGGCACGATGCGCAGGGCGGGGGCGTGCTGGACACAGGCGCCGCGCCGCTGGAGCAGAGCGCCGAGCTCGTCGGCCCGGCGTGCGGCCGTCACTCCGACGGTGAACCCGGAGAGGGGGCCGTGATCCTGCGGGGCGGGTCGCTGCGGTTCCTCGTACATGGGTCTCGTCTCACGTGGAGTCGTCGTGCGCTTGCGGCCGACCGAGCCTGTCAACGGCCCGTGACAGACCCGGTTCCCCGTGATGTCACCCGTGTTACGTCAGACCCTGGCGTGGCCGAGCCGCGGCTTCGCCTCCGCGACCGCGACGGTCCGGGTCCGGGGTGCGGGCCCGCGAAGGTATACGGCCCAGGTGACCGCGAAGCAGAGCCCGTAGAAGGCGAGGAAGGCCACGAAGGCCCCGGTGCCGGAGCCGTAGGAGAGGAAGGACTGCCTCAGGGCGAGGTTGATGCCGACGCCGCCGAGCGCGCCCACCGCGCCGATGAGTCCCATGGAGGCCCCGGACAGCCGCCGCCCGTAGGAGGTGGCCTCCTCGCCCCGCAGCCCCTGGGCGACCGCCTCGGCCTGGAAGATGCCGGGGATCATCTTGTACGTCGAGCCGTTGCCGAGCCCGGTGAGGACGAACAGCGCGATGAACGCGGCGGTGAACAGCGGCAACGACCTCTGGACGGAGGCGACCACGACGACACCGGTCGCGCCGGCCATGGCGACGAAGTTCCACAGCGTGATCCGCGCCCCGCCGTACCGGTCGGCGAGCCGCCCGCCGACGGGCCGGATCAGCGAGCCGAGCAGCGGGCCGACGAAGGTGACGTACGCCGCCTGCAGGGGCGTACGCCCGAACTGGTTCTGCAGCACCTGTCCGAAGGCGAAGCCGTAGCCGATGAACGACCCGAAGGTGCCGGTGTAGAGGAGGGACATGATCCAGGTGTGCGCGTCCTTCGCGGCGTCCCTGACGGCGCCGGTGTCGTTCCGCACGGACGCGATGTTGTCCATGAAGACGGCGGCGAGCGCGGCGGCGACGAGGACGAGCGGGATGTAGATGCCCAGCAGCACGCGGGGCCCGCCGTGCGCGCCGATGATCGCGAGCGCCACGAGCTGGATGACGGGCACGCCGATGTTGCCGCCGCCGGCGTTGAGGCCGAGCGCCCAGCCCTTGCGGCGCAGCGGGAAGAACGCGTTGATGTTGGTCATGCTGGAGGCGAAGTTGCCGCCGCCGACGCCGGCGAGCAGACCGACCAGCAGGAAGGTGGAGAACGAGGTCCCCGGCTCCATCACCACGAACGCGGCGACGGTCGGCACGAGCAGCAGGCCCGCCGAGACGATCGTCCAGTTCCTGCCGCCGAAGACCGCCACCGCGAAGGTGTACGGCACCCGCACCACGGCCCCGACCAGCGTCACCATCGACGTGAGCAGGAACTTGTCGGCGGGGGTGAGTCCGTACTCGGGTCCCATGAAGAGCACCATGACCGACCACAGGGTCCAGACCGAGAAGCCGATGTGCTCGGAGAGTACGGACAGGAGCAGGTTGCGCCGGGCGACCCTCGCCCCCGTCACCCGCCAGAAGGTCTCGTCCTCCGGATCCCACTCCTCGATCCAGCGGCCTCCCCTGTTCCGGGCGGGGGCTGTGCTCGGGGCTGTCATGACGCCTCCACGGTTCTCCGGTGCGGTGCCCAGGCGTCGGCCGACGACCTGCTGGGTCCCGAAGGTAGGGAGGACGCGTTTCCGCGCTGTGGCCGCGAGTGACCGGAGCGGAACGTTGCTCTCACCGCAGAGCGGGGGCGACGGTGAGGAATGCCCGGCGTGCCGTCGCCTCCCGCCCGGGTTCAGACGCGGTGACCGCCTCCTGAGGGTGCCCCGGTCCTGGCCCGGTGGCTGCCCCCTGACGCGCCGCCCTTCGGCTTCCCTCCGTCCGGCCACAGCCGTGGGCCGCGCTTCGCCGCGATGTCCTCGATCCAGCCGAAGGCCAGGACGGCCAGCCCGATGAGGGGCCACACCAGGACGAACATCCAGAGGTTGTACGAGGTGTCGAGCAGGCCGGCCCTGCTGTCGCTCTGCATGAAGGGGAGTCGGTAGGCCAGGTCGATGATCGGGACGGTGGCCATGATCAGCATGTTGTGCCAGAGGTAGATCGTCACCGCACGGTTGTTGGAGAGGGTGATGAACCTGTCCCACCGGGCCAGCCGGCCGGGGAGCTCCTGCCAGGACGGTGAGTACTGGAGGAGGACGACGACGAAGCCGAACGACCAGGCGGCCTGGGCGAGCGGGATGTCGTTGAGGTCCCAGCCGTCGGGGCCCAGGTGGCCCGAGGCCCACCACAGGCCGAAGGCCATGAGCAGGGCCGAGCAGGAGATCGCCTGGTAGCGGGGGACGCGCCGCAGGACACCCTCGTGGTGGGCGAAGCCCAGGACCCAGCAGCCGCCGTAGACCACGAAGTCGGAGACCGCGTTGCCCGTCTCGCCGGGGATGCTCACCAGACCCGTACCGAGGACCGCCGTCAGGGCGAGCGGGGCCAGCAGCGTCGCCCACGGCAGGCGGCGGAAGGCCCACAGCAGGAGCGGTGAGGCGAAGACGAACCACAGATAGGCGCGCAGGTACCAGAGCGGGCCCGCCGCCTGGACCGCCCAAGTGTCCTCCAGCAGGCCCGACTTGGAGCCGACGTGCCAGGGGAAGGGCGGGGCGCCGAACGGGATCACGTAGTCGACGAGTTTGACCAGGCCCCAGGCGCCGCCGAGGTCCGGGTCCTTCATCAGGTTCCAGCCGCCCGCGAACATCAGCGTGAGCGCCACCGCGCTGAAGGCCCACAGGGGCGGCAGCAGACGGCGGACACGGCCGCGGATCACACCCAGGGCCGGGCGCTTGAGCGAGCGTGCCATCAGTGAGCCCGCCAGCGCGAACATCACGCCCATGGAGGGGAACAGGATGGACAGCCACGCCCAGCCGAAGAGGTGGTAGACGACCACCCGGACCAGGGCGACCGAGCGCAGCAGGTCGAGGTAGCGGTCACGGCCCGGCTTCCCGCCCGCCGCCGCGGGCACCGGCGCGGACACCGGCGCGGGTTCGGTGCCGACCCGTGCGGCACCCGGCGGCGGCGTCGCACCCGCCGTGTACTCGTGCGTCGTCATCCGACCGGCCTCCGGTCCTTCTCGTTCTCGCTCTGCGCGGTCCGCTGCCGCGGGATCGCCCCCGGCGCCTCGACCACGCCCGTACGCCGGAGTTTCTGCCAGCGCAGCCGGCCTCCGGTGAGAGCGGTGATCCAGGACTGGATCAGGACCATGTACATCAGCTGCCGGTAGAGGATCTGCTGGAGCGGGAGCGAAACGAGGTGGATCATGCGCTCGCGGTCCAGCCGGAAGGCGTACGCCGCGCAGATCCCCTGGACGGCGAGGACACCGAGCCAGGCGATGATCGTCTTCTGTGTCGGCCCGAACACCACTCCGTAGAGCAGGAAGACGTCGATCAGCGGGGCCAGCAGCGGGGCCAGCACCATGAACAGCGCCACCAGCGGCAGGCCGACCCGCCCGAAGCGGCCCGAGGGGCCCTTCTCCACGACGGCCCTGCGGTGTTTCCAGATCGCCTGCATCGTGCCGTACGACCAGCGGTAGCGCTGGGACCAGAGCTGCTGCACGGACTCCGGGGCCTCGGTCCACGCGCGCGCCTTCTCCGCGTACACCACCCGCCAGCCGTCGCGGTGCAGGGCCATCGTGATGTCGGTGTCCTCGGCGAGCGTGTCGTCGCTCATGCCGCCGACCCGGTCCAGGGCGGAACGGCGGAAGGCACCGACCGCGCCGGGGATGGTCGGCATGCAGCGCAGGATGTCGTACATCCGCCGGTCGAGGTTGAAGCCCATCACGTACTCGATGTGCTGCCAGGCCCCGATGAGGGAGTCGCGGTTGCCGACCTTCGCGTTGCCGGCGACCGCGCCGACGCCCGGGTCGGCGAAGGGCTGCACGAGTTCACCGACGGTGGCCGGTTCGAAGACGGTGTCACCGTCCATCATCACGACGAGGTCGTGCCGGGCGTTGGCCACACCCCGGTTGAGGGCCGCGGGCTTGCCCGCGTTGACCTGACGCACGACACGGACGTTCGGCAGCCGCAGGTCCTCGACGATCCGGGCCGTGCCGTCGCTCGAACCGTCGTCGACGACCACGACCTCGACGGGATGCTCGCTCGCCATGAGGGAACGGACGGTGTTCTCGATGCACTTGGCCTCGTTGTACGCGGGCACGAGCACCGACACCGGTTCGGTGACCGGGACCGGACCCCAGCGGAAGCCGTCGCGGCGCACCCGGCGGGCGTGCGCGGCGGAGAGCACGAGCATCATGCCGAAGCGGGTGAAGACCAGCACGCCGATGACGGCGATACCGGCGACCAGGACGTCGGTGACGCCGTCGGACGCCCCGACCAGGTAGATCCAGACCTTGCCCTTCCACAGGTCGAGGCCGGTGACCGGGGTGTGCGCGCTGGGGGCGTCCAGCGCCTCGGTGAGGTTCTGGAACTGGTAGCCCTGCCGCTGAAGCCCGGGCAGGAACCTGTCGAGCGCCTTCACCGTCTGGTGCCGGTCGCCGCCGGAGTCGTGCATGAGGACGATCGCGCCCTTGCCGCCCTCGGGCGTGGCGCGGCGGATGATCTCGTCGACGCCGGGCTTCTGCCAGTCCTCGCTGTCGGTGTTGTTGACGACGGTGATGTAGCCGCGGGTGCCGATGTACTTCGTCACCGGCCAGGACTTGTTGTCCATGGCGTCGGCGAAGGAGGAGTACGGAGGGCGGAAGAGGGAGGTCCGGATGCCCGCCGCGCCCTCCAGGGCCAGCTGGCTCTGGGACAGCTCCCAGTCGATGCGCCCCTTCGACTGGTACGAGAGGTCGGGGTGGTTGAAGGTGTGCAGGCCGACCTCGTTCCCCTCCTCGACCATGCGCCGCACCAGCTCCGGATAGCGCGAGGCCATGGTGCCGGTGACGAAGAAGACGGCGTGCGCGTGGTGCCTCTTGAGGACGTCGAGGACCTGGGGCGTCCACTTCGGGTCCGGGCCGTCGTCGAAGGTGAGGACGAGCCGGTGATCGGGGACGCTCAGGCTGCTCGTACGGCCACTGCGGGTGTCGATGACCGGGCCGCCGTCGAGGATCTTCTCGGGCACCTTGTCGGTGGCCGCCTCGGGCTGGATGCGATGGTCGGCGAGGATCTCGCTGTGGACGTAGCCGCGCAGCATCAGCATCGCGAGCAGGGCGACGAGGAGCAGCGAAGGGAGCAGGAAACGCATCGGCAGCCGTCGGCGCCGGGCGTGGGGAACCGGGCGCCGCGCACGGGGAGCGGACCCGTGCGGGCTGGTGCGGGAAGCCATCAGACGAGGTTCTCCGAGAACGGGGTGCCGGTGGCGCCGGGTACGGGGATGAGGGGGTGCGGCTCGACGGGGCCGTCGGCGACGGTTCCGTTGGCGCCGCCGAGCGGGCTCTCCGACGTGCCCGCGGAGGGGTCCACCGAGGGGGTGGAGTCGGGAGAGCTGGACACCGGCAGGGACGGTTCGACGACCGGTGTCTTGGTGGTGCTCGCGCTCGGCTTCGGCTTGGTGGTCGTGGACGCCGAGGGTTTGGGGTCCACGGAGGCGCCCGGCGGCGGGGTGCTGCCTGAAGCCTCGGGCGTCGGGGCGACGCCCGAGGCCGGCGTGGTGCCGTCACTGACCGACGCGCTCACGCCGGGTGACGCGTCACCGTTCGCGCCGGAGGGCTTCACCGAGTCGGTGGGCAGGGGTGAGGTGTGGACCTGCCCGGCCGGGATGTCGTCCTCCTGGCCCGGCACCGGCAGCCAGGGCGCGTCGGAGCTGCCGGACAGCAGCGTGGCGACGATGACCACGGCGTACGCGGCGCAGGCGACGCCGATCAGGATGCCGAGGCGGCGGAATCTGCGGCTGCGGCGCCCCGACTCGTCGACGAAGACCGGACCGTCCGAACTGTCCGGAACACCGGGGGTGTCCTTGGTCTGCGCGACGAGCCGGTCCTCCAGCCGACGTCCGGCTCCGTCGAGTTGGACGGTCACCTCGTGGGGATCGTGGGTGTGGTCCGGCTCCTCGGGCCGCTCCCAGGGGACGGTGGCGAAGGAGGCACGGGGGCCGCTCCGCGGTGGGCCGCCGGACACGCTCCGGTGGCCCGCGTCGGCGGGACGGTCCACACCGGTCCGCCGCGCGGCCGCGACCGGCCCGCCCACCAGCGCCGGGTGGACGACTCCGGCCCCGCCTCCGACCTCACCGCGAGACTCGGGGGATATCGGGGACATCGGGGACGCCGGGGACACCGGACGATCCGCATCCGCCGGACTCACGTCCGACATCGGACGGTCCGCCGACGTCGATTGATCCGCCGACGTCGGGCGGTCCGCCGACGTCGGGCGGTCCGCCGTCGTCGGGCGGTCCGCCGACATCGAGTCGTCCGCCGACATTGGGTTGTCCGCCGACATCGCACGGTCAGCCCGACTCGGCCGGTCTACGCCGAATCCGCGGTCCGCGCCGAATCCGCGGTCCGTACCTATTCGGCGTTCCATCCCGGTTCGGGGTTCCGTCCCGGTTCGGGACGGCGTCGGCGCACTCCGCTCCACCGCAGCTCCACGAGCTGTTTCGGCATCGTGTTCGACCCCCGTCTCACATTCCGCTTCTGCGGCGCGCGAGGCCTCGGAGTCGATTCCGGCCTGCGGCCAGGTCGATGTCGCCTGGGCCGCTTCGGGCCAGACAAAGGGGTCTTCGGGGCCGTCCGGCGTCGCGTCTCCGGCTTGTCGCCGTTCCGACGGATCAGGACAGGGCCCCTCCACCTGATCACCGTGCCGATGATCGGGTTGGGCTTCTTTTCGCCACTTCTCCACGTGCACGTACATCCCCCCAGGGACGGATTTCGGGTGCGCGCACGACTCCGGGCGCTACTAACTCGCCGTCCGGAACGGGCCCCCACCCGTTCCGAGCGCCCCCTTTACCACACTGAACCCGGAAGATGAATGTAGCGCACGTGGAGGACCCGTGTGCTTATGTGTCAATCCTGCCCCATCATGATGCCTGCATCGCTGGCTGGAATCCAACCGTCCACCGGGCGCCGCAGCCAGCCCTCCTCGGCTGCGAGTTCGACCGCCGCCCGCCGCAGGGCATCGATGCCGGGATGCTCCAGCCCCTTCCGCCACACCAATGACACGGGTGACAGGGGAACGGGGTCGATCAGAGGTCTGCGTACGGTTTCGGACATCATCGGAAAGTCCACGACGGCCAGCACCGGGTTCCGCTTCTTCGCCATGATCCGCTGGAACTCCTCGACTCCGAGGGCCACCGGCGCGGGGGGCGCCAGCGCGATCCCACGTCCCTCGAAGAGGTGACGCGCCAAGTCGGTCCACTCCAGCGTCCGGGGATTCCCCGCGCCGGCGTACACGGTCTCGCCCGCCAGCGCGTCCAGCGGCACCGCGTCCAGGGCTGCGAGGGGATGGTCCTCGGGCAGGACGACCGCCATCGGCTCGTACCGCACGGGCTGCTGTGCGAGCCTCGCCCGGACCGCCGGGGCGAGACCCGCGAACCGCCCGAACGACGCGTCCAGACGCCCGGCGAGGATCTCCTCGGCCGCGCCGGTGAGTCCGCTCTCGAAGCGGGCCAGCAACTCGCAGTCAGGGGCGAGCGCGCGGGCCCGGTCGAGGACGCGTCCGCAGGCGAGCCCCGGGGAGTTGACGTCGACCAGCAGCGGCCGGTCCGGGCCGTTCCCCGCGAACGCCGACAGCAGGGCCTCGTTCGCCTCCAGCACCCGCCGGGCGTACGGCAGCAGGCGCTCACCGTCCGCCGTCAACGTCACCTGCCGGGTCGTCCGCACGAACAGCTCCGCCCCGAGCTCCCGCTCCAGCCGCCGGACGTCGCGGCTCAGGGCCTGCTGGGCGACGTACAGCCGGGCGGCGGCCCGAGTGAAGTGCAACTCCTCGGCGACGGCGAGGAAGGCGCGCAGGAGACGGGGGTCGGGCCGGCCGGCGGGACGAGGGCGGGGACTGCGGGCGAGAGGCACGACGCGGGATGCGGCAGGGGGCCGTTGACCAGGCATCGAGCGAATTTACAACGCGGATGCGTCAATCGCCGCGGAACAGGTGTTGGACCGTTCGTCCCACCCCCGGCGACGGTGGGCCCATGCCCCGACAGCCCTCCGAGCGAACACGCACGCCACCGCTCACCGTCACCGGCGACAGCCCGCAGCCCGCCGGCCCGGTCCTCCGCCCACGCCCCTCGAAGCCAACCCGAACAACCCGAAGCACTCGAGCACCCCGAGCACCCCGAGCCGACCGCACCCCTCGCACACCCCGAACCCCGTACCACCGCCTCTTCGCCGTCCCCGGCGCCCGTGCCTTCACCCTCGGGAACCTGCTCGCACGGCTGCCCATGGGCATGTTCAGTGTCAGCGCGGTCATCATGATCGCCGGGTCGCGCGGCTCCTACGCCCTCGCCGGGGCCGTGACGGCGACCGGCCTCGCGGCGACCGCGCTGGTCGCACCCTGGACCGCGCGTCTCGTCGACCGTCACGGCCAGGCCCGGATCGCCGTGCCCGCCACGGCCTTCGCCCTGCTGGGAAGTCTGGCGCTGCTGCTGTGCGTGCGCTTCGGGGCGCCCGACTGGACCCTGTTCGCCGCGTACGCCGCCACCGCCACGACACCCAACACGGGCGGCATGTCACGCGCCCGCTGGGCCCACCTCTTCCGGGCCGACCCCGACGCCGCGCACACCGCGAACTCCTTCGAACAGGCCGCGGACGAGCTGTGTTTCATGCTGGGCCCGGTGTGCGCGGCGTTCCTGTGCACCACGCTCTTCCCGGAAGCGGGGACGCTGGTGGCCGGGGTCCTGCTGATGACCGGCGTCCTGGTCTTCGCCGCCCAGCGCTCCACGGAACCGCCGCCCCAGCGCCACCCGCGGTCCAAGTCCCCCGTCCTGGCCCCCGGAATGCCCCCGCTCCTGCTCTGTTTCCTCGCCACCGGGGCGGTGTTCGGTTCGATGGAGGTCGTCACGATCGCGTTCGCGGACGCGCAGGGGCACCGGTCGGCCGCGGGCGCGGTGCTCGCCCTGCAGGCCGCCGGCTCGTGCGCGGCGGGGCTGCTGTACGGAACCCTGAAGCCGGCCGGGCCCCCCGAACGGCGTCACCGGCTCGGCCTCGCCGCCATGACGGCCACGATGTCCCTGCCGCTGCTCGCGGCCTCACTCACCGGTTCGCTCCCGGTGCTGGCGGGCGCGCTGCTCCTCGCCGGGACCGCCACCGCGCCGACCATGGTCACCGGTATGGCGCTCGTCCAGCGGCGCACGCCCGAGGGCCGCCTGAACGAGGGCATGACGCTCGCGGTGACCGGTCTGCTCGGCGGGATCGCCTGCGGCTCGGCTGTCGGCGGTTGGGTGGTGGAGCGCTTCTCTTCGACGGCCGGGTATGTCGTGCCGGTCGCGGCGGCGGCGACCGCGTTCACGCTCCCGGTCCTGATATCAGTGCGTTTTCGAGGGAGTTCACCGTCTTTTCGCGGGAGTGCGCCGTCCGGCGGGTCGAACCCGTGCGCCAATTACGACGCACCCCATTGACGCGCCCAGGGCCCCCACATACCTTCCCCCGTCGAAGCGCTTCGACGTCGCGCATCGAAACGATTTCGACGTCCGCTGCGTGACGGCTCCGATCCCCATCCGACCCCCGGAGGCAATGGATGTCGACGACACGACGGCGTGTGGTGGCGACGGCGGCGGTGACCCTGACGGGCGCCCTGCTGCTGGCCTCCTGCGGCAGTTCGGACAGCGGTTCGCCGGACGGCAAGACGCTGAAACTCTGGCACTACGAAGGGCCGGACAGCGCGATGGGCGTGGCCTGGAACGAGGCCATCAAGGAGTTCGAGAGGACCCACCCGGGCGTCAAGGTGAAGTTCGAGGAGAAGGGCTTCGAACAGATCCAGAAGACCGCGCCGATGGTCCTGAACTCGAACGACGCGCCCGACCTCATGGAGTACAACAAGGGCAACGCGACAGCCGGGCTGCTCTCCAAGCAGGGGCTCCTCACCGACCTGACCGCCGAGGCGGCCAAGCGCGGCTGGGACAAGAAGCTCAGCGCGGGGGTGCGCACCACGAGCCAGTACGACACCAACGGGGTCATGGGCTCCGGCAAGTGGTACGGCGTGCCCAACTACGCCGAGTACACGATGGTGTTCTACAACAAGGACCTCTTCAAGAGGTACGGCATCGCGGAGCCCACCACCCTCGACCAGCTCACCGCCGCCATGGACACGTTCGTGTCCAAGGGCATCACCCCGCTGGCCAACGCGGGCGCCGAGTACGTGGCGCAGCAGTACCTGTACCAGCTCGCCCTCTCCAAGGCCGACCGCTCGTGGGTCGACAGTTACGAGCTCTACAAGGGGAAGACGGACTTCCACGACGCCGCCTGGACGTACGCCGCCACGACCTTCGCCGACTGGGTGAAGAAGGGCTACATCGGCAAGAAGTCCACCTCGCTCAAGGCCGAGGACGCGGGCGTCTCCTTCATCCAGGGCAAGAGCCCGATCCTGTTCAGCGGCAGCTGGTGGTACGGGCGCTTCCAGACGGAGAACAAGTTCGACTGGGGCACCTTCCTGTGGCCGGGCAGCGACCTCACCCTCGGCTCCGGCGGCAACCTCTGGGTCGTTCCCAAGGGCGCCAAGAACAAGGAACTCGCCTACGAATTCATCGACATCACCATGTCGAAGAAGATCCAGAACCTGCTCGGCGACAAGGGCGGGGTCCCGGTGGGCGCCGACACCGCCGCCATCACCGACCCGAAGGCCAAGACCCTGATCGCCGACTTCAACACCCTCTCCGGCAAGGACGGTCTGGCCTTCTACCCGGACTGGCCGGTCGCCGGCTTCTACGACGTCCTCGTCTCCGAGACCCAGAAACTGATCACGGGCAGCGAGAAGCCGGACGCCTATCTGAGCGCGCTGCAGACGGCGTACGACAAGGGCGCGCCGAAGACATGACGGCCACCGCCGAACGGGGCGGCCAGGTGGTCCGGCGGCACCGCAGCCGTACGGGCCGCCCGCGCCGCCCCCGCTCCTCCTACGCCCTCTTCCTGCTCCCCGGCGTCCTCGCCTTCCTCACGGTGATCGTCGTCCCGTTCCTGATGAACACCGGTGTGAGTTTCACCGACTGGCAGGGCGTCGGCTCACCGAAGTGGTCGGGGCTCGCCAACTACCGTGCGCTGTGGGACGACTCCGAGTTCTGGGCGTCCTTCCGGCACAGCCTCTTCATGGTCGTCGCGATGGCCGCCGTACCGACGGTCCTCGGGCTCGTGCTGGCCGCGGCCCTCTTCGACTTCGTCGGCAAGCACTTCGGCACCCGGACCGCCGCCGTCCTGCGGGCCTGCTTCTACCTCCCGCAGGTCCTGCCCATCGCCGTCGCCGGCATCGTCTGGAGCTGGATCCTCGCCCCCGACAACGGCTCCCTGAACGCGCTCCTGAGGGCGGTGGGCCTCGGCTCGCTCCAGCGGGACTGGCTCGGCGACCCCGACCTCGCCCTCTACAGCGTCATGGGCGTGATGGTGTGGGTCCAGATCGGCTTCCCGCTGGTCGTCTTCATGGCGGGGCTGCAACGCGTCGACCCGCAGCTGTACGAGGCGGCGGAGCTGGACGGCGCGGGCTGGTGGCGCCGTTTCGGGCACATCACGCTGCCGCAGATCCGCCCGGAGATCTACGTCGTCCTCCTCTGGTGCACGATCGCCGCGCTCAAGGTGTTCGGCGCGGTGTACGTCCTCACGAAGGGCGGCCCCGGCGGCGCGACCGACGTGCCGTCCTACTTCTCCTTCACCACCTTCTTCGAGAAGACCCAGGTCGGCTACGGCGCCGCGATCTCCACCGTGCTGACCGTGATCATCCTCGTACTCGCCCTGATCGGTCTGAAGCTCCAGACCCGTGCCGAGGACGCCGAGGAAGGACTCCGCGCATGACCGCCGCACGCCGATATCCCGTCCTCGTGGCCCTGATCATCGCGGCCCTCTTCATGGTGCTGCCGTTCGGCATCGTCGCGGTCAACGCGGTCAAGTCCCCCGCCGAGTACTCGTCGAACGGGCCCCTCAGCCTGCCCCACGGCCTCTACCTCGACGGTCTCAAGGACTTCTGGCAGCGCGTCGACTACGGCCAGAAGCTGGTCAACTCGGTCCTGATCTCCGGCTCGGTGGCGATCGGCGCCGCCGTGCTGTCCGTCCTGAACGCGTACGCGATCGGCATCGGACGCGTCAAAGGCCGCACCTGGGTCCTCGCCTTCTTCGTGCTGGCGAACATGCTGCCGCAGGAGGCACTGGTCTACCCGGTCTACTACCTGAGCAAGCAGGCGGGCCTCTACGACACCCGGCTCAGCGTGATCATCGTGTTCACCGTCGTCCAGGCGGCCTTCGGCACGTATCTCCTGTCCTCCGTCCTCGGGCAGTTCCCGCGCGAGATCATCGAGGCCGCCCGGATCGACGGGGCGAACAAGTGGCAGGTGCTGTGGCGGATCGTGGTCCCCGTCAGCCGACCCACCATCGGCGTCCTCCTGGTCTTCTTCTTCATCTGGACCTGGAACGAGTTCCTGCTGCCGCTGGTCATGCTGATCTCCAACGACAACCAGACGGTGTCAGTGGCGCTCGGCGTCCTCCAGGGCCAGCGCCTGATGGACGCGACCATGACCAACGCGGCGGCCCTCCTCGGCGTGCTCCCCGCGATCGTCTTCTTCCTCGTCTTCCAGCGGACACTGACCCGCGGCATCGCCGTGGGCGCGGTCAAGTAAGGGGTGTGGGCGTGAAGTTCACCGACGGCTACTGGCTGCTGCGCGAAGGCGTCACCGCGGCCCACCCGGTCGAGGTCCTCGACGTGAGCGTTTCCGACAACACCCTGGAGATCCACGCGCCGACCCAGCCCATCCGCCACCGCGGCGACCTGCTGAAGGGACCGGTCGTGACGATCAGCGCGCACGCGCCGATGCCGGACGTCATCGGCGTGACGTTCACGCACTTCCAGGGCGAGGAACCGCGCGGCCCCCGCTTCGAACTCCACCGGGGCGACTTCTCCCCCACCGTGGAACACGACGACGAGCACGCGACGCTCACCGCGGGCGCCCTGTCCGTGCGGGTCTCCCGCACCGCCCCCTGGCACGTCGACTTCCTCGCCCACGGCCGCGTCCTGACCACCAGCGGCCCCAAGGGCATGGGCATCATGCGGGACGCGGCCGGCGCCCACTATCTGCGCGAACAGCTCGACCTCGGGGTCGGCACCCAGGTCTACGGCCTCGGCGAGCGTTTCGGCCCGCTCGTCAAGAACGGCCAGGTGGTGGACATGTGGAACGCCGACGGCGGCACCGCCACCGAACAGGCCTACAAGAACGTGCCGTTCTATCTGACGGACGCGGGCTACGGCGTCTTCGTCGACCATCCGGGCCGGGTCTCCTTCGAGGTCGGCTCGGAGTCGGTGTCGAGGGTCCAGTTCAGCGCCGAGACACAGCAGTTGACGTACTACGTGATCCACGGGCCGAGCCCGAAGGACATCCTGCGCACGTACACGCGACTCACCGGCCGTCCGGCCCTCCCGCCCGCCTGGTCCTTCGGCCTGTGGCTGTCGACGTCCTTCACCACCTCCTACGACGAGGCCACCGTCACCTCCTTCATCGACGGCATGCGGGAGCGTGAACTCCCCCTCTCCGTCTTCCACTTCGACTGCTTCTGGATGCGCGAGTTCAACTGGTGCGACTTCGAGTGGGACCCGCGCGTGTTCCCCGACCCGGCGGCCATGCTGACCCGGCTGAAGGACAAGGGCCTGCACATCTGCGTATGGATCAACCCGTACATCGCGCAGCGCTCCCCGCTCTTCGCGGAGGGCAAGGCCCTGGGCCATCTGCTCAGGAGGCCCGACGGCAGTGTGTGGCAGTGGGACCTGTGGCAGCCGGGCATGGCGCTGGTCGACTTCACCAGCCCCGCCGCCCGCGACTGGTACGCCGCCAAACTGGAGGCACTGCTCGACCAGGGCGTCGACTGCTTCAAGACCGACTTCGGCGAACGGGTCCCGGTCGACGTGGCGTACGCCGACGGCGCCGACCCGGAACGCATGCACAACTACTACACCTACCTCTACAACCGGACCGTCTTCGAGGTGCTGCGCAAGCACCGGGGCGAGGCGGAGGCCGTCGTCTTCGCCCGCTCGGCGACGGCCGGCAGCCAGCAGTTCCCGGTGCACTGGGGCGGCGACTGCGAGGCGACGTACGCGTCGATGGCCGAGTCACTGCGCGGCGGGCTGAGCCTCGGCATGTCCGGGTTCGGTTTCTGGAGCCACGACATCGGCGGCTTCGAGGGAACGCCGGCACCGGCCCTCTTCAAACGGTGGATCGCCTTCGGTCTCCTCTCCTCCCACAGCCGGCTGCACGGCTCGTCCTCCTACCGGGTGCCGTGGCTGTTCGACGAGGAGGCCGTGGACGTGCTGCGGCTGTTCACCCGGCTGAAGCTCGGTCTCATGCCCTATCTGTACGAGGCCGCCCGCGCCGCGCACGCCGAGGGGGTGCCGATGATGCGGGCGATGGTGCTGGAGTTCCCGGAGGACCCGGCGTGCGCGCATCTGGAACGGCAGTACATGCTCGGCCCCGACCTGCTGGTCGCGCCCGTCTTCAGCGACGAGGGGGACGTCTCCTACTACGTACCGGACGGCACCTGGACCCACCTCCTCACCGGGCGGACGGTGACCGGTCCGCGCTGGGTGCGCGAACGCCACGGTTTCCTGAGCGTGCCGCTGCTGGTGCGGCCGGGTGCGGTGATCCCGGTGGGCGCCGTGGACGACCGGCCCGACTACGACTACGCCGACGGGGTCACCCTGCGCGCGTACGGCCTGGAGCGCGGCGCCCGGGTGACGGTGCCGGTGGGCGGCGTGACGTTCACCGTCGTCCGCGAGGGGAACACCCTGCGGGCCTCGTCGAGTGATCCGGCGGCGCCGTGGGGGCTGGCGGCGGGCGGCCGCGAGGTGCGGGCGAAGGCGGGGACGGGATTCCTGTCCCTGGAGCTGGACCTGGAACCCGACCCGCAGCCGCAGCCCGAGTCGGAGTCGGACTGATGGTGAAGATCACCGATGTGGCGCGGCACGCCGGGGTCTCCCCCAGCACCGTCTCCTACGCCCTCAGCGGCAAGCGGCCCATCTCCGAGGAGACCCGGCAGCGTGTCGAGGCCAGCATCCGCCGGCTGGGCTACCGTCCGCACGCCGGGGCGCGCGCCCTCGCGAGCAACCGGTCCAACGTCCTGGCGCTGGTGGTGCCGCTGAGGGCGGGCATCCACGTGCCGGTGGTGATGCGGTTCGCGGTGTCGGTGGTGACGGCGGCGCGCCGGCACGATCACGACGTCCTGCTGCTCACGCAGGAGGAGGGCGAGGAGGGACTGCGGCGGGTCGCGGACACCGCGCTGGTGGACGCCCTGATCGTGATGGACGTCCAGCTGCACGACCCCAGGCTGCCGCTGCTGCGCACCCTGGACCGGCCCTCCGTCCTCATCGGGTTCCCTTCCCGGCCCGCCGGACTGACCTGCATCGACCTGGACTTCAAGGCGGCGGGGGAGCTCTGCGTCGAGCGGCTGGCGGGGCTCGGGCACCGGGTCGTGGCACTGGTCGGGTCGCCGCCCGAGGTGTACGTGCGGGGGACGGCGTTCGCCCAGCGTGTGGTGGAGGGCTTCACCGCCGCCGCCGACCGCAACGGACTCGTGTCCTTGGTCCACCCCTGCGACGCCTCACCCGCCGCCGCGCGCCGGGTCGCCGAACAGCTCCTGCGCGAACAGCCGGGGCTCACCGGCGTCGTCGTCCACAACGAACCGGTCCTGGAACCGCTGATCGACGCCTTCGGGCAACTCGGTCTGCGCGTCCCCGTCGACCTCTCCGTCACGGCGATCTGCCCGGACGAACTCGCCGAGAACGTCCGCGTCCCCGTCACCTCCGTCACCCTCCCGTCCTCCGAGGTGGGCGCTCGGGCGGTGGAACTGCTGATGAGGAAACTGGCCGGCGCCGACGTCCCCGAGGCCACGCTGCTCGCGCCCCGGCTGACGGAACGCGCGAGCACCGCACCGCGCACGCTGAATCCTTGAGGAGCCGTGGCCCGGGGAGAGGCGGGCGGGGCGCAGTCCGCGTACGACCGCACGCGCAGGCCCCGCCGCCCCCGTTCACCCGGCGCCGAGGCGGGTCAGCGAGTCTCGATCAGGTAGTCCACGTCGGAGACGTGGTACTCGCCGTACCCGATGCGCTCCCCGATCGCGCCGTAGCGGTCGTACTGCTCCTGTGAGAGCGGCACGGACAGCTCGATCAGGACGCGGAGGAACAACCGGAACCCGAGATCGGGATCGATCCGGGTGACCACGTGCTCCAGCGCGTCCATGACGTCCGCGGCGGGAACGGGACGCCAGTGGGGACTGGCGAACTTGTCCGCCACCGCGGGTGCCACCTCCCGGACCTCCCTCAGCACCACGTCGGCGAGCTCGGTCCGGGCGGGCACCACGACGAGCGTGTACGCGGGCGCGACCTCCCGCAGCCGCTCCCGGCACACGTCCGCGACCAGCCGTAGCCAGTCCCGTCCTTCGACGGCCTCCCGCATGCCCGAGGCCCCGGCCCACAGCGCCGCGAGCGCGGCGTCGGGCAGTGCGGACCCCAGCAGTCGGAGCGTGTCCTCCAGGAGGACGGCCGCCGCGGAGCCCGGGGTCTGTCCGATGTCGTCGCCGTCGGCCGCGCTGCGGATCTCCTCCCGGCTCGCACGCCAGTCCTGGTGCGCCTTCCCGGTGAGGCCGGACAACCCGAAGTCCCAGGTGGTGTCGCGACGGGCGGGGTCGATGGGCGGCCACACGATGTCGAGACCGGAGCGGACCAGCGCTGCGCTGTGACTGAAACGTTCGGCGAGCGCCTGCAACCGGTCGTACCACTCCTTCTCGATCCGTACGGAGTGGACCTGCAGAACCCGCAGAAGGAGCCGGAAGCCGAGTTCGGGAACGCGGGCGGCCACCTCTTCCAAGGCGCCCAGGGTGTCGGGGGAAGGGAGGGCACCCGCCGACCGCTCGCGGCAGAACCGTATCTCCGCGACGACGTCGTCACGCACCTCGTCGGCCGGCGGCGGCCGGTGACCCCACAACGCGGAAGGCGCCGGCCGCCGCCCGGGGGCTCTCCGGGGAGGGCGTGCGGCGCAGATCCCGTCGACGCGCCGCAGCCAGTCACGGGCACTCATGCCGTGCGCCGCGGGATCCCACACACCCCCGGCCGCCGCCCGCCACACGGTCAGGATCGCCTCGTCGGCCAGCGGCGAGTCGACAAGCCCGCGCACGTCCTCGCGCAGATCGTCGGCGTACCCCCACTCGTCGTGGCTGACGTCGAAGCCCAGGATGCTCCGCTCGTCCGGGTCGAGATGGTCGACGCCGAACACGGGGCATTCGAGGTCGTACGCGTCGAGCTTCGCCGTGACGAGGCCGAGTGCCGCGCCGATGTCCCCCGGAGCGGGTGAGAGGGCGAACATCTCGGTCAGCCCGCTGAGTCCGAAGTCCGCGTCGTAGTCGACGTAGTACCGCTCCTGCCGTCCCGTCACCGTCGCCCCCTCCGGTCTTCCGTGCCTGTGGCCACTTCACCTCGATCCCCGCGGGCGGCGTACCCGGACCGCGGGCTCCCTGCCTGTGGTGAAGCCGAGGACGACAACACCGGTGGGAGTCGGGACCTTCCCGCCGCCGAAGCGGTCACGGGGCGCGGTGCGGTCGCCCGAACCGTAGACGAGGGCGCGCCACGCTCTCGGGTGAGTGCGGGCCCCTCGCGTCTACAACTGCCGGTCACCTTGCCAGCTGACGGACGTCATCGCTGCCAAACCACCATGCGCCAAGCCCCTATAGGTCACTGTCCGGTCGGGGCCGAGCTCGTGGGCCACTCGTCCCGCCAAGTCCTCACCCAGGCGGAACAGCCGCTCCCACTCGCCGTCGTACTTGCCCTCCACCCGGTCCCGCAGATCCAGGTTCACCGTGGTGTCGATCCCGTTCGCCCACGCGTACAGGCCGGCGACGAGTTCCCCGGAGAGATTCAGCCCGGCGGCGGGATCATCGGGGAAGAAGTCCCCGAATCCGTCCGCGCGCAGCGGAGCGAACCTGAACTCGCCCTCGACCGTGAGGTCGACGGGGTACGCCGGTGTGCCATGGCTGTCGCGTTCCCCGTGCAGGCGGTCGCAGCTCCGGCACACCCACTTCGCCGTCCGGTGGCGCTCGTCCCAGTAGCGCACCGGCCACGACGGCCCGAGCCGCCCGGCCAGTCGCCGGGTGACCGCCAGACCCTGCCGGACGTGCTTGCGCAGTTCCGGGCGAGAGGTGAAACCCTCCGGCGGGCGGGACAGCGACCATGAGCGCAGGGCGTCCGCCAGCTCCGCCGGAAGGTCCAACCGGCCGTCGTCCAAGGGGACGTTGCGGGTGAAGGCCCCCAGATCCTCGTAGGCCCCGGGGACCTCCCACTCGTACAGCGGAGACGGCTCGCCCCGCGCCTGCACGAGCAGAGCACGCGGTTCTTCGAGGGGCATGGCGGGGTTGCTCCGATCATGTGTTCGCGGTCGGCACGCTGAAGCCCCGAGTGCTGCCTCCTCAACGCCCTGATGTGGGAGGAGTCGGACCACCAGACGGAACCAATGGCAGTCAGGTCCGATCCACCTCATGGTGTCAGCCGTTGTCGGACGTCAGGAGGTGGAGGAAATCCATCACCCCTAAGGCACATGAGACATCGAAATCAAACGCCATGAACCGCCGCGTGATCCCTCAGCCCGAAGGCCCCCGTTCAGCCACCACAGTCCAGGTGCGTCCGGTCAGTCGACGCATCCCTTCATTCCTTCCCTTTCGGCATGGCTCCGGAAGCGTCGCGCAGGGCGATGCTTCTACTCGCCATCTGCGCGAGCGACTTGGCACGCGCGACGAAGGTTTCCTTGTCGTCCATCCTGGAGGTCACATCCGGTGGATGGACAACGGAATCCACATGGCCGGGGAATTCGTCACGCAGCGCGACCAGAACGTTCGTCTGATCAGGTTCGGGAAGGTCACCGATGAACAGATATCCCGATGCGGCACCTGCAGTGACGTCACGCTTTGCATGCTCGTCCGTCACATGCCGGAGAACGAAATCGGCTACATCATCGAAGAGGGCGGCGGTGGCGAACCAGCCGAGATCCTCTCCTGCCCCTCCAGAGGGGAACGACACGAGCTTCGTCATGGCTTCCTTGCCTTTGCAGCGAGCGGTGGGCGGCCTCAGCAGGACCAGCCCACCGCAGGGTGAACAGATTGCTCAGCTGTGATCGCCGACGTAGAAGATCCGCGTCTGATCCGCTTCCGGAAGTTCCTTCACTGCGGCCTTGATCGCTCTGATCTGGTCGGCCGTGTACGTGGTCACGTCCACCGGAATGAAGGAAACGAACACCAGGCATGACAAAAGCCCCGCCGCTCGAAAGCGACGGGGCCTTTGCCCACATGGGATGTGGAGGTCCCGGGGGACCTCCTGATCGTGGAGATGGCGGGAATCGAACCCGCGTCCACCGGTGCAGAATCAGGGCTTCTCCGTGTGCAGTTCGCTGCGATTTTCTCGGCCCCGGTGATCACGCGAACAAGTCGCCGACGGGCCCAGTCACTGTTTGATTTCCCATCGAACCCCGTGACCGGGCTCGATGGTTTAGTCCCCTAGATTATGCCAGGATCCGGGTCGGGAACACTCCCGGGCTGACACCCATTAAGGGTCCTTCACTCACTGCTTATTAGGCAGCGAGGGCGAAGGACTGGGAATCGCTCTTGGAATTGGCGATTATTGGTTGCGACATATGGTTAACGAGATCATTGTCGCTTCCTCGACACGCTTCCCCTGCTTCGACAGCCGCTGTCGAAACCGATCATCCCCATGTTGTTTTTTCAAGCCCCTCCGGAGAGGGTGGCGCACCCGCTGTGGGGTGCAGATCCCATCGTACGTGACCCACGCACGTCGGTGCCACCGTATTACCCGTGGCCACCGCCCCGCGGTCACCGCGGCCGTGGCTACTCGCCCCGCTGTTTCCGCTTCGCCGACGCGATCGCACGGTCCGACTCCCGGCGGTCCTGCTTCTCACGCAGGGTCTGCCGCTTGTCGTACTCCTTCTTGCCCCGGGCGAGCGCGATCTCGGCCTTGGCCCGGCCGTCCTTGAAGTACAGGGCTAGGGGCACGATCGTGTGACCCGTCTCCTCCGACTTCGACGCCAGCTTGTCGATCTCCTCGCGGTGCAGGAGCAGCTTTCGCTTGCGGCGCACCGTGTGGTTGGTCCACGTGCCCTGGCTGTACTCGGGAATGTGGGCGTTGTGCAGCCACGCCTCGTTCCCGTCGATCTGGACGAAGCCGTCGGTCAGCGAGGCGCGTCCCTGACGCAGCGACTTGACCTCGGTGCCGGTGAGCACGAGGCCGGCCTCGTAGGTGTCGACGATCGCGTAGTCGTGCCGTGCCTTCTTGTTCTGCGCGACGATCTTGCGCTTGCCGTCCTTGACCTTCGCGGTCCCTCCGCCCTGCTTGGGCTGGGACTCCTTCGGTACGTACATTCCCTTGCTCATGATGCTGACCATTTTCGCACTACAGGGGGGTCCGGGGGAAAGCCGATTACAGGGGCCCCGGCCAGTGACCCCGTCGGACCGGTGACCTCGACGGGCCGGGCTGGTGACTACGAGGGGTCGCCGAGACCGCTGAGCACGGTCTCGGCGCGCTCCAGGGCACCCGCGTCGGCCTCCAGGTCGGGGGTGATGCCCCGTCCGTCGACGCCGTGGCCGGAGGGGGTGCGGTAGTGCCCGACGGTCAGCTCGGCGACGGACCCGCCGGGAAGGGTGCTCGGCATCTGGACCGAGCCCTTGCCGAAGGTCCTGGTGCCGACCACGACCGCGCGGCCACGGTCCTGGAGGGCGCCGGTGAGCAGTTCGGCGGCGCTCATCGTGCCGCCGTCGACGAGCGCGACCAGGGGTCTGGTGGTGTCGCCGCCGGGCGCGGCGTGCAGGGCGCGCTGTTCACCGTTGACGTCGTACGTGGCGACGAGGCCGCCGTCGAGGAAGGCGGAGGCCGTCGTGACGGCCTCGGTGACCAGTCCGCCGGAGTTGCCACGCAGGTCGAGGACGATCCCGGCTTGCCGGGGGGCCTGCTCGACGGCGGTGCGCACGGCGTCGCCCGCGCCCTTGGTGAAGGCGGCGACCTTGATCACGGTGACGCCGCCGGGGAGCTTGTGCACGGTCACGGAGTCCGTGGACAACCTGGCCCGGCGCAGGGTCTCGCTCCACGCGCGCGTGCCGCGCTCCAGACCGAGGCGGACCTTCGTACCGGCCGCGGCGTCGTCCGCGTCCCCGCGCAGTAAGGAGACCACGTCGGTGACGGGCCTGCCGTCGACGTCCTCGCCGTCGACGCTGCGCAGCCGGTCGCCCACGCGGATCCCGGCGGCCGCCGCGGGTGACGCGCCCTGCACCCGGGTCACCTCGATCCGGCCGTCACGCTCGCGCCGGGCCCACAGCCCGACGCCGGTGTACTGGCCGTCGAGGGCCTCCTCGAACTCCTCGTAGTCGCCCTGGGAGTAGACCGCGCCCCAGCGGTCGCCGCTGCGGCTGACGGCGCGCTCGGCCGCCTCCATGGGGGACTTGCCGTCGGCCATCGCCTCGGCCGCCGCCGCGGCGACGTCCTTGTGGTGGGCGGCCGGCGTCGAACGGGCCGACGGGAGCGGGGATTTCCGGTCGGGGTCGCCGAACGACCCGGTCGCCGCGCCGGCGACGAGAACGCTCGCGAAGACCAATGTCAGGGCAGCCCCGCGGCCGACGCGGCGGGGCTGGCAGAACAGGTCACGACCTGACATGGCGGTGAGTCTAGGACAACGCGAGGGGCCGTACCGCCGGTTGGCAGTACGGCCCCCTTGGCATGCGTCACACCTTCAGGTACTTGCGCAACGCGAAGAACGCGGCAAGCGCGGGCATCAGCAGGCTCGTCGCGAGGATGAGCGGCAGCTTGGTGAGCACCGCGTCCCAGCCGATGAAGTTGATCAGGTTCAGCTTCTCGGACAGGGCCAGACCGTGATCGATGATGAAGTACCGCGCGACCACCAGGAATCCGCAGGCGACACCGCCGCCGATGAGTCCGGCGACCGAGGCCTCCATGATGAACGGCGCCTGGATGTAGAACCCGGAGGCGCCGACCAGGCGCATGATCCCGGTCTCCCTGCGCCGGCTGAACGCCGAGACGCGCACCGTGTTGACGATCAGCATCAGGGCGACGACGAGCATCATCGCCATCACCGCGCGGGCGGCCCAGTTCATGCCGTTGAGCAGCCCGAAGAGGTTGTCCAGGATGCCCTTCTGGTCCTGCACGGACTGCACGCCGTCACGCCCGTCGAAGGCGGTCGCGATGACCTGGTACTTCTCCGGGTCCTTCAGCTTGATGCGGTACGACTCCTGCATCTGGTCCGGCGTCAGGGAGCTGGCCAGCGGGGAGTCGCCGAACTGCTCCTTGTAGTGCTTGTAGGCGTCGTCCGCGGACTCGTACGTCACCTTCTGGACGACGGTCATCTTGCCGAGGTCGCCCTCGATCTGCTTCTTCTGCTCGGCGGTCACGGCCCCCTTGGCGCAGTGGGGGTCGGACTCCGCGTCGCTCTTGTTGCAGAGGAAGACAGAGACGTTGACCTTGTCGTACCAGTAGCCCTTCATGGTGCTCACCTGGTCGCTCATCAGGAGCGAACCGCCGAACAGGGCGAGGGAGAGGGCGACCGAGACGACGACCGCGAAGGTCATCGTCAGATTGCGACGGAGACCGACACCGATCTCCGACAGAACGAACTGGGCGCGCATGGCGTCTGGTAAGCCTTTCCGTGGACCGTCGTCAGTGCTGGTAGCCGTAGACGCCGCGCGCCTGGTCGCGGACGAGACGACCCTTCTCCAGCTCGATGACGCGCTTGCGCATCTGGTCCACGATGTTCTGGTCGTGCGTCGCCATCACCACAGTCGTGCCCGTCCGGTTGATGCGGTCGAGCAGCTTCATGATGCCGACGGAGGTCTGCGGGTCGAGGTTGCCGGTCGGCTCGTCCGCGATGAGGAGCTTGGGCCGGTTCACGAAGGCTCTCGCGATGGCCACACGCTGCTGCTCACCACCGGACAGCTCGCCGGGCCTGCGGTCCTCCTTGCCACCGAGCCCGACGAGGTCGAGCACCTGGGGCACGGATTTGCGGATCTCGCCGCGGGACTTGCCGATGACCTCCTGGGCGAAGGCCACGTTCTCGGCGACCGTCTTGTTCGGCAGCAGCCGGAAGTCCTGGAAGACGGTCCCCAGCTGGCGCCGCATCTGCGGCACCTTCCAGTTGGAGATGCGCGCGAGGTCCTTGCCCAGGACGTGCACCTGACCGTGGCTGCACCGCTCCTCGCGGAGGACCAGCCGCAGGAAGGTGGACTTTCCGGAGCCGGAGGACCCCACGAGGAACACGAACTCACCACGCTCGACCTCCAGGGAGACATCCCTGAGAGCGGGGTGGGTCTGCTTGGGGTAGACCTTGGAGACATTGTCGAATCGGATCACGGATGCACCACGGGTCGCCGGGGGTAGATGTGCGTGACCATACGCGAACCGGGTGTGGCTCCGCAGTCGGCGTCCGGGGTTGCGCGACGCTTGCACGTTTTGTCACGGATCTGACGGGCTGGAAAGCGTCCGGGCGGGGCAGGATAAGCCGAGCCGCGCCGAATTCCGCGGAACCTGGCACAGTGGAAGGGGAACGGTTGCGTTCCCCGCGGCGTTATGTACGCGGAGGACGGCGCAAGGAGGGCAAGCGCATGACGTACGACCGATTGGTGTGCGCGAACTGCGCGGCGCCCGTCAGTGAGGGCCGTTGCCCGGTCTGCCGCGCGAACCGGGAGCGGCTGCAGCAGGAGAGCCCCTTCGCCGGGCTGAACCCGATGGCACTGATAGCGCTGCTGGCCGTGCTCATCGCGGCGGTGGCGCTGCTGGCCCACCAGACGGTGTAGGACCCGCGAGAGGGCACCCAGGGCGTACGTACGGCTACCCAGGGCGTACGGGAAGGGCCCGGAGCAGCTCGCTCCGGGCCCTTTTCGCATCTCACGCGCGGATGGTGTCGCGCATCACACCGACCCCCGCATCACACGGGCCCGCGTCAGGCAGTGGTGCCGCGGCCGCCCGTGAGGCGCGGCAGCAGGCGGAAGCCGATACCGCCGGCGATCATCGTGGCGGCGCCGACCAGCAGGAACGTGGTCTCGGTGGCGCCCGTCTCGGCCAGCTCGCCGCTCTTGCCCTGGGCGGAGGTGTCCGAGCCGGTGTCGGTCAGACCGGAGGAGCCCTTGCCCTGCTCGACGGGCTTGGAGCCACCGTCGGGGTTGCTGTTGTTGCCGCCCGCACCGGCCCCGTCGGTGGGGTTGTCGGTCGGGTCGGTGGGCTCGGTCGGCTCCTCGGTGGGGTCCGTGGGCCCGTCGGTCGGCTCGGTGGAGGGCGTGCCGGGGTCGGAGGGCGTGCCCGGGTCGGAGGGCGTACCGGGGTCCGAGGGCGTACCCGGGTCCGAGGGCGTGCCCGGGCCGGAAGGCGTGCCCGGGTCGGTCGGAATGCCCGTGTCGGTCGCGGTCGGGGTCGGGCCGTCGGCCGTGACGCCGATGTTGATGTCGAGAGCCGAAGCGGCACCCGCGGCGGTCAGCGAGGCACCGGCGGCGATCACCGCGCAGGCGGCTATCCGCGCCGCGCGAATCCGCGTCTTCTTGGTCATCTGCTTGCTACCCCCAGTAGCTGATCGTCAATGGAGCAGCGCCCGGGGCCACGGCGTCACAGGGGGTGGCTTTGCTCGACCCCCCGGTTCACATGCGCCCCAGAGATACGCATGCCACACGTCACCCTTCCCAGTTTTCAAAGCAGCGTCAAGGTCGTTGCGGCCGCGATGTCCGGATCGGCGCTATTTGACCGCCATGAAGACATGTGACTGTGACGTAAAACCCAGACAACCGCCACACAAAAGGCAACTGCCGCTCAAAGAGCGGCAGTTGCCTTGTCGACAAAGAGCCCCTGAGGGCTCCCGTCACTTCTCCTGCTGCTTGCGCCAGCGAATTCCGGCCTCGAGGAACCCGTCGATCTCACCGTTGAACACGGCCTCGGGGTTGCCCACTTCGAAGTCCGTCCGCAGGTCCTTGACCATCTGGTACGGGTGCAGCACGTACGAACGCATCTGGTTGCCCCAGGAGTTGCCGCCGTCGCCCTTGAGGGCGTCCATCTTGGCCTGCTCCTCCTGGCGGCGCCGCTCGAGGAGCTTGGCCTGCAGGACGTTCATCGCGCTCGCCTTGTTCTGGATCTGCGACCGCTCGTTCTGACACGACACGACGATGCCGGTCGCCAGGTGGGTCAGACGCACCGCGGAGTCGGTGGTGTTGACGCCCTGGCCGCCGGGACCCGAGGAACGGTAGACGTCCACCCGGAGCTCGGACTCGTCGATCTCGATGTGATCGGTCTGCTCGACGACGGGCAGGATCTCGACACCGGCGAACGACGTCTGCCGGCGTCCCTGGTTGTCGAAGGGCGAGATCCGCACGAGCCGGTGGGTGCCCTGCTCCACGGAGAGCGTTCCGTAGGCGTACGGCACGTGCACGGCGAAGGTGGTGGACTTGATGCCCGCCTCTTCCGCGTACGAGGTCTCGTAGAGCTCGGTCTTGTACCCGTGCCGCTCGGCCCAGCGCAGGTACATGCGCTGCAGCCTCTCGGTGAAGTCGGAGGCGTCGACGCCTCCGGCCTCGGCGCGGATGGTGACGACGGCCTCGCGGGAGTCGTACTCCCCCGACAGCAGCGTCCGCACCTCCATCTCGTCCAGCGCCTTCTTGACGGCGGTGAGCTCGGACTCGGCCTCGGCACGGGTGTCCGGGTCGTCCTCCTCCTCGGCCATCTCGAAGAGCACGCTCAGATCGTCGATACGCCCGCGGAGCGCCTCGGCCTTCCTGACCTCCGCCTGGAGGTGGCTCAGCTTGCTGGTGATCTTCTGCGCCTCGTCCGGGTCGTCCCACAGGGACGGCGCGGCCGCCTGCTCCTCGAGCACGGCGACATCTGCCCTCAGCTTGTCGAGGTCCAGGACGGCCTCGATCGACTCCATGGTCGAGGAGAGGGACTTGAGCTCTTCGGATACATCGACGACTGCCACGCCTCCAGCGTAACGGCTGCGGCAAGCGGGGCCCTCACCCCCGGGGACCACGCCCCCGGGCCTCCCCGTCCCGGGGGCTGCCGCCCCCCGGACCCTCGCGCGGGCCTGGACGGCCTCGTCCTCGAACCCCGACGGGCTGAAAAGCCCTGCCCCGGCCGGCATCACCAGTCCGGCCCGGAGACCGTCCCGTCCACGCGGGAACCTTCCGGCGTTCGACGACGAGCCCTTCGGGCGATGCGGGGGGTCCGGGAGCGCAGCGCCCCTGGCAGGGGTCCGGGGCGGAGCCCCACGGCGGGACAGGGCCCGTCAGGGAAAGGGCCTGTCCGGGAGAAGGCCTGTCAGGGAGAGGCCGGGGCCGAATTCTTCGTGTCGGAGGGCTGCGCCCCTCCGTCGTCCCCCGAGGTGGCGAGCCACGTCCCCACCCCCACCGCGGCGACGAGCACCACTCCCGCCACCCCCAGCGTGATCCGGCGCCGCCGGGCGGAGGCCCGGTGCCGCGCCGATCCGGGCCGGGGCGCCCCCGCCGCGCGCGGCACGCGTGCCGTCCCCCGCGCCCCGCCGGCCAGCTCGTCCGGCCCCGGCACCCGCATCGAGGTGTGCGTGTCCCGGTTCGAGTCCGGTGCGGCGCCCGGCACCAGCGGCACGGCCCCTCGTCGTACCCGTGACGTCGGCTCGGCCGGCTCCGCGGCCTCCTCGGACGTCTCCTCCGCCGGTTCCCCGTCCGGCTCGTCCACGTCCAGCGGCGGCATCCCCGCCAGCAACGGCAGCTGCTCCCGCAGCCGCGCTCCCAGCTCGGACGCCCGCAGCCGCGACGCGGGCGCCTTCGCCAGACACTGCACGAGGAGCTGCCACAGCTCCTCGGGGATCCCCGGCAGCGGCACGACCGTCTCGGTCACGTGCCGCCGCAGCACCGCTCCCGGGTGTCCGCCCCCGAAGGGGGTGAACCCGGCCAGGAGCTCGTACAGGACGGTCGCCAGGGCGTAGATGTCGACGGCGGCCCGCGGCGGCAGTCCCTCGATGATCTCGGGCGCGAGATAGTCCGGCGTGCCGATGATCTTCGTGGCCCGGGTGCGCCGCGGTGAGTCGATGAGTTTGGCCACACCGAAGTCGGTCAGCAGCGCGGGGTGCGCGCCACCCGGCCCGAGCGGCCCCTGCATGTCGAGGAGCACGTTCTCGGGCTTGACGTCCCGGTGGACCACCCCGGCCGCGTGCGCCGCCGCAAGACCGTCCGCGACGTCGGCCACGATCGCGACCGCGGCCTCGGGCGCCAGCCGCCGCTCCCGGTCCAGCCGGGTACGCAGGTCCGTACCCCGTACGAGATCCATGACGAGCGCGAGGTCGTTGCCGTCCACCACGAGGTCACGCACCGCGACCACGTGGGGATGGTCGAGGCCGAGCAGGGCCGTGCGCTCCTGTACGAAGCGGCTCACGAGCTCCTGGTCGGACGCGAGGTCCTCGCGCAGCAGCTTGATGGCGACGGGCCCCTCGGGTCCCTCACCCAGCCACACCGTACCGGCGCTGCCCCGCCCCAGAATCTGGTGGGCGGTGTAGCGGCTCCCGATCTTCCGTGCCAAGACTGCTCCTACCGACGCGTGTTGCCGCTAAAAGTACGCGTCCGAGGAGCCAACCTTCACTCCGGAGGCGGAAATCACCCGCCGGATGTCGACAAGTCCCCAGAGTCGGCCGCGAACCGGCCGCCGGTCGGGTGCGCGTCAGTTGCCGGACGAGCCCGAGCCGAGATTCCCGACCCAGTCGCTGACGCTGTGGTATCCGTCGGTCAGCACGCCCCAGAAGGACTGGGTTGAGCCGATCCAGCCCTGCAGGGGGCTGAACTCCCAGACCAGCCATCCGCCGACGAACAGGATGACGATCATGAACAGGCATCCCTTGAGGCAGCCCAGCCCCGGGATCCTCATCCGGTTGGCACTGCGCTGCCGCGGCTCACGCGGCTGCCGCGGCGCGGGCGCCTCGGGCTGCTGCGGCGCGGGAGCGTAACGCTGCGGCTGCGGCTGTGGCTGCTGACGCTGCGCCCGCCGGGACTGCTGTTGCTGTTGCTGCCCGTACTGCTGCCGCTGCTGCTGTTGCTGCTGCTGCCCGTACTGCTGTCGCTGCTGCTGTTGCTGTTGCCCGTACTGCTGAGGCTGCTGCTGAGGTGCGTACTGCTGGGGCTGCTGGCCCTGCTGCGGATACCCGTATCCGGGCGGCTGCTGGCCCTGCTGCTGCTCGGGCCGCTGCTGCGGTCGTGCGACCTGCCGCTGCGGACGCCGGCGCAGGGGGTCCTGGTCCGGGTCGACGTACTGCTGGAACTGCGTCTGCTCGTTGCGGTCGCGGGCCGCCCGCAACTGGTTCTGCCAGGGATGCGGGTCCTCCGGCCGGCCGGGTCCCCCGCCGGGCTGGTTCTGCGGCACCGGCGGCATGACGGCGGTCGGGTCGGCGGCACCCCGGTGCGGCAGGACCGTGGTGGGATCGGCAGCACCCGTGTGCGGAAGGACACTGGTCGCGCCGTTCGGGTCGTACGCCCCCGGAGCGCCGTGCGGCAGCACCTGGGTGGGGTCGGCCGCGCCCGGCGTGCCGGGGACCGGCGCCGGTGCCGGGTCGGGGGCGAGCAGCGCGCCCACCCCGTCCGCCGCGGCGATCTGCGCGGAGGTGGCGTGCACGCCGACACCCTCGGCGACGGCGCGCAGCCCGCGCGCGAGGTTCTCGGCGCTGGGCCGCTGGTCCGGGTTCTTGCGCAGACAGCGTTCTATGACCGTCCACAGCGGATCGGGCACGGTGGAGGGCCGGCGCGGCTCGGCGCTCAGGTGCTGGTGCAGTACTTCGAGGGCGGAGCCGCCGGAGAACGGCGGACGTCCGGTGACCAGCTCGTACAGCAGAATGCCCGCCCCGTAGATGTCGACGGCGGACGTCTGCGGACGTCCCTCCGCGGACTCGGGCGCGACATACGCGGGCGTGCCGACGAACTCGTGGGTCCGGGTCAGGCCCGGGGAGTCGGCGAGCCGGGCGATGCCGAAGTCGGTGAGCAGCGGGTGCATCTGGCCGCCGTCCTGCCTGAGCAGGACGTTCGCGGGCTTCAGGTCCCGGTGCACGACACCGTCGGCGTGGCTGGCGGCGAGCGCGTCGGCGATCTGGGCGGTGAGGAGGGCGGCGGCGACCGGCGAGAACGGCCCGTTCTCGCGCAGGTAGTGGTGCAGGTCGGGACCCTCGACCAGGTCCATGACGAGCGCGAGCAGATCGCCCTCGACGACGAGGTCGCGGACCCGCACGATGTTCGGGTGGGTGAGCCGCAGCAGGACGGACCGCTCCCGCAGGAAGCGCATCACGACGTCCGCGTCGTTGGCGAGCTCCTCCTTCAGGACCTTGATCGCCACGGTCTCGCCGGGCTGGCCGGCGACGGCCGCCTCGGCACCCGCGGTCTCCCGCTGGCGGGCTCGCCAGACGGTGCCTGTGGCGCCGCGTCCCAGCGGCTCCTCAAGGAGGTACTTGCTCCCTACCGGCCGCACGTCATGCGCTCCCTGTTGCTTGCTTGCCTGGTCCGTGTTGCTTGCTTGCCTGGTCCGTCCGCCGTTGTCACTTCGGCGTCACTTCTGCCGCGGCGGCTGCGCCCACTGTAATGCCGAGCTGCCCGGCACCGGGCTGTCGTCCTTGTGTGCTTCCCGTGAGCGCCTGTGGTTCGTATAAGCGCTTACGTAGGCGTTGCCGTACATGTTCGACGGAAAGACGCTCACTCGCGACGGTTGGTTGCCGTTCGGCCCCTTCGAGGAGGGTGTGACGGATGCCGCCACCGATCCCAAGCGGGCACCGGTCGGGCACTGGTCAGGCACTTTTACGGGCAGAGCCGACCAATCAAGATCACTTCTGCCCGGGTGGCGGGCGTGTTGTCAGTGGCAGGTGCGAGGATGCCTTCAGTACTGGCCGACGTGTCCGTGCGCGGTGGGGGGATCTGCGGTGGGGGGACCGCAGCACAGCCTCGTCCTCGTCGCGGGCGCCTGCGCGGAAGGGACCCCTGACGGCGATGCAGATCCGGCTGACCGTCGTAGACCCGCTGGGCCCGCCTTCGGAGCCCCGGGGGCGTGCCACGGCCTGCGATGTGCTGGTCACCGCCCCCGCAGGCACGGCGCTGGCGGCGGTGGCGTCGGGTCTGGCCTCGGCGGTCGGCGGGGACGGGAGCGGCGCCCCGTCCGAGCGGAGCCGGGAGCCCGGCGGTGGTCCGGTCGTGCTGTACGCGGGCGCCGAGCGGCTCGACGGGCAGCGCTGCACGCTGGGCGAGCCGCCGCTGACCGACGGCGCGGTGCTGTCCCTGGGCGCCCCCACGGAACCCGGTCCGGACGTGGACGAGGACGCGGCCCAGCTCCATGTCGTCGCGGGCCCCGACGCGGGCGGCGTCCACCTCCTGCACGGCGGGCGGATCCACATCGGCCGTTCCGCCGAGGCGGACGTCCCGCTGGACGACCCCGACGTCTCCCGTCTGCACTGCGCGGTCACGGTCTCTCCCGAGGGCCGCGTCACGGTGGCCGACCTGGGGTCGACGAACGGTACGACGCTGGACGGCACCCGCGTCACCACCCGCCCGGTCGGCTTCCCGCCGGGCGCGCTGCTGCGCGTGGGCGAGTCCGCCCTGCGGCTGGCGCCACCCGGCGGACCCGGCTCCGTGAGGACGGCACCCGACGGGGAGGGACACGTCCGGGTCACCACCACGGCCGGTACGGGCGCCCGCCCTGATCCGGCGTCCGCCCACGTCGCGTCCGTGCCCCGGGCCCGCACCGGCGACGCCCCCGAACCGCCCCGCGGTGAGACCCGTCACGCCTACGGATCGACGGGGTGGGAAACCACCGAGGACGTCCCCGGAACACGCACGCACGGCCGGGCCGTACCCCCCGCCGCCCCTTCCGCCTCACCCGCCTCCTCTGCCTCCTCGGCCGCACCCTCCGCCGTGCCGCCCGTGGTGCCGGAACAGGGCAGGGCGCCCGGGATCGAGAGCAGGTGGCCGGAGTCGTCCGGTCCCGGCACCCCGTCCGCCGGGGACCTCGCCCGGTCCCCGGCCGTCCCTGACCAAGGCGCCAGAAAGGGCACTCCCCCGCGGGGGACCGAACTGCCGCCGGGGGAGCGCAGGCGGGGCGGCCTCGGAGCCTGGGCGCGCCGCCTGACCGGAAGCCGGGGCGAGCCCACGGACACCGGACAGGACCCGTACGAGTACGAGGAGCACGGAGAGTACGAGGAGCACGGAGAGTACGAGGAGCACGGCGAGCACGGGGAACACGGCGAGTACGGGAAGCACGGCGGGAACCACGCCGTCGAGTCCCCGGCGGACCGCGGCGCCGCGCAGGTGCCGGAGAGCTGGCCCGACGCCGCGACGCTGCTGCTCACCGCGCTCGGACCGGGATCGCGGCTGTGGGAGCGCGGCCCGGGGCACCCGGAGGCGCTGACGGTGCGGCTGGGGACGGCCGACCGGGCGACGCCCCACGGTGCGGGGCCGCTGCCCGTGGTGCCGGTCACGGCCGGTCTGAGAGAGGCCGGCGCGCTGGGCCTGGCGGGCCCGCGGGCGCGCCTCGCGGGGCTGGCCCGCTCGGTGGTGGCCCAGCTCGCGGCGCTGCACTCGCCGGACACCCTGGAGATCGTCCTGCTCAGCACGGACCGCTCCCGCACGGTCGAGGAGCGCACCGCGGAATGGGCCTGGCTCGGCTGGCTCCCCCATCTGCGCCCCACCCACGGTCAGGACTGCCGCCTGCTCCTCGCCTACGACCGCGAACAGGCGACGGCCCGCACGGACGAGCTGCTGCGCCGCCTGGAGGACCACCTGACGGAAGCGGACGGCGGTCACGGCACGCACTCCCGGGGCGCGGGCACCACCGGGCCCGGCGCCCGTCCCCGGCCGTACGACGAGGCCGACCACATCCCGCTGGACACCCGGGCCGCCGGACGGCGTCCGTCCTGGGCACGGGACCAGGACCCGGCGGACAAGGGCGGGACCGGGGGCACGGACCGGGACTTCGACGGGCCGTACACGCTGGTCGTCGTCGACGGGGACCCCGGAGGGGCCGACGTGCGGGAGGCCGTGCTGCGGCTGGCGCACGAGGGGCCCCGCGCGGGCATCCACGTGCTCTGCCTCGCCGAGACCGCGGCGGCGTCCCCCGCGTCCCCGGTGACGAAGACGTACGAGGCGGCCTGTTCGGCGTCACCGGCGTTCCGGGAGTGCGGGGCCGTCGCGCTGCTCAGCGGGGACGTGGCCACGGCGCTGCGGCTGATGCGGGTCGCGTCCGGCGGCCCCGTCGGGCACGGCACGGTCGCCACCGTGGACGCGGTGTCCCGGGCCTGGGCCGAGCGCTTCGCCCGCGCCCTGGCGCCCCTGCGCACGGACGGCGCGCACGGCGACCGGCACATACGGGTGTCCTCTCCGCTCCCCCAGGTCGCCCGTCTGCTGGACGAACTGGGGCTGGCCCGCGCCACCCCCGCCTCACTGATGGCGCGCTGGGCGGACGCGGCCGATGACACGGAGTCGCCCGGCGGGCGCGGACGGGCGGTCCTGGGCGCGGGCCCGCGGGGGCCGCTGGCCGTGGACCTCCCGGCCGAGGGCCCCCATCTGCTGATCGAGGGCCCGCCGGGCAGCGGCCGTACGGAGCTGCTCCGTTCGATCGCCGCGGCCCTGGCCGCCGCGGAGCGGCCCGACCGGCTCGGCATCGTGCTGGTGGACGGCCGGGACAGCACCGGCGGCCCTGGCGCGGCGCAGGGCGGCGAGGGCCTGCGGGCCTGTACCGACCTGCCTCACGTCACCACCCACCTCACCGCCAACGACCCCGTCCGGATGCGGGAGTTCGCCCAGTCGCTGAGCGCCGAGCTGAAGCGGCGGGCCGAGCTCCTCGGGCGGCTCGGCTTCGCGGAGTGGCACACCCACCGGGAGGTGTCGGGCCGGTTCGTCGGCCAGCGAGCGGTCCGGCCGTCCCCCGGGGCGCCGTCCGGCGCGTCCTCCGGTGCCGCCGACCTGGACACCCCGCCCAGTTCGACGCTGCGGCTGCGGCCGGCGGCCACACGCGCGCGTGCCGAACCCGCGCCGCCGCTCGCCCGTCTCGTCGTCGTGGTCGACGACCTGGACGCGCTGCTCTCACCCGCGCTGGGGTCGCCGGGCCGGCCGGCCGCCGGTTCGGTCGTCCGTGCCCTGGAGGCCGTGGCCCGTGAGGGCGACCGGCTCGGTGTGCATCTCGTGGCGGCGGCCTCGGACGACGGACGGGCGGCGGCCAGTGAGCCGGGGCGTTCCGCCGGGCTCCGGGTCGCCCTGGACCCCGTGTCACCCGGGGCCGACGAACCCGCCCCCGGGCGTGGGCGGTTGTTCACGCCGGACGGCCGGGTCACGCCCTTCCAGGCCGGGCGGGTCACGGGGCGCATTCCGCGGACGGCGACGCTGCGGCCGACGGTCGTGCCCGTCGAGTGGCAGCGCATGGGGGACCCGCCGGCGCGGCGGCCCGTACGGGAGTTGGGTAACGGGCCGACGGATCTGGCGTTGCTGGCCAGTGCGTTGGAGCGGGCCGCGAGGTCGGTGGCGGCCGCCGAGGTCCCGTCCCTCCTCTGACCCCGTTTCCCTCGCCCCCGCCGCCCTTCCTTCCCTGGGGCTCCGCCCCGGACCCCGCCAGGGGGCCGCGCCCCCTGGATCCCCGCATCGCCCGAAGGGCTCGTCCTCGAACGCCGGACGGGCTGGATAGGCGGGCGCAAGCGGAAACGCGCTTTCGGGTGCGTGTTGACAGGTCCGGCCGAGGGCAGGTCTTTCAGCCCGTCCGGCGTTCGAGGACGAGGCCGTCCAGGCCGAACGGGGGTCTGGGGGCGAAGCCCCCAGGGACGGGACGGCCCCGGGACAGCGGCCCCCGGCCACCTTCGAGGGGCGCGGGGAACCGCGCGGCCGCCCCCACCCACCCGCACCCGAAGAACCTCCCACCCGGGTCAGCCAGGCCGGCAGGCCACGTCACGACCCAATCACGATCGCTCACTTGACACCCCAGGCGCTCTTGCCGCCCTTAAGGCCCCGGGCGTAGACCAGACCGCACGGGACAGCGCCGGACGTTCGACGAGGAACGAAGAACGGGGCAGAAATGCGCAGATCGCTTCGTACAGACAGGTCGCACACGCACTCGACGCACAGGGCCGCACAGGCCGCGGCAGCCGCCTTCATCGCGGGCGCACTCACCCTCACCGCATGCGGCGGCAGCGACGGCAAGAAGAGCGACGACGGCAAGAGCGGCACCGGCAGCACCGGCGACACGGCGGGCGGCGGCGGGAGTGTCGCCCTGCCCAAGCTCGACGGCGCGAGCCTGGAGGTCGCCGCCGTGTGGACGGGCCCCGAACAGGCCAACTTCAAGAAGGTGCTGGCGGAGTTCGAGAAGCGCACCGGCGCGAAGGTCACCTTCGTCCCCGCGCAGGACCCGATCATCAACTTCCTCGGTTCGAAGGTCGCGGGCGGCGCACCGCCGGACGTCGCGATGCTCCCCCAGGTCGGCGCCATCAAGCAGGCCGTCGAGAAGAAGTGGGCCAAGCCCGTCGGCGCCGAGGCCCAGGCCCAGCTCGCCAAGAACTACTCGCAGGGCTGGCAGGACCTCGGCAAGATCGACGGCAAGCAGTACGGGGTGTACTACAAGGCGGCCAACAAGTCGCTGGTCTGGTACAACGCGAAGGTCTTCGAGAACGCGGGGGCGAAGGAGCCCGCCACCTGGAAGGACTTCCTCTCCACCGCGCAGACCGTCTACGACTCCGGGGTCACCCCGGTCTCCGTGGGCGGCGCGGACGGCTGGACCCTCACCGACTGGTTCGAGAACGTCTATCTCTCCCAGGCCGGCCCGGAGAAGTACGACCAGCTCGCCCAGCACAAGATCAAGTGGACTGACCCGTCCGTGAAGGACGCGCTGACCACGCTCGCCCAGTTGTGGGGCAACAAGAACTACCTCGCGGGCGGCCCGGACGGCGCGCTGCAGACGGAGTTCCCGGCTTCGGTGACCCAGACGTTCACCGGCGGCGACCAGCCCAAGGCGGGCATGGTCTTCGAGGGCGACTTCGTGGGCGTCAACATCGCGGAGACGAAGGCGAAGATCGGCACGGACGCGAAGGTGTTCCCGTTCCCGGCGGTGGGCGACAAGGCGCCGGTCGTCAGCGGCGGCGACGCGGCCGTCATCCTGAAGGACTCCAAGGCGGCCCAGGCGCTGGTCACCTTCCTGGCCTCGCCGGACGCGGCGACCATCCAGGCGAAGCTGGGCGGCTATCTCTCCCCCAACAAGAGCGTGGCGAACTCCGCCTATCCGAACGCGGTGCAGCAGTCGATGGCGAAGGCCCTGATCGCCGCCGGCGACGACTTCCGCTTCGACATGTCCGACCAGGCCCCGCAGGCCTTCGGCGGTACGCCCGGCAAGGGCGAGTGGAAGGATTTGCAGGACTTCCTGAAGAACCCCAAGAACGTGGCGGGGACGCAGGCGAAACTGGAGGCCGACGCGGCCGCGGCGTACAAGGGCTGATCCGGCGATGACGTCGGCAACGGCGGGAGGGGTCGGCCCGACCCCTCCCGCGGCAACACGGCGCAAGAGCGTGACCGGTACCCGCAGGGCCGTGGCAGTGCTGTTCCTGCTGCCCTGCCTCGTGCTGCTCGGCGCGCTCGTGGTCTACCCGATCGGGTACTCGCTGGTCCGCAGCTTCCTCGACCGGTCCGGTGACGGTTTCGCCGGATTCGACAACTACAAGGCGCTGTTCACGGACGACGGCATTCGCACGGCGCTCAAGAACAACGTCCTCTGGGTCGTGTTCGCGCCCACGATCGCGACCGCGCTCGGTCTCGTCTTCGCGGTGCTCACCGAACGGGTGCGCTGGGGAACGGCGTTCAAGCTGGTCGTCTTCATGCCGATGGCGATCTCCATGCTCGCCGCGGGGATCATCTTCCGGCTGGTGTACGACCAGGACCCGGACAAGGGGGTGGCGAACGCGGTCTGGGTCGGGGTGCACGACACCTTCGCGCAGTCGTCCGCGTTCCCGAAGGCCCACCCGGGACGGCAGTCGCCGCTCCGGCCGGAGAAGGGCGGGTTCGTCACCGCTCAGCCCGTCCGGGCCGGGCAGTCGGTCGCCCTCCCGCTCGTCGGCGTCGCACCGGACCAGATGCCCGGCAGCGCGAAGAACGCCGTACGGGCCGCCGTCGAGCCGGGCAAGGTCACCGGTACGGCCTGGCAGGACTTCACCCGCGGCAAGGGCGTCGGCAGGCTCGGGCAGGCCGACCCGAGCGAGCTGGGCTACGCGGGCATGAAGGTCGAGGCCGTCAAGGACGGCAGGGTGGTCGCCTCCACGAAGGTGCGCGACAACGGCACGTTCACGCTGCCGGCCCAGGCCGACGGGGCCCTGCTCCGGCTGCCCGCGAGCAACTTCAAGGAGCCGTACAACGGCCTCGACTGGCTCGGCCCGTCCCTGGTCACCCCGGCGATCATCGGCTCGTACATCTGGATGTGGGCCGGTTTCGCGATGGTGCTGATCGCGGCGGGGCTCGCGGGCCTGCCCCGGGAGCTGCTGGAGGCCGCCCGGGTCGACGGCGCGAACGAGTGGCAGGTCTTCAGAAGGGTCACGGTGCCACTGCTCGCGCCGGTGCTCGCGGTCGTCGCCGTCACCCTGATGATCAACGTCCTGAAGGTCTTCGACCTGGTCTTCATCATCGCGCCCGGTTCGTCCCAGGACGACGCCAACGTGCTGGCCCTGGAGCTGTACCGCAAGGGCTTCGCCGAGGACCAGCCGGGCATAGCGAGCGCCATCGCGGTGTTCCTGCTGCTGCTCGTGATCCCGGTGATGCTGTTCAACATCCGACGGCTCCGACGGGAGGTACGGCGATGACCACACACGCCGGCACGGTCACCGGGACCACGCCCGTCACCGCCCGGGAGAAGGCCAGGACCTCGCTCGGCTCACGCCTCGCGAGCGGCGTCAGCGGCGGGATCGTACGCGTCTTCCTGCTGCTCGTCGGCCTGTTCTGGCTGGTGCCGACCATCGGGCTCCTGCTGTCCTCGCTGCGCAGGCCGGCGGACATGAGCGCGTCCGGCTGGTGGAAGGTGTTCAGCGAGCCCTCGCAGCTCACCGTGGACAGCTACCAGAAGCTCCTGGAGAACAGCGACATCACCAACTCGCTGCTGAACACGGTGCTGATCACGGTCCCGGCGACCCTTCTGGTCGTGGTGATCGGCTCGCTCGCGGGCTACGCCTTCGCCTGGATGGAGTTCCCGGGCCGCGACTGGTGGTTCCTCGGCACGGTCGGCCTGCTGGTCGTCCCCGTGCAGGTGGCGCTGATCCCGATCGCCGAACTCTTCGGGAAGATCGGCATCTTCGGCACGATCTTCGGTGTGATCCTCTTCCACGTGGGCTTCGGCCTGCCCTTCGCGGTGTTCCTGCTGCGGAACTTCTTCGCGGAGATCCCCCGGGAGCTGCTGGAGGCGGCCCGGCTGGACGGCGCGGGTGAACTGCGCCTGTTCGTACGGGTCGTGATGCCGCTCGGCGGTCCCGCGATCGCCTCGCTGGGCATCTTCCAGTTCCTGTGGGTGTGGAACGACATGCTGGTCGCGCTGGTGTTCTCCGACTCGGGCAGCCAGCCGATCACGGTCGCCCTGCAGACCCAGGTACGCCAGTTCGGCAACAACATCGATGTGCTGGCACCGGGCGCCTTCATCTCGATGGTGATCCCGCTGGCCGTGTTCTTCGCGTTCCAGCGGCAGTTCGTGTCCGGCGTGATGGCGGGCGCGGTCAAGTAGCGGTACGGCGGGCGGGTCGAGGGGCGGGCCGGACACCGGTTCGCCCCTCGGCGTTCACCCGGGGTCCCCCATATGCCACATCTGGCGTAACCAAGTCACCCCTTCGGCCGTTGCCGGGCAGTATGCCCGCGCCGACCCATGGATGTCCGTTGCCCAGGTTCAGTGTCATCGTCCCCGCGTACAAGGTTCAGGCGTACCTGCACGAATGCCTCGAATCCGTGCTGGATCAGTCCTTTCCCGACCTCGAACTGATCGCCGTCGACGACTGTTCGCCCGACGCCTGCGGCGAGATCATCGACGAGTTCGCCGAACGTGACGCCCGTGTCCGTCCCGTGCGCCTGCCGCGGAACGTGGGCCTGGGACACGCCCGCAACGCGGGGCTCGAACAGGCCACCGGCGACTATCTGGTCTTCCTGGACGGCGACGACACCCTCACACCGGACGCGCTGCGCGCCATCGCCGACCGGCTGAAGGAGACCGGCGAACCGGACGTCCTGGTCTACGACTACGCGCGCACCTACTGGTCGGGCGAGGCGGTCCGCAACCAGTTCGCGGCGCACCTCACCGAGGAGGGCCCCGCGCCCTTCCGCCTCGACGACCGGCCGGGGCTGCTCAAGGTCCTGATGGTGGTGTGGAACAAGGCGTACCGCCGGGAGTTCGTCGAACGCGCGGGCTTCACCTTCCCGCCCGGGTACTACGAGGACACGCCGTGGACGTACCCGGTGCTGACCTCCGCCGAGACGATCGCGACCCTCGACCGGGTCTGTGTGCACTACCGCCAGCGCCGCCAGGGCAACATCCTCGGCACCAGCAGCCGCAAGCACTTCGACATCTTCGCCCAGTACGACCGGGTCTTCGCGCACCTCGACGCGCACCCGGAACTGGAGCACTGGCGCCCGGTCCTGTTCCGCCGCATGGTCGACCACCTCTCGACGGTGTTCACCAAGCGCGGCCGGCTGCCGCGCGGCACCCGTGCCGAGTTCCTGCGCGCGGCCCGCGCCCACTACCGCCGTCACCGCGCGCCGGGCGCGCCCGTCCGCCTCCGCACCCGTGTCCGGCACGCCCTGGTCCGGCTCGGCAACCACCGCACGTACCGGCTGCTGTCGCTGGCCTCACGCGTCCACAAGAAGACGCTGCGCCGCGCCAAGGAACTGCTCCGCGGGGCCCGCGGCGGGGCGCTCCAGTTCCACTACCGAGTGCAGCTCCGCCTTCCGCTGCGCGCCGACCGGGCCGTCTTCTCCAGCTACTGGGGGCGCGGTCACGGCTGCAACCCCGGCGCCCTGGAGTCCGCGTTCCGCGATCTCGCGCCGCA
Organism: Streptomyces sp. NPDC005195; assembly: GCF_040608315.1. Taxonomy (NCBI): domain Bacteria; kingdom Bacillati; phylum Actinomycetota; class Actinomycetes; order Kitasatosporales; family Streptomycetaceae; genus Streptomyces; species Streptomyces sp. NPDC005195. The sequence continues at coordinate 280,547 of NZ_JBEXHZ010000005.1, forward strand.
CATCCGCACCGCGTGGATCGCGCACCCCGAGCACCACCACACGATCCCGCCGGCGACGCACCGGCTGCGGCCCGGCTCGGCCGGGTACTGGACGGCGCTGGCCCGCTCCAAGTACCTGGTCAACAACGTCAACTTCGACCGCCGACTGGTCAAGCGGCGCGGCCAGATCATGATCCAGACCCAGCACGGGACCCCGCTCAAGCAGATGGGTCTCGATCTGCAGGACCGCCCGGCCGCCGCCCGCGGCACGGACTTCGCGGAACTGCTGCGCAGCGCCGACAAGTGGGACTTCTGCCTGTCCGGCAACCGCCACTCCACCCTGGTCTGGGAGCGCGTCTTCCCGGCCGCGTTCACCACGCTGGAGTACGGTCTGCCGCGCAACGACGTCTTCCAGCGGGCGACTTCGGCGGACGTGGCGCGGCTGCGCGAGTCCCTGGGCATCCCCGCGGGCACGGTCGCGGTCCTGTACGCGCCGACGTACCGCGACTACCGGCTCACCCAGCGCCTCACCCTCGACCTGGAGCGCGTCCTGCGCCGGCTCGGCCCGCGCTTCGTCGTGCTGGCCCGCGCGCACCACGCGTACGCGGGTCCCCTCACCGCCGTCCCCGGGGGCCGGCTCATCGACGTGTCCGACCACCCGAACGTCGAGTCCCTCTGTCTCGCCTCGGACGCGCTGGTCACCGACTACTCGTCCCTGATGTTCGACTACGCGGTCCTCGACCGGCCGATCGTGATCCACGCGGACGACTGGGAGGCGTACGAGGCCTCCCGCGGCACCTACTTCGACGTGCGCGCCTTCCCGCCGGGCGAGGTCGCGCGGAGCGAGGACGAGCTGATCGACCTCTTCGCGGGCGGACAGTGGCGCGGCTCCCGTTCGGCGCGGCTGCGGGCCACGTTCCGCGAGCGTTTCTGCCCGTACGAGGACGGTTTCGCCGCCGAGCGGGTGGTGCGCCATGTCGTGCTGGGCGAGAGCGGCGGGCTGCCGCGGGTCCTCCCGCCCGCCGAGCGCCACCCGGTCGCGTCGGCCGCCCGGACGCAGCCGGTGCCGCCTCTCGCCACGGTGCCCGCGCCCGGCTCCCCCGCCCCCGCCACCGTCACCGAGACCCTCTGAACCGGAGCAGGCATGCCCTCCAGCCCCTCCCGGCCCACGCCGTCCCGGCCCGCCACCTGGCGTCCCGCCGGCCGGCCGGGGCGATGACGACCCGCACCAGCACCCCCCGAGACCTCAGCTCCCCGTGAGAGAAAGAGCAGAATGCCCCGCTTCAGCATCATCGTCCCCACCCATGGAGTCGCCGGGCGGCTGGCCCTCGCACTGGACTCGGTACTCGGCCAGTCCTTCGGCGACTTCGAGCTGATCACGGTCTGCGACGCGCCGGACTCCCCGGCGGCCGAGGTGGTCGCCGGGTACGCCGCGCGCGACTCCCGGGTCGTCCCGGTGCACTCACCGCCGTCGGAGGGGCTGAGCGCGGCGCGCAACACCGGGATCGGGGCGGCGGCCGGCACGTATCTGCTCTTCCTGGACGGTGACGACGTCCTGGTGCCGGGCGCGCTGGGGGCCCTGGACGGCGGGCTGCACGAGGAGCCCGACGTCCTGTACTTCGCGCACGAGCGGGTCCACTGGTGGGACGTCGAGACCAGCACGCCCCCGCTCCCGAGGACACCCGAGGGGGTCTTCACGCCCGACCGGGCAGCGCGGCTGACCGGTGTGCTGCTCCCGGCCTGGAGCGCGGCCTACCGGCGGGACTTCCTGCGCGAGCACCATCTCACCTTCCCCCAGGGCCACTTCACGGACCTGGGCTGGGGCGGACTCGTGAACGTCGCCGCCGAGCGGATGGCGGTACTGCGCTCCGTCCTCGTACGCCATCTGCTGCGCCGGCAGGGCAGCCGGCTGAACGAGCCGGGCGAGCACCAGTTCCACCTGCTCGACCAGGTCGGCCTGGTGCTCGGACGGGCCGCGGGACAGGGGCTGTCCGAGGAGCGGTCGAGGGCGTTGTTCGGGGACCTCTTCACGGCGGTGCTGAAGTCGGCGGCCCATCCCCGGCGGCTTCCGCTGAGGCGGCGCCGGGCCTTCTTCCGCCGTGCGGGCAGGCTCTACCGTCTGCACCGCCCGACCGGGTTCCGGCCCCCGCCGGGCCGGGTCGGGGTGCAGCACCGACTGCTGGCGGCCGGGGCGTACAGCGCGTTCCGCGCGCTGCGCGGTGCCAACCGGCGGCTGCCGAGGGTCTGGGGGAAGGTGCCGCGTCCCCGACTGCTGCGCACCCGCACCCGGTACGCCGCGCAGCTGCGCCGCCCGCTGGACGAGAACCTCGCGGTGTACTGCGCCTACTGGGGGCGCGGCTACGCCTGCAACCCGGCCGCGATCCACGCCAAAGCCCGTGAACTCGCCCCGCACATCCGGGGGGTGTTCCTCGTCGAGGCCGACGCGGTGGACGGCCTGCCCGCGGGCGTGGACCACGCGGTGATCGGCAGCGCCCGCTCCTGGGAGGTGCTGGCCCGCGCCAAATACCTGATCAACAACGCCAATTTCGCGGACGGCGTCGTCAAGCGCCCCGGCAGTGTCCATCTGCAGACCCAGCACGGCACCCCGCTGAAGAAGATGGGCGTCGACCAGTCGACGTACCCGGTGGTGGCCGCGGCGACCGGCAGTTTCACCAAGCTGCTGGCCCGGGTGGACCGGTGGGACTACAACCTCTCCTCCAACCGGCACTCCACGGAGATGTGGGAGCGGGCGTTCCCCGGCACCTACGAGGCCCTGGAGTACGGCTATCCGCGCAACGACGTCTACTGCACGGCGACCGCCGAGGACGTGGCCCGGGTGCGCGGGGAGCTGGGCGTGCCCGAGGGCAGGACGGCCCTGCTGTACGCGCCGACGCACCGGGACCACAGCACGGGTTTCGAGTCCCGGCTGGACCTGGAGGCGTTCTGCGAGGAGATCGGCGACTCCTTCGTCGTGCTGCTGCGCGCCCACTACTTCTACGACGAGGGCGGCCGCGCGGGCAGCGGCCGGATCATCGACGTGACCCGGCACCGCTCCTCGGAGGACGTCTGTCTGGCCGCCGACGCGCTGATCACGGACTACTCGTCGATCATGTTCGACTACGCCAACCTCGACCGTCCGATCGTCGTGTACGCGGACGACTGGGAGGTGTACCAGGAGACGCGGGGCGTCTACTTCGACCTGCTCCAGGCGCCGCCGGGGCCGGTGGCCCGTACCCCCGGGGAGCTCGCGCGGGTGTTCCGCGACGGCTCCTACGCGGACGGCTCCTCGCGGGCCCTGCGGGCCGGATTCCGGGAGCGGTTCTGCTCGTTCGACGACGGGCAGGCCGCCGAACGGGTCGTCCGCAGAGTGCTGCTGGGCCAGCCTCCCGAGGCGGTCCCCCCGGTGATCCCGCTCGCCGAGCGGCTTCCGGCCCCCGCCGCGTCCACCCTCGTAAGGAGCTGACGTGCCCCGCTTCAGCATCATCGTCCCCGTCTTCAGGGTGCAGGGCTTTCTGCGCGAGTGCCTCGACTCGGTCCTGGAGCAGTCGTACACGGATCTCGAGGTGATCGCCGTCGACGACTGCTCGCCGGACGGCTGCGGCGCGATCCTCGACGAGTACGCGGCCCGCGACCCGCGCGTGCGGGTGCTGCACCTGCCGCGGAACGTGGGGCTCGGCCGTGCCCGGAACGCGGGAATGCCCCACGCGGGCGGGGACTTCCTCCTCTTCCTGGACAGCGACGACACGCTCACACCGGGCGCCCTGCGCGCCGTCGCCGACCGCCTCGACGAGACCGGCGACCCCGACGTGCTCGTCTTCGACTACGCGCGCACGTACTGGTGGGGCGGTACCCGCCGCAACGTCCTCGCGCACCTGCTGTCCGAGGCGGGGGACGGCACCTTCCGCGCCGCCGAGCACCCGGAGATCCTCGAACTGCTGATGGTGGTGTGGAACAAGGCCTACCGCCGCGAGTTCGTCGAGCGGGAGGGCTTCACCTTCCCGCCCGGCTACTACGAGGACACGCCCTGGACCTTCCCGGTCATGCTCAGTGCCGGGCGGATCGCCACGCTCGACCGGATCTGTCTGAACTACCGGCAGCGGCGCCAGGGCAACATCCTGTCCACCACCAGCCGCAAGCACTTCGACGTCCACGACCAGTACGAGCGCGTCTTCGCGTTCGTGGACTCCCGTCCGGAGCTGGCGCGCTGGCGCCCGTATCTGCACCGCAAGATGGGCGAGCACTGTCTCGACATCCTCGCCAAGCCGGACCGGCTGCCCGCCTCCGACAAGGGCGAGTTCTTCTCGCGGACGGCCGCGCTCTTCCGCGCACACCGCGACGGACCCGTGCCGCCCGAACTCCGTGTCCTGCTGGGCGGTCACGCGCGCTACCGGGCCCGGCGGCAGGCGGCCCGCGCCGGCGGGGAGCTGGTCCGGCGCGGGCAGCAGGCGCGCTCGGCCGCGGTCACCCGGATCAGGCGCGGCTGGTCGGTGGCGCACGAACTGCGGCCGCTGGACCCCGGACTGGCGGTGTACTCGGCGTTCTCGCACCGCGGGGTGCTCGGCGACCCGGGTGCCGTCTACCGCGCGGCCCGTGAACTCGCCCCGCACATCAGGGGGGTGTGGGTGGTGCGGGCGGACCAGGTGGCACTGCTGCCGCCCGGTGTCGAGCACGTCACGCCGGACTCGCTCGACTACCGCCGGGTGAGCACGCGAGCGACGTACTTCGTCAACAACGTCAACTGGCCCGGCTCGCTGGTCAAGCGCGAGGGCAGCGTGCACATCCACACCCACCAGGGCACACCGCTGAAGTACATGGGCGCGGACCTGCTGGGCAAGCCCGGTGCCCGGCACGGTTTCGACGTGCCGCAGATGCTGCGCCGCGCGGACCGCTGGGACTACAGCCTGGTCGCCAACCGCCACTCCGAGCTGGTCTGGGACCGCGCCTACCCCTGCCACTTCACCTCGCTGCGCACCGGCAGCCCCCGCAACGACCTTCTCGTGCGGGCGCGGCCCGAGGACGGACTGCGGGTCCGGGCGCGTCTCGGCATCCCGGCCGGCCACCGGGTGGTGCTGTACGCGCCGACGCGCCGCGACTACGTCAGGGGCGGCCACCTCGACCGTGTCGATCTGGCCCGGTTCGCCGACGACCTCGGCGAGGGCCACACCCTCGTCGTACGTCTGCATCCCTCGCTGGCCGACGGGCCGGCGCGCGGGGCGGGTCTGTCCGAGCTGCACCGGCGCGGGGTCGTGGTCGACGCGACGGACGAGCCGCACGTCGAGGAGCTGATGCTCGCCTCCGACGTGCTGGTCACGGACTACTCGGCCCTTCTGTTCGACTACGCCAACCTGGACCGGCCGATCGTGGTGCACGCCGACGACTGGGGCGCGTACGCGGCGAGCCGGGGCGCGTACTTCGACATCACGGCCGACGCTCCGGGTCATGTGACCCGCTCCTACCGGGAACTGGCGCGGCTGTTCGCGTCCGGGGCGTGGCGGGACGCGGAGTCGGCGCGGCTGCGGGCCGGATTCCGGGCGCGGTTCTGCGCGTTCGACGACGGGCGGGCCGCCGAGCGGGTGGTGCGGACGCTGATGCTCGGTGAGCGGGCCGAGGGACCGGCGCCCTCCGTCCAGGTCCCCGCGCAGGCGGGGCACGACGTCCTCACCTCGTCGTGAGCGCCCCGGTGGACATGCTTCCGGGCCCCAGGCCGCCCGCGCGGTTCCGGGTGATCGTCCTGGCCGCCGTCTTCGCCGTCCTGCAACTCGCGAACATCACCGGCCGGGACACTCCGGACAGCAAGAACTACGTCTCGTACGCGCTGAGTCTGGGCGGCGCGGGCAAGCACGAGGCGGCCTCGCTGACCATCGACTGGGTCTGTACCGGCAGGGCCTCTCTCGCCCGCCGTGACCAGAGCGTCGACGTGCTGCGCTTCCACGCACCGAGCCCCACCCGGCGGGTCTTCGAGGAGTGCCGGCGCGAGCAGTGGGAGGGGGTGTCGAAGCGGCTGCGGGCCGGGCAGACCTCGGGGCACACCGTGCCGTTCATGTCGGCGCGCTTCATGCGGATCTTCGAGGCGCGGCCCGGTTATCCGGCGCTGCTGGCCCCGTTCGTCACGGTCCTCGGGGTGAAGTGGGGCGTGTGGGTGTCGAGCGTCCTCGTCACCGTCACCGGCGGCGTGCTCGCCTTCCTCGTCCTGCGCACCCTGCGCGCCCCCACCGTCGTGGCCCTGACCGGGCAGGCGCTCTTCTACGTCCTGCCGTGCGGCACGACCGCGATGCGCCCGATGACCGAGGGTCTGCTGCTGGACCTGACGCTGGCCGCGCTGTGGGGCTGCGCGCTGGCGCTGGAGGGCCGTGCGCGGGCCGGGAGCCTGCTGGTCGGGGGCTCGCTGGTGGCGCTCTTCACGGTGAAGCACTCACAGGCGTTGTTCCTCGGGCTGTGCCTGACGGGCGCGTGTGCGGTGACCGGCGCCCGGCACGGGGGTCTGCGCCGGCCGCTGCGCGGGCTCACACCGCCGCTCAGGGCGATCGGGGCGGTGGCGGCCGGGGCGGTCGTGGTCACGCTCCTCGCGGCGCGGGCGCTGCGCTACCCGTCCGAGCCGGAGAGCCTCCAGGACCTGCTCACGGGGCACTTCGCCGTCCCGGACCGCACCCGCCCGTGGCCGGAGTTCCTGCATCTCGAAGCCGACTTCTGGGTGGAGTGGCTGCGCCGGGAGCTGCGGGAGCCGTTCGTCCTCGCGGCACTGGCGGCCGGGGCGTGGGGGGTGGGGCGGCGGCGTCCGGCCTTCGCCGTCCCGCTGCTCGCGGCCGCGCTCACCGGCGTCCTCAACCAGGCCGGGCATCCCGACATCACCATCTACGGGGACCGGCTGATCGTGCTGGTGTGGGTGCTGCCGGTGGTGGGGCTCCCGCTGCTGCTGGAACAGGCCGTACGGCCACGGGCGCGGGGCCTGGACATGGTGCCGGGGCCGCTGCGCACGGACAGCAGGGTCACCCGATGAGCCGCAGGGCGGGGCGTGCGGGCGTGTCCGGCACACCGTGGGACGGCACGAGCCGGGCGCGCGCCGCTCCCCGCGCCCCTCACGGGGCACGGGGAGGGCACGGCGCGGTACTACGCGGTACTACTCGACGACGAGCTCGACCGGGATGTTGCCGCGGGTCGCGTTGGAGTAGGGGCAGACCTGGTGGGCCTGCTCGACCAGCTTGCGGCCGGTGGCCTGGTCCACGGAGTCGGGGAGCTCGACGCGCAGCGTGACGGCGAGGCCGAAGCCCTCGCCCTGCTTGCCGATGCCGACCTCGCCGGTCACCGCGGCCTCGCTGACGTCGACCTTCGCCGCGCGGCCGACGAGGCCGAGGGCGCTGGCGAAACAGGCGGCGTAACCGGCGGCGAACAGCTGCTCGGGGTTGGTGCCCTGCCCGTTGCCGCCCATCTCCACCGGCACGGCCAGCTGGAGGTCGAGCTTGCCGTCGGAGCTGACGGCACGACCGTCACGGCCGTGGGTGGCGGTGGCGACAGCGGTGTAGAGCGCTTCCATGAAGACCATCCCTCTCAGATGAATGTTCTGTCGGAGCGGCCGGTCGGGCCGTCTCACGGGTTCGATTAGAGCACACAATTCAATTGCACACAACTCAGTGACGGGCGAGAGCTATCCTGTGGGCATGACCGCCATGCCGACCCCGCACCCCCAGTCCCCGTCCGACGGGGACTACCTCCGCCTCGACCAGCAGATCTGCTTCTCCCTCAACGCGGCGTCGCGCGCCTTCGGCGGCGTCTACCGGGTGATCCTCAAGGACCTCGGGCTGACCTACCCGCAGTACCTCGTGATGCTGGTGCTGTGGGAGCACGGCGAGCTGCCCGTGAAGAAGGTCGGCGAACATCTGCGGCTCGACTCCGGGACGCTGTCGCCGCTCCTCAAGCGCCTGGAGGCGACCGGTCTGGTGCGGCGCGAGCGCAGCGCCCTCGACGAGCGCTCCGTGCACGTCCACCTCACCGACGAGGGCACCGCCCTGCGCGAGCGCGCCCTGCGGGTGCCGCGCCGGATCGCCGCCGCGACGGGTTTCGAACTCGACGAGATCCTCGAACTGCAGTCCCGTCTGGACCGGTTGACGGTCGCGCTGGACGACGCGGCCCGGAAGGAAGCGCCGGACCCGGCATCAGGCCGGCACTAGCGCCGCGCCAGACCGGCTGAAGGGCGCCCGGAGGGCGGCCGGAGGGTCGTCCGCCGAGGGGTGGCGTACATACAGGCGCAGGGTGATCCCCCGGCGCGCGAGTTGCTCGCGCAGGGTGAACTCCTCGCCGATCACGGCCAGTTTGGCCCGCTCGGTCGGGGTGTGCGGGCGCCAGCCCGACCGCAGCGTGAAGGGCGCGGCGACCACCCACACATGGTCGAGTCCGGCGAGCCGACGGCGCAGTTCGGCGGGCCCCTCCTCCTCTCCGTACAGCGTCCCGGAGGCCGTCGCGGAGGCCCGGAGCGCGATGTCCCGGGCCCCCCGGAAGCCCTCCGGATAGGCCAGCGCGGACCGCCGCGCGAGTGAGGGCAGGAACAACACCGGGTCACCGGGGCGCAGTTCGCGCCCGACGGCGGCGGAGACGGCGGCCAGGTTGTCGGGGCGCCGGCCGGGGGCGCGGTCCTGGCACAGCAGCGGGAACTGGGCGGTGAGCGCGGCCGCGACCGCGAGGACTCCGGCGAGTGCGGCCACCGGCAGCCGCACCCTCGTGCGCGCCGACCACGCCGACCGGCCCGGCCTCGCGCCCGCCCACCGCTCCCGCGACCGGGCCACCGCCCGCGCCAGCCGGTCCGTCCCCGCGGCGGCCAGCAGCGGCGCCCCCGCCAGGGCGTAGAGGACGTACCGCTCGTCGTACAGCGGCCAGAAGCGGGAGACCGTGATCAGCACGGCGGGCGGCAGCACCATCAGCGGCGCGGCGACCGCCGCGAGGGTCACCTCCCCGCGCGGGACCTGCCGCAGCACCCCCAGGGCGACCAGGAACAGACAGGGCACGAAGACCGGTTGGGTCGGCCCTGCGAACGCCCGCAGCAACCGGTCCACGCTCTCCCAGTCGGGCCGCGTCAGCCACGCGACCTGCCCGGACTGCCCGTGCGAGACCAGGACCAGCGGCGACAGCACGAGCACCGCTCCCCCGGCCGCGCGCCCCCAGCGCCGCCAGACCCGGCGCGGCAGCCGGGCCGCGGCCAGGGTCGTGGCGTGCGCGAGCAGCAGGAGCACCGCGAACTCGTGCAGCAGACAGGTGCCGGCGACCGTCGCGCCGTACGCCCACCAGACCCCCGTCCCCGCCGACCGCACGCCCCTGACCAGGAGCAGCGTCGCCCCCGCCACGCCCGCCGCGACCAGCGCGTACGACCGGCCCTCCTGCGCGAAGTGCCCGGCCATGGGGGTGACGGCGTACAGCAGCCCCGCCCACAGGCCGACCCGCGGGCGGCACAGGCGGACGCCGAGGGCGGCGACGAGGCCCGCGGCGGCCGCGGCGCCGCAGACCGAGGGAAGCCGGAGCGCGACCTCACCGGGGTCAAAGGCGAGGACGGCGTGCATGAAGAGGTAGTACAGGCCGTGCACCGCGTCCACGTGGTGCAGCAGATGCCAGATCTGCGGGACCGAGCGCCGCGCGACCTGGAAGGTGGCCGCCTCGTCGCGCCACATGCCGCCGCGGTCGAGCCCCCAGAGCCCGAGCGCGAGCATGACGAGCACGGGCAGCAGGACCGCCACGACCTCCGCGACGACCACCGGACGGCCGGCTCCGGACCGCTTCATCGACACCCTCACCGTGAGACCAATTTAGTACTATTAGCCAACCTTTGAAGGATCATGACGGCGTATCGCCGCTCCTGAGGCATTCGGGAAGCTTACGATCCGGCATTGATGAGCGTTTACCTGAGCCCCCGCCACCGCCTGTTCTCCCTCGCCGCGGCCTGGGCCGTCACCCGCGCCCTGATGCTGTGGCTGCTCACGCACGACAACCTCGCCGTGCTCGGCGGCGGCGGCGTCTCGCGCGAGGTGAGCCATCTGTACGTCCGCTGGTACGGCGTCCTGTCGCACGGCGCCTTTCCCGCGGGCGACCGGCTGTGGCAGTACCCGCCGGGCGCGGGCGCGGTCCTGCTCTCGCCCGCGCTGCTGCCGGGCCTCACGTACGCGCGGGCCTTCGTCACCCTCACGCTCCTCGCCGACGCCGTGATCGCGGTGGCACTCGCGCGCGCGGGCTCCCGGGCGGGCCGCAGCCTGCGGGGCGCGACGCTGTGGACGCTGGGCCTGCCGCTGCTGCTGCACGTACCGCTCGCCCGTTACGACGTCCAGGTCACGGCGTTCGCGGTGATCTCCCTGCTGGCCCTGAAGCGCTCCCCGCGCGCGTGCGGCGCGTTCGCCGCGTGCGGCGCCCTGGTGAAGGTCTGGCCCGCGCTGGCCCTGCTGGGCACCCCGCGCGGCCGGACGACCCGGGAGGCCTGGACGTCGGCGGCTCTCGCGGCGGCCGTCCTGCTCGCCGTCCTGACGGCGGCCTTCAGCGACCCCTTCGACTTCCTGCACCAACAGGGCGGCCGGGGCGTGCAGATCGAGTCGCTCGGCGGCACGGTCCTCGGTTTCGCGCGCCACGCGGGCTGGCGGGGCAGCGTGCGCTACCAGTACGGCGCGATGGAGTTCGTGGGCCCGCACGTCCCCACCGTCGCGGCGGCCTCGCTCGCCCTCACGCTCCTCTGCTTCGGGCTCCTGCTGCTGTGGCGGGTGCGCGCGCGCCACTGGACGCTCGCCACCCCGTACGACGCGGCGCTCGCCGCCGTGCTGCTGTTCACGGTGACCAGCCGGGTGATCAGCCCCCAGTACATGGTGTGGCTGCTCGGCCTGTCCGCCGTCTGCCTGACCTCGCGGCACACCACCCAGCGCCCGGTGGCCGCGTTGATCGTGGCGGCCACCGCGGTCAGCTCCGTCGTCTACCCCGCCCTGTACGACGAGATCACCGGGAGCACCTGGACGGGCTGTCTGCTGATGCTCGTACGCAACGGACTGCTGGCGACGGCCGCCGCGCTGTCCTTCACCCGGCTGTGGCGTTCCGGCCTCCCCGCGACGAAACGGCCGCGGTCCGCCACGCCCGTCCGGGACCCGCAACCGGCTCCCGCCGTCTCCCCGACCGGACACTGAACACCCCTTAACGGAAAATAACTGACATCACCTACGATTTCGGCCAGTGAATCCATGAAGCCAGAAGCCGCGCAGGTCTGTGTCGTCGTCATCGGGTACAACGACGCCGCCCATGTGACGGACGCGGTGCGCTCGGCACTCGCGCAGGGCCCGGCCGTCCGGGAGGTGCTCGCGGTCGACGACCGGTCGACCGACGGGAGCGCCGACCTGCTCGACCGCCTCGCCGCCGGCGAGCCGCGCCTGCGGGTCGTCCGCCGCCGGGAGAACAGCGGCGGCTGCGGCAGCCCCCGCAACGACGGCATCGACGCGACGACCGCCCCGTACCTGATGTTCCTGGACAGCGACGACGTGCTGCCGCCGGGCGCGGTCGACGCGCTGCTCGGCGCGGCGCTGGAGCGGCGCGCCGAGGTCACGGCCGGCCTGTGCGTGCGCCGTGAGCTGCCCTCCGGGCGCGAGACCCCGTGGCAGCGCGCGCTCTACGCCGAACCGGCCGTGTTCCCCCACCCTTCCCGGCGGCCGCGCCTGGTCCACGACACCCTCTGCGTCAACAAGCTGTACCGCACCGACTTCCTGCGTGAGCACCGCGTCCGCTTCCCCGAAGGCCGCCACCCCTACGAGGACTTCGTGTTCACCGCGCGTGTGCTGGCCGCCGGGCCACGCATCGCGCTGATCCCCGACACCGTGTACGTCTGGCACGTACGGCGCACCGCCGAGCGGCTGTCGATCTCGCTCGACCGCGCCGACATCGACAACTGGCGGGCCAGGACCGAGGCCGGCCGCGCCGCCCACGCGATCCTTCTCGGCGCCGGCGAGAAACGCCTCGCGCGCGCCGCGCAGGCCAGGTTCCTCGATCACGAACTGCGCATGTACACCCGCGAGCTGGAGCTGCGCACCCCCGCGTACCGGCGTGCGTGGTGGGACCTCACGCGCGCCCATCTGGAGTCGTTCGACGCGGCCCGCCTCACCGCCGACCCGACCGCCCCCGGCCGTCTGATCGCCCGGGTCGTCCTGGCCGCCCCCGGCCCCCGCGACCTCCCCCGGCTCAAGGAACTCGCCGCCCGCCCCGCGCGGCTGCGCCCGCCGTACGCGCGCGCCGCCGACGGCACACCCGTCTGGGCGCACGACCTGCCGCAGGTGACACTGGACCACCTCCTGCTGCGGCCGGCGCACGTGCTGCCGGCCGCCGTCGACGCCGAACTGCGGCCACGCGCGCGTACGGCCCTGCTGCGACTGCGCCTGCACGACCTGTACGGGCGGATCGCGCAGGCCGGCCCGGCCGCGGCGGACGTCACGTTCGCGCACCGGGAGGAGGAGCGGACGGGCCCGAGTGTGAGGGTGGCCCTCGCGCCGGACCCGGACCGGGGCAGCTGGTCGGCCGAGACGCCGGTGGACCTGTCGGCACTGGGCCACGGCACCTGGGACCTGCGGCTGCGGCTCCACTTCCGCGACGGCACCCACCGGGACGTCAGCGCCCACGCGGTCGGCGGCCCAGGTCTGCTGCGCCGGCGCGTGGTCCCGGACACCCGGCACGGCGTGCTCCTGGTGCAGCCGTACCGCACCCACGCGGGGGCGCTGGCGCTGCGGCTGGCGCCCGGATGGAGAGGAATGACCGAAGTGGTACGCCGTCGCCTCGGCCGCCTGCTTCACTGAGAGGCGGCCGTGTCACCGGTCCACGCCGGTCCAGGGCCACCCCGCCGGTCCACGACCGGCGGCACCGGCAGCACCGGCAGCACCGGCATCGGCACCATCACCATCACCGGTCCACCGACGAGAGGACGACCGTCCATGACCTGGCTGATCACCGGCGGCGCCGGTTACATCGGGGCGCACGTCGTGCGCGCGATGCGGGATGCGGGCGAACAGGCAGTGGTCTACGACGACTTGTCCACCGGGATCGCGGAACGGGTGCCCGAGGGCGTACCGCTGGTGGTCGGATCGACCCTGGACGCGGGGCTGCTGGCCCGGACGCTCACGGAGCACGCCGTCACCGGCGTGGTCCATCTGGCGGCGAAGAAGCAGGTCGGCGAGTCCGTGGACCTGCCGCTGCACTACTACCGGGAGAACGTCGAGGGCTTGCGGGTCCTGCTGGAGGCCGTGACGGCGGCCTCCGTCCGCTCCTTCGTGTTCTCGTCCTCGGCCGCGGTGTACGGGATGCCGTCGGCCGCGGCCGGGGAACTGGTGACGGAGGAGACCCCGTGCGCGCCGATGAGCCCGTACGGCGAGACGAAACTGGCGGGCGAGTGGCTGGTCCGCGCGACGGGCCGGGCGACGGGTCTGTCCACCGCCTCCCTGCGCTACTTCAACGTGGCGGGCGCGGCCGCTCCCGAACTCGCCGACGTCGGGGTCTTCAACCTCGTCCCCATGGTCTTCGAGAAGCTCACACAGGACGCGCCGCCGCGTGTCTTCGGGGACGACTACCCGACGCCGGACGGGACGTGCGTCCGTGACTACATCCACGTGGTCGACCTCGCGGAGGCCCATGTGGCCGCGGCCCGCGCGCTGGACGCCTCTCCCGGCCGGGACCTGACCCTCAACATCGGGCGTGGCGAGGGTGTCTCGGTCCGCGAGATGATCGACCTGATCAACGCGGCCACCGGCTACGACCGCCCTCCGGTGACCGCGCCGCGCCGTCCGGGCGACCCGGCCCGGGTCGTCGCCTCGGCCGACCGCATCCGCGGGGAGCTGGGATGGAAGGCGAGGTACGACGTCCAGGACATGATCACTTCGGCCTGGGCGGGATGGCTGCGGCTGCACCCGGGGGCGGCACGCACCTGAGCCCTGTTCCCCGCCCCGCCCCTTCGCGGCCCGAGCCGGGCGGGGCGGGACGGGGCCGGGCAGGTCCGGAGGGACTGGAGGGACTGGAGGGCTTCCCCCTCGTGGAGATCCTCTTCGTCCTCGATCGGTTCCCGGACCCGGTCTCAGCCCTCCGCCATGACCGCCCGTGCGGCCTCGCCCAGCCGGGGAAAGGTGACGCCGGTCAGCTCCTCGGAGGCGCGCCACAGCCGGACGGCGGAGACCGGGTCGGCGGCCGCGGCCGAACGGCCGACGAGGGTCGGCGCGCCGCGCATCTCACCGAACCCGTCCGGTCCGACATAGGCGGCGCCCGGCAGGTCCTGCGTGGCCGCGTACAGCGTGGGCAGCGCGCCGGCCCTGTTGTCCTGGGCGATGAACCGGTTGCCCACCGCCATCAGGGCGCGACGCACCACGCTGGCGTCGTGGCCCTGGAGGCCGGTGGCGGCCCAGCCGGGGTGCGCGGCCAGTGCCCGTACGGGCGATCCCGCCGCCGCGAGCCGGCTCTGCAGCTCCAGGGTGAACAGCAGGTTGGCCAGCTTGGACTGGCCGTAGGCGGTGATGGGCGCGTACTCGCCCCTGAGGTTCAGGTTGTCGAAGTGCATGTGGGTGCTGCCGGGAATCCGGTGGGCCCCCGAGGACACGGTGACCACGCGGTCGGTGACGTGCGGCAGCAGCAGGTTCGTCAGGGCGAAGTGCCCCAGGTGGTTCGTCCCGAACTGCATCTCGAAGCCGTCCTTGGTACTGGCCTCGGGGATGTTCATGACGCCCGCGTTGTTGATCAACAGGTCGAGGTCGCCCCGCCAGGACGCGGCGAACTCACGGACGGAGGCGAGGTCCGCCAGGTCCAGCCGGCGCACCTCGACACTGCCGTGGACGGTGCGGGCGGCGGCCTCGCCACGCTGCGGGTCCCGTACGGCGAGGACGACATGGGCACCGGCCCGCGCGAGGGCGTCGACGGTGGCGATGCCGAGCCCGCTGTTGGCGCCGGTGACGACGGCGGTGCGGCCCGCCTGGTCACCGATGTCGCCCGCGCTCCACTTCTTCTTGCTCTGCTCGACAGCCGAGCCCTTGGTAGCCATGACCTCAATGTAGGCGTCGCCAACAATGATGTCAACGACAACAATGATGGCGACGCCAACAATGTAGCCGCCGGTCACATACCGGATAGACTGCCGCCCATGCAGACCCGCCCCCGCCCCTACCACCACGGAGACCTGCGCGCCGCACTGCTGGCCCGCGCCGAGGACACCCTCAGGGAGAAGGGGCCGGCCGCGCTCTCCCTGCGCGAACTCGCCCGCGACCTGGGCGTCAGCCACGCGGCACCGAGCCGCCACTTCAAGGACAAACAGGCCCTCCTGGACGCGCTGGCCCTGACCGGCTTCGAACGCCTGAGCGCCACCCTGGCCACCTCACAGGAGACCGCCGGCGACTCCTTCGCCGACCGGCTCGGCGCCCTGGCCCGCAGCTACGTCGGCTTCGCCACCGCCAACGCCGAACTCCTCGACCTCATGTTCTCCATCAAGCACGACCCCACGGCGTCCGAAGCCCTCGTCCAGGCCTCCCAGGGCATGTCCGTACTCGCCACCGACCTCATCGCCGAAGGCCGCCGCACCGGCGAGGTCCGCGACGCCCCCATCGACGCCATCGCCATCCCCATGTTCAGCACCCTCCACGGCTTCGCCAGCCTCGCCGTCAGCAGCACCCTGCCCCCGGGCACCCTCGACGCCAACCTGGACGACGTCATCGCCCACACCCTCCGCGGCTGCGCACCCGACCACCCCGCACCACACTGACCCACCCCCCACGACAGCCCGTACGCTGCCCCGATGACCGAACCCCGTGAACTCCGAGTGCTCGGCAGCGTCCTCGGCTCCGCCGTGGGCGACGCGCTGGGCGCACCCTTCGAGTTCGGCCCCGAGGGCGCGTTCTCGGCACGCTTCCCGCGGCCGGGGCACGGCGGGGAGATGTGCGGCGGCGGAAGGTGGGAGCCGGGCGAGGCGACCGACGACACCCAGATGGCCGTGCTGGTCGGGGAGTCGCTGCTGGACCGGGGCGGTCTCGAACTCCCCGACGTCTTCGGCAGGTTCCAGCGGTGGGCGGCCGCGGAGCCCAAGGACATCGGACTGCAGACCGAGGCCGTGCTGGGCAGCGGGGACCCCTGGGATCTCGCCGCCGCCCTGCACTTCCAGGTCAGCCAACGGGCGGCGGGCAACGGGGCGTTGATGCGGGCGGCCACCTCCGCCGTGTACTTCGCGCGGCAGGGGCGGGACGCCACGATGGAGGCGGCGCGCCGCATCGCCGCCCTCACCCACGGCGACCGCGCGGCCTGGGAAGGCACCGCGATCTTCCACGAGTTGGTCCGGGTCGCGCTGGACGGCGGCGATCCGTTCACCGCCGTACCCCCGACCCTGCGGGCCGTACACCCGGACCACCGGGCCCGCTACGCCACCGTTCTCGCCGACGACTGGCACCCCGACCTGGCGACGGAGTTCAACGGTGCGGTGTGGCCCTGTCTCGGCTCCGCCGTCTGGGCGCTGCGGAACACGGACTCCTACGAGGGTGCCGTACGCGCCGCCGTCGACCTCGGCGGTGACACGGACACCGTCGCCGCGGTCACGGGCGGTCTCGCGGGGGCCGTGTACGGGGCGGACGCCATCCCCGGACGGTGGATCGAGCCGCTGCACGTGCCGCTGCCGGGGTTCGGCGGGCGGGTGCTGCGGGCGGCGGAACTGGGCGGGCTCGCCCGGCGGCTCACGAGGTGACCCCGCTCCGGGGACCCCGCACCTCGGCGGCGGCGCCACCGGGGCCGCACCGCTCCGTACCGCGCCGCGGCCCGGCCCCGCTACAACGCCCGCAGCGCCGCCGCCGTCGACCGGGCCAGGCTCGCCAGGTACCCCTTCGGCAGCTTGGGGCCGCGGACCACGACCGAGCGCCAGTACAGCGGACCCGACATGAGGTCGAGCGCGAGTTCCAGGTCGATCCCCTCGTCCAGCTCGCCCCGCGCGGCCGCCGCCGCCACGATCCCGCTCGCCACTCCCTGCTGCCCCTCCCGCAGCGCCTCCTGCAAGGCCTGCGCGATGTCGGGGTTGCGCGCCGCCTCGGCCTGGAGGTCCGGGATGATCTGGCCGGCGACGGGGTGCCGCAGCGCCCGCGAGGTGACCTCGTACAGCAGCCGCAGGTCACCCTCCAGGGAACCCGTGTCGGGGGCGGGCAGCCCCTGTACCGCTATGGCCGAGAGCAGGTCGAGGACCAGGTGCAGTTTCGAACGCCAGCGCCGGTACACCGCGGTCTTGCCGACGCCCGCGCGCCGCGCGATGCCCTCGATGGACATCCGGGCGAAACCGACGGCCGCGAGTTCCTCGAAGACGGCGGCCCGGATCGCCTCGGTCACGTCCTCCCGCAGCACGGCCGCACCGGCGGGAGCCCTACGACGCGGGGCCTTCCCGGCAGCACTCTCCGCACCCGCGGCGGCACTCGTGGTGTCGGGGTTCGTCGTCATGCCGACCAGCATAGGCCGTAGCGACGAAACGGTTGCGTTCCGACGCTCCGAAGCTCTACGCTCCCGTTGCGACGATACGGTCCCGTTCCGACGTAAGCCACTTGCAAAGACACAGTGGGAAAAACGTCAAGGACGGGACCGCGCATCCCACCCCCTGAGCGAAAGCAGCGGATGTGAGCCAGGTCCTCCACACACCGCCCCCGACGTCGGTCCCCCCGGCCGACGATCCCGCGGCACTCGCCGCCCGGTACGGCCTCAGCGTCAGCGGCGCGCGTCCGACCCTGCGCGAGTACGTCCATCAGCTGTGGGCGCGGCGCCACTTCATCACCGCCTTCGCCACCGCCAAGCTCACCGCCCAGTACAGCCAGGCGAAGCTCGGCCAGGTCTGGCAGGTGATGAACCCGCTCCTGAACGCGGCGGTCTACTACTTCATCTTCGGTGTGCTGCTCGGCTCCAAGAAGGGTGTGCCGGACTACATCCCGTTCCTGGTCACCGGCGTCTTCATCTGGACCTTCACCCAGAGCTCGATCATGGCGGGGACCCGGGCCATCTCCGGGAACCTCGGCCTGGTGCGCGCCCTGCACTTCCCGCGGGCCGCGCTGCCGGTCTCCTTCGCGCTCCAGCAGCTCCAGCAGCTGCTGTTCTCGATGGTCGCGCTGATCGTCATCCTGATCTGCTTCGGCGTTCCGGTGAGCATGTCGTGGCTGCTCGCCGTCCCCGTCCTGGTGCTGCAGTTCACCTTCAACGCGGGCGTCGCGATGGTGATGGCACGGATGGGCGCCAAGACCCCGGACATCGCGCAGCTCATGCCGTTCATCCTGCGTACCTGGATGTACGTCTCCGGCGTCATGTGGAGCCTCGACAAGGTGCTCGGCAAGGACGATCTGCCCCGCTGGGTGATGGTCGCGCTGGAGAGCAACCCGGCCGCCGTCTACATCGACCTGATGCGCTACGCCCTGATCGACAGCTTCAAGGCCCACCAACTGCCGCCGCACGTGTGGGCGGTGGCGATCGGCTGGGCCGTGGTCGCCGGGGTCGGCGGCTTCATCTACTTCTGGAAGGCCGAGGAGACGTACGGACGTGGCTGACACCCTGACCAAGGAATCCGGCCTCCCGCGCGACGCCGGCCCCGCGGACGCTCTCATCCCCACCGTCGTCGCCGACGGGGTCGACATCGTCTACCGGGTCAACGGCACCGGCGCCGGACGCGGCTCCGCCACCGCGGCGCTCAACCGCATCGTGCGCCGCAAGCGGACCGAGCAGGCCTCGGGCGTGCGCAAGGTGCACGCCGTCAAGAACGTCTCCTTCACCGCCTACCGCGGTGAGGCCATCGGCCTGATCGGCACCAACGGCTCGGGCAAGTCGACCCTGCTGAAGGCGGTCGCCGGCCTCCTGCCGGTGGAGAACGGCAGGATCTACACCGACGGCCAGCCCTCCCTGCTCGGCGTGAACGCGGCGCTGATGAGCGACCTGACGGGCGAGCGGAACGTCTACCTCGGCGGGCTCGCGATGGGCATGTCCCGCGAGCAGGTCAAGGAGCGCTACCAGGAGATCGTCGACTTCTCGGGCATCAACGAGAAGGGCGACTTCATCACGCTGCCGATGCGGACGTACTCCTCCGGCATGGCGGCGCGGCTGCGCTTCTCGATCGCGGCGGCCAAGGACCACGACGTGCTGATGATCGACGAGGCCCTGGCCACCGGCGACCGCTCCTTCCAGAAGCGCTCCGAGCAGCGGATCCGCGAGCTGCGCAAGAGCGCGGGCTCCGTCTTCCTGGTCAGTCACAACAACAACTCGATCCGCGACACCTGCGACCGTGTTCTCTGGTTGGAACGCGGCGAGCTGCGGATGGACGGGCCGACCGAAGAGGTCCTCAAGGAGTACGAGAAGTTCACGGGGAAGTAGCGGGACACGGCGCTGAGGACCGGGCCCGCAAGGCCCGGTCCTCAGCGCTCCAGGAACACGAACAGTTCCTCCCACCTGCGCACGATCTCGTCCGTCGAGTAGCGCTGGATGTTGACGCGGGCCGCCTCGCCCAGGCGGTCGCGCAGCCGCTTGTCGGACATCAGCGTGTCGAGGCGGCGGGCGAGTTCCCCGGTGTTCCCGCGGGTGGCGAGGAGACCGTCCTCGCCGTCGCGGATGATCTCGTGGACGCCGGGCGCGCAGTCGAAGGCGGCGCACGGGAGGGCCGCCGCCATGGCCTCCATGACGGCGAGCGGGAAGCCCTCGCCGCGCGAGGACAGTACGAAGACGGAGCCGCCCCGCAGCGCGCCCGGCACGTCCGTGGTCGCGCCCATCCACTCCACCGAGCCGTCGAGGCCCAGGGCCGTGCACTGCTTCCTGAGGATCTCCTCGTCCTCCCCCGATCCGTAGATGCGCAGGCGCCAGTCGGGGTGGCGCGGCGCGACCTCGGCCCAGGTGTCGAGGAGCATGTCGATGCCCTTCTGGTCGGTCAGCCGGCCGACGCTGACGACCACCTTCGCGGTGCGGGGTGAGGGCACCTCGGGCATGAACGGGATCGGGTTCGGCATGAAGGACGCGTTGTCGAGGCCCTGCCGGATCCACAGGTCGGCGTCCTCACGGGTGAGCGTCAGCATCCGGTCCACGTCCCGGTAGTGCCGCCGCACCCGCCCGAAGCGCGAGGTGACCCGCGAGTACGCGAAGGACTCGTGGCTCATGCCGATGACGGTCCGGCCGTCGGTGTCGGCCAGTTTCACCCACTCCATCGCCCACACCTGTGTGACGATCACCACCGCCCCGGGGCGCGCGGCCCGGAACAGTACGCTCAGCTTGGCGGCCTGCTCGCGCATCCCCGCCGCCCGTTCGGCACGCAGCCTGCGCCCGGCCACGTCGAACCGTCCCCTGATGCCGCGCGCGGGGCCGACCCGCGGCGGGTGGACGTCGTACAACGTGAAGGTGGGGTACGGGAGTTCGCCGAGCTCCTGGGGAACCTCGGGGTCGGTGATGCCGATGACCTTCACACGGTGGCCGCGCTCGGTGAACAGGCGGGCCATCTGGTGCGACCAACTGGTCACCCCGCCCAGCTCGTCGACACTGTTGGAGACGAAGAAGACGTCCCGTCGGGGGTCCGCGGTCATGTGCGCCTCCAGTGGGCGAAGAACTGGTCGACGACGCTCTCCGCGGCGTTCCCCCGGTCGAACTCGCTGAAGTCGGCGACGAACCGCTCGCGCGGGGCCGCGTACTTCACCCTCTGGTCCTCCAGCGACCCGAGGACGGCGTAGAGCTCGTCCTCGGTGCGGACGACCGGCCCGGGGGCCCGTTCGAGCAGGTCGAAGTAGGTACCGCGGTCCTCGTGCACGTACTCCTCGTAGTCGTACGCGAAGAAGAACATCGGGCGGTCGAGGAGGGAGTAGTCGAACATCACGGACGAGTAGTCGGTGATCAGGCCGTCGGCGAGGGCCAGCAGCGGGGTCACGTCATGACGGTCCGTGACGTCGATGACACGGCCGCGCACGGACGGCGGGAGCACGACGTGGTTGAGGTAGTGCGAGCGGACGAGCAGGACGTACCGGTCGCCGAAGGCGTCGGCGAAGCGCTCCACGTCGAAGGGCAGCTCGAACCGCTTCCGCTTGCCCCCGCGCCGGCGGAAGGTGGGCGCGTACAGCAGCGCCTCCTTGTCGGACGGAATGCCCAGCTCGGCCGCCAGGAGAACCGGTTCCCGCCGGCCTCCGGACTCCTCCGCGCGCTTCCTGACGCGTACCAGCGCGTCGTTGCGCGGATATCCCACCCGCAACAGGGTCCGCTCCTGGAGCCTGAACGCCCGCGCGAGGGTGCGTACGTCGTGTTCGGAACGGATCAGGAACCGGTCGAAGCGGTCGAGGGTGCGCTGCTGTGCGGCCTGTGAGGCGCGGGACCTGACCTTCCACCCCGGCTCGTCGAAGCCCATGCGCTTGAGCGCGGAACCGTGCCAGGTCTGCAGATACGTGGTCCCCGGCCGTTTGGTGAGCTTCAGCGGGTAGCTCTGGTTGTCGACCCAGAACTCGGCCTGGGCGAGTGCCCTGAGGTACGGAAGCGACCAGCGGCGCACCAGTGCGGCGTCGGCCGGGAAGCCTTCGGGGCTGCCCGCGTACGCCCACACGGCCTCGAACTCCAGCCCTTGCCGGCGCATCTCCTCGTAGATGGCCTTGGGGCTGTCGCTGTACTGCCTCCCCAGATGGCTCTCGAAGACGACGAGGCCCTTCCGGTGCGGGAGACGGCTGAACACCGCGTGGTAGAGGCGGAGTTTGGAGCGTCCCGAGGCGAGATCCCTGCGCCGTGCCCTGGCCTTGCGGTAGCCGGACCTGGCGCGCCGTGCGACCTTTCCGCGCATCCCCCGCCGGACCAGCTCCTCGGCTTTCTTTCCCGGGACGAGCCGGAAGGAGAGGTGGCCGCGCGCGGAGACCTCCGGCTCCATGCGGTCGGCGACCAGCCGGGTGAGGCGGGGCCGGACCGGCAGTCCGCCGGCCGGCGGTCCGGCTCCGGCGGCGGTGAGCCGGGTCGTGGTCCGGGCGCCGTCCACGTCGAGATGGAGGCGTACGTCCCACACGGTGTCCACGACGCCGATGGGCCGCAGCCCCTTGGCGAGACCGGCCGAGGCCTCCCAGGCGATGGCCTCGCCCTCGTGCCGCACCGCGGCCACGGGGAAACGGAAGGTCCGCAGGCGCACACCCTTGCGGCGGGCGTAGAACTCCAGCTCGGCGGAGAGCCGGGCGCCGGGCGGGATCACACCGAGCGGGTTGGTGACACGGCCGGCCAGCCGCACGGTGCCGGCGTGCTCCTCGTACCGGGTCAGCACGTTGCGCAGGAACATCTTCTCCACGGGCTTGGTGTGGTAGCCCAGGTCGGTGACGTCCAGGACGCGCCGGCCGAAGGCGTCGTCCTCGATGTGCTGGGCGCACCAGTAGACGCGTCCGGCCCGCTCGACGAGCGGCGAGGAGATCTTGTCGCGGTTGGTGAGCGTGTCCACGGCGGGCAGCAGGTTGTCCCAGTCGCTCTCGTGGAGGAGGTAGGCGCAGATCGCCTGGATGGGCTCGGTCTCGTCGAAGGCGGCCCGGTCGATCGACTCCAGGTACGCGCGGGCGATCGCGGCGAACTCCCGCCGGTAGGCCGCGTCCCGGAACGGCAGCTCACGCAGGTGCAGGACCAGATCGTGCTTGAGCCACTTGACGTCCTTGGCGAACTTCAGTTCCAGCAGGCCGTGTTGCGCGAGCAGCCGGTCCACGCGGCGGTGGATCTCCATGCGGTGGTCGAAGTTGGCGATCTCGTCACGCCGGTTGCTGATGGACCTCGCCGCCGTCATCGCCGGCCGGTCCACGATCCGCCAGTCGTAGACCCGGTTGGGGATGAGGGTGATCCGGCGCGCGGCCACGTACGCCTGGGCGGAGAAGAGCAGGTCCTCGTAGTGGATGCCGACCGGGAACTCCAGGCCCTCGTCGAGCAGGAACCGTCTGCGGTAGCACTTGTTGGTCGACAGGGTGTCGAAGACCAGCAGGTCGGGCAGTTCGGAGACGGACTCCAGGGTGCGGGTGCGCTCGTACAGCCAGGGATACCACTTGACCTCCTTGCGCGTGCGCGAGTCGACGTGCACCCGTACGCACAGCCCGGAGACGAGGTCGGCGCCGGTGTTCTCGGCGGCCTCCAGCATGTTGCGGCAGGCGTTGCGCTCCAGGACGTCGTCACTGTCGAGGAAGAGGACGTAGTCGCCGCGGGCCTGCTGGATGCCGTGGTTGCGCGGGGCTCCGCAGCCGCCGCTGTTCTCGGGCAGCCGGAAAACGCGGACCCGGTCCGGGTGCGCGGCGGCGAGCCGCTGCGCCGCCGGGTACGAGCCATCGGTGCTCCGGTCGTCCACGATGACGACCTCGACGCTCCGCAGCGTCTGGTCGAGGACGGAGCGCACGGCCGTGGGCAGCCTGTTCTCGTCGTTGTAGACGATCACGACCACGGACACGGCGGGTACGGCTCCGGTTCCGGGGGGCCCGGTCCCGGATGCGTCGGGCGCGCAGCGCTGATCCAGTTTCACCCTGTCAAGGGTAGACATTTCCTATGAAACTACACAGATGGCTGCTCCATTGGCGTGTCACCCGGGCAGCCGCGGGTCCTGGGCAAGCTCTTGGTGGTCGCGCGTGGTCCGCTCGAACACCCACGTCCGGTACACCAGGAAGCGGAAGGCCGAGGCCAGCACGATCGACAGCGCCTTGGCCAGGTTGGAGCCGAGCGGACCGCTCATGCCCAGCCCGTGGCAGGCGACGTAGAACAGCGCGCTCTCCATGACGACGCCGATGCCGCTGAAGGCGAAGAAGAGGAAGATCTGCCGCCGGGTGCGCGAGGCCCGGTCACGGTAGGCGAAGAAACGGAAGCCGAGGTAGTTGGTGCCCATGGCGACACAGCTGGCGACGACCGTGGCCGCCATCGGGGCCCACTTCAGGCCGTGCAGAAGGAGATTGAAGACCAGGAAGTTGACCGCGACACCGCTGCCGCCGACGGCCGCGAACTTGACCACTTCGAGAGCGACGCGACGGGTCCACGCGAGGGGTCCGGGAGGGCCGGCGGGCGAGAGCCGGCCGGGCGAGGGCTGGGCGGGCGAGGGGGTTTGGCGCCCGCTACGGGCCCACCCCTCCAAGAGATTCACGGTCATAATTGTCCCTTTTATCAGCAATAGGTAAAATCCCAGTCCGGTTTTTCCGTGAGGTCCTTGAGAGATCGGCAAGAAAGATGGGGGCGCCCCCGGCCTTGTCGGCCGGGGGCGCCCCCAGGAGTGTCGGGAACCTACGGACTACGAGTGCGTCCGCAGCAGGGTCCGCATCGTGCGCATCGCCACCGACAGGTTGGCGAGGTCGAACGAGTCGGAGCCCTGGATCTCCTCCAGAGTGGTGCGGGCGCGGCCCAGGATCGCCGCGTTCTTCTCCTCCCAGGCCTTGAAGCGCTGCTCGGGCGTGGAGGTGCCGTTACCGACGGCGAGGACGTCGGCGGTCAGCGAGGCGTGGGCCGCGTACAGGTCCTCGCGGATCGAGGCGCGGGCCATGGACTGCCAGCGGTCGGCACGCGGGAGCTCGATGATGCGGTCCATGAGCTGGGTGATGCTCAGGCGGTCGGCGAGGTCGTAGTAGACCTCGGCGACGTCCATCGGGTTCCTGCCCATGCGGTCGGCCACCGCGACGATGTCCAGCGTCGGGAAGGCCGAGGAGAACCCGGCCACCCGGGTGGCGAGCTCCTCCGGCACACCCGCGCCGGACAGCTCGTCGAAGATCTGCTGGTACCACTCCAGGTCCGCGCCGCGCAGCAGCTTGGGCAGCTCGCCCCAGACCTGCGCGACCCCGTCGCGGAAGAACGAGATGTTCTCGGCGAGCTGGAGCGGCTGCGGCCGGTTGTTGAGCAGCCAGCGCGTACCGCGCTCGACGAGCCGGCGGGAGTGCAGTCGGATCCGCGTCTGGACATCGGCGGCGACGACATTGTCGAGCGCCTCCACCGCGTCCCACACCGCGCTCGACCCGAAGATCGTGCGGGCCGCGGTCTGCGCCCGGACGATCTCGTCGAGGGAGGCGCCCGTCTCCTCCCGCAGACGGTGCAGGAAGCTCGTACCGCCCGTGTTGACCGTGTCGTTGACCAGCAGGGTCGTCACGATCTCGCGGCTCAGCGCGTGTCCCTCGATCTGCTCGCGGAACTTCTCCCGCAGCGCCGTCGGGAAGTACTCGAAGAGCAGGTTCCGCAGATACGGGTCGTCGGGCAGCGAGGTGGCGAGCAGCTCGTCGGAGACCGTGATCTTCGTGTACGCGAGGAGGACGGCCGTCTCCGGACCGGTCAGGCCCTGCCCGGTGTTGAGCCGCTCGCGGATCTGCCGGTCAGTGGGCAGGAACTCCAGGGCACGGTCGAGGTGGCCCTCCCTGACCAGGTGGCGCAGGAAGCGCTGCTGGGCGTGGAGCATGCTCCCGGACTGGGCGAGCGCGTTGGAGATCGCCACGTTCTGCGCGTAGTTGTTGCGCAGCACCAGGTGTCCGACCTCGTCGGTCATCTGGGCGAGCAGCTTGTTGCGCTGCTTGACGGTCAGATCCCCGTTGGCCACCACGGCGTTGAGCAGGATCTTGATGTTCACCTCGTGGTCGGAGGTGTCCACGCCCGCGCTGTTGTCGATGGCGTCCGTGTTCATCCTGCCGCCGTGCTGCGCGAACTCGATCCGGCCGAGCTGCGTCAGGCCCAGGTTGCCGCCCTCGCCGACGACCTTGACGCGCAGGTCCGCGCCGTCGACCCGGATCGCGTCGTTGGCCTTGTCGCCGACGTCCGCGTGCGACTCGGTGGACGCCTTGACGTAGGTGCCGATACCGCCGTTCCACAGCAGGTCGACCGGCGCCTGGAGGATCGCCTTCATCAGGTCGGCCGGGGTCATCTTCAAGACCCCGGACTCGATGCCGAGGGCCTCACGGACATGGGCGTTGACCGGGATCGCCTTGGCGGTCCGCGGGAAGACGCCGCCGCCGCCGGAGATCAGCTCGGTGTTGTAGTCGGCCCACGAGGAGCGGGGCAGCTCGAAGAGGCGGCGGCGCTCGGCGTACGAGCTCTCCGCGACCGGGGTCGGGTCGAGGAAGATGTGCCGGTGGTCGAAGGCCGCGACCAGCCTGATGTGCTCGCTGAGCAGCATGCCGTTGCCGAACACGTCACCGGACATGTCACCGACGCCGACGACGGTGAAGTCCTCGGTCTGGGTGTTCACGCCCAGCTCCCGGAAGTGCCGTTCGACGGACTCCCAGGCACCGCGCGCGGTGATGCCCATCTTCTTGTGGTCGTAACCGGCCGAACCGCCGGAGGCGAAGGCGTCCCCGAGCCAGAAGTCGTAACTCTGGGCGACCTCGTTGGCGATGTCCGAGAAGGTGGCGGTGCCCTTGTCGGCGGCGACCACCAGATAGGTGTCGTCCCCGTCGTGCCGGACCACGTCCGCCGGGGGCACGATCTCACCGGAGACCATGTTGTCGGTGATGTCGAGCAGCGCGGAGATGAAGGTCCGGTAGCTGCGGATGCCCTCCGCGAGCCAGGCGTCGCGGTCCACGGACGGGTCGGGCAGCTGCTTGGCGACGAAGCCGCCCTTGGCTCCGACGGGCACGATGACGGTGTTCTTCACCATCTGCGCCTTGACGAGCCCGAGGATCTCCGTCCGGAAGTCCTCACGCCGGTCGGACCAGCGCAGGCCTCCGCGCGCGACCTTGCCGAACCGCAGGTGCACACCCTCGACCTTCGGCGAGTACACCCAGATCTCGTACGCGGGGCGCGGCGCCGGCAGGTCCGGGATGGCCTGCGGGTCGAACTTCATGGAGACGTACTCGTGCGGCCTGCCGCCCAGCGCCTTCTGGAAGAAGTTGGTGCGCAGCGTCGCCTTGATGACCGTGAGGAAGGAACGCAGGATCCGGTCCTCGTCGAGCGAGGCGACCTGGTCCAGGGCGGCGTCCAGCTCCTCCATCAGGGCGTCCGTCAGCTCGACACCGGCGTGCTGGCGCTCCGGCGCCATCCGCGCCTCGAAGAGCGAGACGAGCAGCCGGGTGGTGTGGACGTTGTTGCGGAGGGTGTCCTCCATGTAGTCCTGGCTGAAGGTCGAACCGGCCTGGCGCAGGTACTTGGCGTACGCGCGCAGCACCATCGCCTGCCGCCAGGTCAGCCCGGCGCTCAGCACGAGGGCGTTGAAGCCGTCGTTCTCGGCCTCGCCGATCCAGGTGGCGGCGAAGGCCTCCTGGAAGCGCTCGCGGCCGTCGTCGCCGAGGTAGTCGCCGTTGCCGTTCAGGAACTTGGGCAGACGCAGCCCGAAGTCGTAGATCCACGCCGTCGTACGGTCCGAGCAGCGCAGCTCGTAGGGGCGCTCGTCGGTGACCTCGACGCCGAGGCGGTTGAGGGCCGGCAGGACCGCGGAGAGGGAGACCTGCTCGCCGGTGCGGTAGATCTTGAAGCGGCGCTCACCGGGGCCGGCGCCCACCGGCTCGTACAGGCTGAGCGCGAAGTCCTTGGTGTCGTCGTCGGTGAGCTTCTCCAGGTGGACCAGGTCGGCGACGGCGGCCCGCGGGGTGTGGTCGGCCTTGTAGCCCTCGGGGAAGGCGGCGCCGTAGCGGCGCAGCAGTTCGGCCGCGCGCTCCTCACCGCACTCGGCGTTCAGCGCCTCGGCGAAACCGTCGGCCCAGGAACGGGCGGCCTCGACGAGCCGCACCTCGAGCCTGTCCTTGTCGGCGTCGCTGAGCTGCGCCAGCTCGGTGCCCTGCGGGACCCGGACCACGAAGTGCAGCCGGGAGAGGATCGACTCGGTGTTCCAGGCCGTGAAGTCGACGCTGCTGCCGCCGAGTTCCTCCTTCAGGATGTCGATAATCCGAAGGCGTACGCCGGTGGTGTAGCGGTCGCGCGGGAGGTAGACGAGCGCCGAGTAGTAGCGCCCGTACTCGTCCTGGCGCAGGTAGAGCCGCAGCCGCCGCCGCTCCTGGAGGTACAGCACGGAGGTGACGATGGCGCGCAGTTCGTCCGGGGGTGTCTGGAAGAGCTCGTCGCGGGGGTACGTCTCCAGGATCTGCAGCAGGTCGCGGCCGTCGTGGCTGTTGGGCGAGAAGCCCGCGCCCCTGAGGACCTCCTCGACCTTGCGGCGGACGACGGGAACGCGCCGTACGGACTCGGTGTAGGCGGCCGAGGAGAACAGGCCGAGGAAGCGCCGCTCGCCGACGACGTTGCCGTCGGCGTCGAACTTCTTCACACCGATGTAGTCGAGGTAGGACGGCCGGTGCACGGTGGCGCGGCTGTTCGCCTTGGTGAGCACCAGGAGCTTGTGCTCACGGGCCTTGGCGCGGGCGTCGGCGGGCAGCCGCTCGAAGGAGGGGCTGACGGGGTGGCTGTCGTCGCCGCCGTGCTGCGGGTCGGAGCGCAGGATGCCGAGCCCGGTCCCGGGCACCGCCGCCAGCACATCGTCGTCACGCAGCTCGTATTCCCGGTACCCGAGGAAGGTGAAGTGGTCGTCCGAGAGCCAGCGCAGCAGCTCACGGGCCTCTTCGACCTCCCGGTCGCGCAGGTCGCCCGCGGTGGGCTCGGCCGGCAGTTCCTCGGCGATGCGCAGCGAGGCGTCGCGCATCTTCTCCCAGTCCTCGACGGCCTCGCGGACGTCGGACAGGACCCGCAGCAGATCGGCGGTGATCTGCTTCAGGTCGGCCCGGTCGGTCTCGCGGTCGATCTCGACGTGGATCCAGGACTCGATGTGCGCGTCGTGCGACAGCTCGTCGGCGACGGGCCGGCCGGGCAGCACCTCGATGAGCTCGCCGGTCACGTCACGCCGTACGACGACCTGCGGGTGGATGACGAGGTGGATGCCGCGCCCCTGCCGGGACAGCTCGTTGGTGACCGAGTCGACGAGGAAGGGCATGTCGTCGGTCACGACCTCGACGACGGAGTGGCTGCAGGTCCAGCCGTTCTCCTCGACGGTGGGCGTGTGCACGCGGACGCTGGCCGTGCCCTGGGGGCGGTTCTCGGCCAGTCTGTAGTGCGAGAAGGCGGCTCCGAAGACGTCGACCGGGTCGCGGTCGGTCAGGTCCTCCGGGGCGGTGTGCAGGTAGTAGCGCTGGAGGAACGCGAGCACGGTCTCCCGGTCCGGGGTGCCCCCGCCCGTCTTCACGGTCGGTAGGTGCCCCCCGACCGGACTGTTCTCAGCTACCCGGGCAGCCCGTTCGAGCAGCTCGGCCTTTGCTTCGTCCAGCTTGGTCTGCATGGTCCTCTGGCTCCTGTCGCGCGCCGTTGCGTGACGTAGAAGGAAATACGGTCGCTTCTCCGACGTGACGCCGTGACGCGGGGTGTCCGGTCTGGTCCGACGCTATGCCGCATGGAGAGATGGGCGGGGGGATATCGGCCATGTTCGGCATCTCCGGAGACTGTGACGCTGCTCTCGGCGACGTCCGTCCACGGGGTGTCGTCGGCATACGGAGTGCGCCTGCCGCTCCGTCCCGCCCGCGAAGGTCAGCGACTGACGCCCGGTCACGGATGTCGTCCGTGGTCTCCGGGCGCGGGGCAGGGGCGACGACGCCCCCGCGAGATATCGCGCTGATCACGCCACCAGGCTATCGCTCCTCACCCCGGACTCGTCATGAGCCGTATGTGTACAAAACCGGGGGTCGAACTTTGACAGTCTGCACAGGGACGAAAGGGGCGGTAACGTGCAGTGCGGGCCACGGGGGTCCTCGGCGCGGGCCCCGTACGGCCGGGGGGACGGCTTGCGCGGCCCCTGGAGGGGCGCGGAAACTGCGCGGACGGTGAGCGGTCCGCGGCCGGCACACCCCCTCGGTACCCCGGCGAGCCGCCACTCCGTTCCGGAAACACCCGCGCGCCCCCTTGGCAGGCCCCGCCCGCGGAGGCACGTTGCCCAGGACGGCTGACGAAGACGCACCCACGGCTCACAGAGCGGAGCGACATGGCAGCGAAGATCCTGATCGTCACCGGTGACGCGGCGGAGTCACTGGAGGTCCTGTACCCCTATCAGCGCCTGCGCGAGGAGGGCTACGAGGTCCACATCGCGGCCCCCAGCCGCAAGAAGCTCCGCTTCGTGATCCACGACTTCGAACCCGGCTTCGACACGTACACCGAGAAGCCCGGTTACACCTGGCCCGCCGATCTCGCCTTCAGCGAGGTCGATCCCGGCCAGTACGTCGCCCTGGTGATCCCGGGCGGCCGCGCCCCCGAGTATCTGCGGGGCGACCCCGAACTCCGCAAGATCCTCAGGTCCTTCTTCGAGACGGACAAGCCGGTGGCCCAGATCTGCCACGGGCCGCTGCTCACCGCCTCCGTCGACGCCCTGCGCGGGCGCCGCGTCACCGCGTATCCGGCACTGGAGCCGGACATGCAGACCGCCGGCGCGACCTTCCAGGACACGGAGACGGTGGTCGACGGCACCCTCGTCTCGGCGCGCGCCTGGCCGGACCACTCCAGCTGGATGCGCGAGTTCTTGACGGTCCTGCGCGCGAAGGCGCCGGTGACCTGAGTGCGGTGAGCGACGGCGATGACCTGACGGCCGCGAACCGGCAGCGGTGAGCGGCTGCGGCAGCAGTGGTGAGCGGCAGGACCGCCGCGTGGGCCGTACGGGATGCGCGCGGTCCCGGCGTACCGGCCCGCCCGGCGGCATCGTCGTGGTCAGGCCGCCAGTCGCTCGGCCTCCTCGACCGCTTCGGCCAGGCTGTCCACCACGGGCACACCCACCACTTCGAGGCTGGCGCGGCCGTGCGATCCGCCGGTGTAGAGCACGGCCCGCGCCCCCACGTGCAGCGCGGCGACCGCGTCGTCGGCGGCGTCCCCGATCACGACCGTGCGCCGCGGATCCACCCCCACGAGCGCCCCGATGTGCCGCACCATGTGCTCCGCCTTGCTGCCGCCGGACGGTCCTGTCCGCCCGTCCACCCGTACGAAGTGCGGCTCGATACCGAACCCTCTGACCAGCGGGACCAGATCGTCGTGGCCGTACATGCTCAGCAGTGACTGGCTGCGCCCCGCCGACCGCCACCCGGCGAGCAGCGTCGCCGCCCCCTCGGTCAGCTCACAGGCCGTGCGGTGCCGCGTGTAGTACCGGTGGAAGGTCTCGTCCATGAGCTCCCACTCGGCGTCCGTCGGCAGCCTCCCCATCAGCCGCTCGTAGAACTTGGGCACCGGGACGCAGTACAACGCCCGGTACCGCTCCAGCGTGATCGGCTCCAGCCCCAGTTCGGCGAACGCCGCGTTCGTCGCCCCGATGATCGCGGCGTTGTCGTGGAACAGAGTCCCGTTCCAGTCCCACACGATGTGCGCTGCTGCTCCGTGCTTCCCCATACCAAGAACGTACCCGGCTCCACCGACAACGGGCCGGCGGGCGCCTCAGTCCCCGAGTCCCACCAGGTTGGGGATCTCCTGCGTCGCGAACCACAACAGCTCGTGGTCCTCCGCCCCGTCCACCACGAACTGCGCGTCGTCGTCCCCGTGGTCGGCCGCCCCGAGCGCCCGCACGGCGGCCGACACGTCCTCCTCGGCGTCGTCGGCGTCGACGTGCACCGCGGCCGCCTTGGCCAGAGGCACCGCCCCGGACACCCGCACCTCGCCGAGCGCCACCGGATCGAGCCCCCGGTCGGGATCGGCTGCCGCGGCGCGGTCGGGGACGTCGACGGCGACGACCACCCGGCGCCGCGCGGTGTCGCGCTCCCCCGCGAGCAGCCGGAGAGAGGCCAGCGCGGCCCGGTTCAGCGCCGCGTACTCGAGTTCCTCGATGTCGTCGGAGAGATACCACTCGCGCAGGGCGGGCGTGACGGCGTACGCCACGAACGGTCCCGTTCCCAGTTCCCCCGTCTTGTGCGCCTCGGCGAGCCCGGAGAGGGTCAGGGGGACGTAGACGCGCATGGCTGGCCGCTTTCGTAGTCGGGAGCTCCTGGGTGGTCGGGGAGCTCCTGGGAGGGCTGTCCCGCGCCTCCCGGGAGGGCCTTCAGGATACGTGTGGGCGTCCTCTTTCGGGTCCCGGGCCCTGCCGCCCCCGGCGTCCACACCCGGCCCGCGATTCACCCGGTACGCCCCTTTCACATCAAGGCTCCCGCACCCGCCGGCCACCCTGATAGGTGAATCCCCCGGCCGTCGCGACGCGCGCCGGACATCCTTGCGGGCCCCCGCCCCCGCCTCGTACAAGATCTCCGACACGAAAGTTACCGCCCGGTACCGACCGGGCCGCAGCGAGCGGGGACGACGCATGAACAAGGTGATGACCAGGACGCAGCGCCGCCCGGGCACCCGCCCTCCCGGCCGCCAGGACACCGGTCGCCCGGGAGGCGCCCCGCCCCGCGCCCCGGGCGGCGGCGCCCCCCGTACGGCCCCCGTGGGCAGCCCGCCGCCGTCACCCCCGCGTACGGCCCCGGTCCCGGCCCCCGGCCCGGGCGGAACCCGGCAGGGCCCCGCTGCGCAGCCCCGGCCCACCGACCTCTTCGCCGACCGCCTGCTCGCCGTGCTGAGCGGCCGGCGCCCCGTCCACTGCATGCTGCGCCACACCGCGGGCCGCGCCTACGACGAGCTCGCCTGGCTCGCCGAACGCGGCCGGCTGCGCACCCGCGGCAGCCTGCCGGTCGTCCGCGACATCGGCTACTACGTCCCCCGTCCCGGCGCCATCGAGGCCTTCGCCCGCATCGGCGCAGGCGACCAGATCCGCGCCATGGCCTTCCGCCTGGAACAGGGCCCCGACCTCCGCTGGCGGTGCACGGCGGTGGAGCTGGGCGGACCCCGCATGCCCCGCGCCGCCGACGACGGCTGAACAACGCGAAGGGCCGGACACCCGAGGTGTCCGGCCCTTCTGCCCATCAGCGCGTCAGTCCGTCACGACACGGTCCCACCGGACCACGCGGCCCTCCGGGGCCCTGCCGTCACAGCCGTCACTTCTTGCGGCGGCGACCGATGTTCTTCTGCTGCTTGCGGCGCTCCGCGCGCGTGAGGCCGTCCGCCTCGGAGCGCACGGGCTCGTCGTCGTTGGTGAAGTCACCCTCGACCACGCCGCCCTCACCGTCCACGGTGGGCGCGGAGAAGTGCAGTCGGTCGGGACGCTGCGGAGCGTCGAGCCCCTTGGCGCGGATCTCGGGACGCGCGCCCACGGGGACGACGTCCTCCTTCTCCAGCGACGGCGCGGCGTCCTCGACCGGGACCTCCTCGACCTGCTGCTCGACCTGGACCTCCAGGTTGAACAGGTAGCCGACGGACTCCTCCTTGATGCCGTCCATCATGGCGCCGAACATGTCGAAGCCCTCGCGCTGGTACTCGACCAGCGGGTCCTTCTGCGCCATGGCGCGCAGACCGATGCCCTCCTGGAGGTAGTCCATCTCGTAGAGGTGCTCACGCCACTTGCGGTCGAGCACCGAGAGCACGACCCGGCGCTCCAGCTCGCGCATGATCTCGGAGCCGAGCTGCTCCTCGCGCGCCGCGTACTGCTCGCGGATGTCGTCCTTGATGGACTCGGAGATGAACTCGGCGGTCAGACCGGCGCGGTCACCGGCCGCCTCCTCCAGCTCCTCGACGGTCGCCTTCACCGGGTAGAGCTGCCGGAAGGCGCCCCACAGGCGGTCCAGGTCCCACTCCTCGGCGAAGCCCTCGGCGGTCTCGGCCGCGATGTACGCGTCGATCGTGTCGTCCGTGAAGTGCTGGATCTGCTCCTGCAGGTCCTCGCCCTCCAGGACGCGGCGGCGCTCGCCGTAGATGACCTCGCGCTGGCGGTTGAGCACCTCGTCGTACTTCAGGACGTTCTTGCGTGTCTCGAAGTTCTGCTGCTCGACCTGCGACTGGGCGGACGCGATCGCGCGCGTGACCATCTTGTTCTCGATCGGCACGTCGTCCGGCACGTTCGCCATCGACATGACGCGCTCGACCATCTGCGCCTTGAACAGACGCATCAGGTCGTCGCCCAGGGAGAGGTAGAAGCGGGACTCGCCCGGGTCTCCCTGCCGGCCGGAACGACCGCGCAGCTGGTTGTCGATGCGCCGCGACTCGTGACGCTCGGTGCCGAGGACGTAGAGCCCGCCGAGGCTCTTGACCTCCTCGAACTCCGCCTTGACCGACCGCACGGCCTTCTCCAGGGCGGCGGGCAGCGCGGCCGCCCACTCCTCGATGTGCTCCTCGGGGTCGAGGCCGCGCTGGCGCAGCTCCGCCTCCGCGAGGTCGTCGGGGTTGCCGCCGAGCTTGATGTCCGTACCACGGCCGGCCATGTTGGTGGCGACGGTGACGGCGCCCTTACGGCCGGCCTGCGCGATGATCGGCGCCTCCCGGTCGTGCTGCTTGGCGTTCAGCACCTCGTGCTGGACACCGCGCTTGGAGAGCTGCTGCGAGAGGTACTCGGACTTCTCGACCGACGTCGTACCGACGAGGATCGGCTGGCCCTTCTCGTGCTTCTCGACGATGTCGTCGACGACCGCCTCGAACTTCGCGACCTCGGTGCGGAAGATCAGGTCGGACTGGTCCTTGCGGACCATCGGCCGGTTGGTCGGGATCGGGACGACGCCGAGCTTGTAGATCTGGTGGAACTCGGCGGCCTCGGTCATCGCCGTACCGGTCATGCCGGAGAGGCCCGGCAGTTCCTTGTCGTTCTGGTCGTGGCGCTTGTAGAGGCGGAAGAAGTTCTGCAGGGTGATCGTGGCGAGGGTCTGGTTCTCGTCCTTGATGTCCACCCCTTCCTTCGCCTCGATCGCCTGGTGCATGCCCTCGTTGTAGCGGCGGCCGGCGAGGATACGGCCGGTGTGCTCGTCGACGATCATGACTTCGCCGTCGATGACGACGTAGTCCTTGTCCTTCTTGAACAGTTCCTTGGCCTTGATGCCGTTGTTCAGGTAACCGACGAGCGGGGTGTTCACCGACTCGTACAGGTTGTCGATACCCAGCCAGTCCTCGACCTTGGCCACGCCGGGCTCGTGGATGGCGACGGTGCGCTTCTTCTCGTCGACCTCGTAGTCGCCGGTCTCCTCGATGCCCTTGAGCTGGTTGCCTGCCTCGCCCCTCTTCAGGCGGGTGACCAGCTTGGCGAAGTCGCCGTACCACTTGGTGGCCTGGTCGGCCGGGCCGGAGATGATCAGCGGCGTACGGGCCTCGTCGACGAGGATGGAGTCGACCTCGTCGACGATCGCGAAGTTGTGACCGCGCTGGACGAGTTCGTCCTGGGCCCACGCCATGTTGTCGCGCAGGTAGTCGAAGCCGAACTCGTTGTTCGTGCCGTAGGTGATGTCGCACGCGTACTGCTCGCGGCGCTGGGCCGGCGTCATGTTGGCCAGGATGCAGCCGACTTCCAGGCCCAGGAACTTGTGGACGCGGCCCATCATTTCGGAGTCGCGCTCGGCCAGGTAGTCGTTGACCGTGATGAGGTGGACGCCGTCTCCGGAGAGGGCGTTCAGATACGCGGGCAGCGTGCCGACCAGGGTCTTGCCCTCACCGGTCTTCATCTCCGCGACGTAGCCGAGGTGGAGCGCGGCGCCACCCATCATCTGCACGTCGTAGTGACGCTGGCCGAGGACGCGCTTGGCGGCCTCGCGGACCGTGGCGAACGCCTCGGGCAGCAGGTCGTCGAGGCTTTCGCCGTCGGCGTACCGCTGCTTGTACTCATCGGTGAGGGCCCGCAGCTCGGCGTCGGAGAGGTCGACGAAGTCCTCTTCGATGGAGTTGACCTGGTCCGCGATGCGGTGCAGTTTGCGCAGGATCTTGCCTTCGCCTGCACGCATGATCTTCGAGAGGACGGACACGGGGGTTTGTCTCCTTGCCGGT
Source organism: Streptomyces sp. NPDC005195 (assembly GCF_040608315.1). Lineage (NCBI taxonomy): Bacteria > Bacillati > Actinomycetota > Actinomycetes > Kitasatosporales > Streptomycetaceae > Streptomyces > Streptomyces sp. NPDC005195. The sequence continues at coordinate 316,190 of NZ_JBEXHZ010000005.1, forward strand.
CGGGCCTGGGACGGTCGGTTTCAATGGCGGTGTCAAGAGCAACTTGAGCAACGGCCATCGTAAGCGAGGACCCCACGCGCCGGGAGGTCTGCCCACGACAGCCACTGGAACAACGGACAGGGGTTGCGTAAGGTGCCGCGTCCACGCTGCGAAAAGTAACCGAAGCGTCACCCACGGCAAAGGAATGGCGCCCTTACGGCAGCCCGAGCAGAATCGGCCCGATGGACCCCGTCACGCTCACCACCGACCGCCTGCTCCTGCGCACCGTGGGCTCGCGCGACACCGACGCCGTGTTCGACGCCGTCCAGGATCCCGACATCCAGCGCTGGACCACGATCCCGTCGCCCTATCTCCACGAGCACGCGGCGGGTTTCACGGACCAGCTGGTGCCCGACGGCTGGGCGGACGGCTCCATGTCCACCTTCGGCGTCTTCCTGCCTTCCGGGGAACTGGTGGGCATGCTCGGCATCACCATGCGCTCCCTGGGTGTCGGCGAGGTCGGCTTCTGGGCCACGAAGGAGCACCGAGGCAACGGCTATCTCACCGAAGCCACCGTCGCGGCCTCGCGCTGGGCGTTCACCAGCCTCGCCGTCGACCGCGTCGAATGGCGCGCCGAGGTCGGCAACCATGCCTCCCGCGCGGTGGCCCGACGGGCCGGCTTCACCGTGGAGGGCACGCTCCGCTCCGCCCTCAACAACAAGGGCGTCCGCCGGGACTGCTGGATCGGCTCCCTGCTCCCCTCGGACCTGGGCCTGCCCTCGACCGCGCCCTACCTCCCGCCCCCCTCCGGGCCGCCGGACGTCTGAGACCCGGACATCCGAGACCCGGACCTCTGGAACCCGGACCCCTGAAACCGGGACAGCCGGCGCGGCACCGGGCCGTCCGCCGTCCCGCCCGCCGTCCGCCGTCCCTGCCGCCGCCCGGGCGCGTCGGCGGTGGGCTCCCCGGCCCCGGACCACGGGCCCGGCCCCCACTGTCAGTGCCACCGCCTATCGTGCGGGCATGACGAGTCTCCCGCGTCCCACCACCGACCTCTCCGCCGACGAGGCCCGCCGCATCGTCCTGCGAGCCCAGGGTTTCCTGGGCGCCCCGGACCGCAGGTCGGGCGTCCGCGGGGTCCTGCGGCACCTGGGCGCGGTCCAGCTCGACACGATCTCCGTCCTCGCCCGCTCCCACGAACTCGTCCCGTACGCCCGGCTGGGCGCGGTGGGCCGCAGGACGGTGGACGAGGCGTACTGGACGCCGGGGGCCGGCGGCGCCCCTCACGCCTTCGAGTACTGGTCCCACGCGGCCTGCATCCTCCCCATCGAGGAGTGGCCCCACTTCGCCTTCCGCCGCCGCGCCTACCGCGCCCGCCCGCACTGGAACCACGCCCTGCCGGACGGCACCTACGACCAGGTCATCAAGCAGCTCCGCGCCGAAGGCCCGCTCACGGCCACGGACTTGGGCGGCGCGAAGAAGACCAGCGAATGGTGGGACTGGTCGGGCACCAAGGTCGCCGTGGAGCGCGCGCTGATGTACGGCGAGGTGGTGTGCACCGAGCGCCGCGGCTGGAAGCGGGTGTACGACCTCGCGGAGCGCGCCGTCCCCGACCCCCTGCTCCATGACGAGCTGGACGACGCGGAGTGCCTGCGCCGACTGGTCCGCCTCGCCGGCCAGTCCCTGGGCGTCGGCACCCGCGCGGACATCGCCGACTACCACCGTCTCAGGGGCGAGCAGGTCGACGCGGTGATCGCGGACTCGGGGCTGGTCCCGGTGGCCGTGGAGGGCTGGGGCAAGCCGGCGTGGGCCGATCCGGCGGCCCTGGAGACAGCACCGCGCGGCCGCCACCGCACGACGCTGCTGTCCCCGTTCGACTCGCTCGTCTGGGAGCGGGCCCGGACGGAGCGCATCTTCGGCTTCACCCACCGCCTGGAGGCGTACACGCCCAAGCCGAAGCGGATCCACGGCTATTTCGCGATGCCCGTCCTCGCCGGCGGCCGACTGGTCGGCCGGGTGGATCCCGCCCGGGAGGGGCACACCCTGGTCGCCAAGCAGGTCACGCTGGACGGCGCCAAGGCGGTCCCCGCGGTGGCCCAGGCCCTGGTGGAGGCCGCGAGCTGGGTGGACTGCACCAGCGTGCGCGTGGAGCGGGTGGACGCGCCCGAGCTGCGCGACCCGCTGACGAGGGAGCTGGCGCACACCCTCGGGTGACGCACCGGACCGGCCACCCGATCCGGACGACAGTCCTCAGCGGATCTCGAGGATCTTCTCCCGCATCGCGTACACCACCGCTTCCATCCTGGAGTGCAGCTGAAGCTTCTCCAGGATGTTGCGCACGTGGTTCTTCACCGTGTTCTCGGAGATGAACAACTGCTTGGCGATATCCCGGTTGTTCATTCCGGTCGCGACGAGCTTGAGGACCTCCAGCTCGCGATCGGTGAGTCGCGGCGCGGGCACCAGCCGGCGTTCGTCGGTCCGCTGGATCATCGACTTGAACTCGGTGAGCAGTTTCGACGCCATCGAAGGGCTGATCTGCGACTGACCGTCCGCCACCGCGCGAATGGCCGTGGCCACCTCGTCCGTGGAGATCTCCTTGAGGAGATATCCGGTCGCGCCGGCCTTGATCGCGTCGTAGAGGTCGGCCTCCTCGTCGCTGATCGTCAGCATGATGATCTTCGCGCTGGGGGCCACCTCCTTGATGGAGGTGCATGCCTCGATGCCGCCCCGTTTCGGCATGCGTACGTCCATCAGCACGATGTCCGGGAGCAGGTCGGCAGCCTTGTCGACCGCCTCCGCCCCGTCACCCGCCTCGCCGACGACCTGGATGTCCTCCTCGGCCGCGAGCACGATCTCCAGACCGCGGCGGAAGAGGGCGTGGTCGTCCACGACGAGGACGCGGATGGGCTCCTTGCGTGAGGCGCCCGCGTCCGGGCTCATGCCGGCGCCCCCGCCGTCGGCATCCTCGACACGCATCGGTCCGAAGCTGTCCGCCATCGTTCCTCCCCCTGAAGGCCGTGGCCTGTGTTCCTGTGCCATCGCCAACCCAAGGCAACAGCCCCCCGGTTGGGGCCGGTGCGGCCATGATTTCACGCCCGGACGACAGCGGGGTGACAGAGCGGGTCGCGAAGTGGTCGCACACCGGTGCCCCTGGGGGCGCACGCGCGCACCAGGGGCACCGGCTCAGTCGTCATCGGGGCGGGTCTAGCCGCCGAGCGCACCGCCCGGCGCGTCCGATCCGGCCTGGGTGACCATCGGGTCCGTACTGAGGTGGATGACGCCGTAGTCGTACGCGTGCCGCCGATAGACGACACTCGGCTCCTTGGTCTCGGAGTCGACGAACAGATAGAAGTCGTGCCCGACAAGCTCCATCTCGTAGAGCGCCTGGTCGAGTGTCATCGGGGCGGCCACGTGGGTCTTCTCCCGGACGACGAGGGGGCCTTCTCCCATGACCTCGAGGGAGCCGATCTTCTTGGTCGGCACACTGTCGGGCTCGTCCTCGTGGACAACACTCCCGTTCCCGTTCAGTGTCGCGGCACCCGGGACGTGGTCGGCGACCTCGGCGGCCGAGAGCCTGCCGTTGCCACGGCGGGTGTAGCGCTTGTCGTGCTGCTTGCGCAGGCGGGCTTCGAGCTTGTCCGCCGCCAGGTCGAGTGCTGCATACGGGTCGCTCGCCGCTGCCTCCGCCCGGATCACCGGACCGCGGGAGCGGAGCGTGATCTCCACTCGGTCACAACGGTCGGCCTGCCGGGGGTTGGGCTCCTTGGACACCTCGACGTCGAGGCTGATCACCTTGCCATCGAGCTTCTGGATCTTCTCCAGCTTCAGCTTCTCGGCCACGTGCTTGCGGAACCGCTCGGGCACCTCGGTCTTGCGGCCCTTGACGACGATGTCCACGCAGAACTCCGTTCCCGGATAGCCCCGCTCCACAGGCGGAGCATCTCCCTTTTGCACCAGATCCCGGTGAGCCCCGGAACCTCGGACTCGGTGACTTTCACCTCCTCCTCCCCCATGGGCAAGATCTACACCCCATGGCGGGCGGGTGATTCAGAAACCCGCAGCACGGCATTCGGATTTACGAGGTGTGGCCAGCGCCAACGCCCTCACAACCGAACATATCTCGCCCGGACGGATGTCGTCACCCTCTACTGCGGCGTACCTCCGTTCAGGTGAATTGACCTGGTCATTACCAGCAACGATGGAAGTTCCCCGTCAGTTCCGGTTGATTTCGAAACCATCCGGCGATGCCGCGACCACGGCCGCACAGATCATGGCGCCGCCTCGGCTCGTGTCCGTCATTCCCCGGGCCGCCGGCGCACGGTCCTCGGCCTCTCTCGTTGCCTCAGTCATCCGTTTCCCCACTCGTCTCCGCATCCGTTCCCCCGTTGCTTCCCCGGCATCTCCCCCGTATGCATCGGCGCCCGCCACCGCCACCCGTACGGCGCGCGCCGCCTCCGCCAAGGAGGCTCCCGTCGTCATCAGGTCGTCCACCAGCACGACCCGGCCCGCGCCCGCCAGCAGCCGATCGCCTCCCGTGGCGACCTCCAGCGCGCCCGCGAGATTGTGCAGCCGCTGACGGGAGTTGAGTCCCGACTGGTCGGCCACGGCGCGTCGCTGCCGCAGCACGGCCAGCACCCGGACCGGCGCTCCCCCGCGCCGCAGTTCCCCGGCGGCCGCGAGGGCGATCCGGCGCGCCGGGTCGTGACCGCGCGCCCGCACCGCCCGCCGCGAGGAGGGCACCGGAACCAGCAGCACGGGCCCCGGTCCGCCGGCAAACCCCTGCCACCCGGACCCCAGCCACCCGTTCCTCTCGTCCAGAGGCCCCTGCGAGGCCGCCGGAAGCTCGTGCGGGTCCGGGAGGAGCGGGAGTCCCGAAGCCGCCCTCACAGCCCCCGCCAGGGCCGTTCCCAGTGGTGTCGCCAGTGTCAGTGCCCCCCGTTCCTTGTGCGCGAGGAGTGCCGCGCGCACTTCGTCGCCGTAGGGAGCCGCCGCGTGCACGACCGGCAGCCCGGGGGGCGCCGGATCCGGGCGCACCCGGCGCGGTGCGTCCCCGCTCAGGGCGGCACGGCACTCCGGGCAGAGCACCGTGCGAGGTCTCCCGCAGCCTCCGCACTCGGCCGGCAGCACCAGGTCGGTGAGGTCCTGCCACCACGCCCGCATGTCCACCACTGTGCCAACACCACCGCCGACCGGCCACCCCTGTGGACAACCACCTGTGGACAACCGGACACCCGTCACCGGACACACGTCACCCGCCACCCGCGAGGCCGACCCTCGACCGGGCCGGCTGACGGATCAGCCCACGAAACCCCACGGAACCCCCGTAGCCCCACGGAACGCGGACAGGGCCGCCCCGAAACCACGGGACGGCCCCACCTCGACACGCACACGACAGAGAACGGCGGCGAACCGGCCTACCCCGGGTAAACCGGCGCCGTGCCGTCCTTGACGACCTTCTGCCACTGCTCCCCGGACGACAGCCGCACGATCCCGTCCTCCTCCGAGTGCGCCACCAGCGGCAGCCTCTCGTCCTCGGACGCGGCGATCTCCTTCACGCCCGTCAGCGCGGAGGGCGCCGCCCCCACCGGAGTGGAGCCGTCGACCTGGACGTACCGCATCTGCAGCACGCCCTCGGACTCCCGCCCGACGACCACGAGCCGGCTGTCCCCGGCCCATGACATGGCCGTGACCTCCTCCAGCTGCGGTGCGACCGAGTGCAGTTCGAGAACCGAGACGCCGGGCCGCTCACCGGCCGTGGTGGCCTTCGTGGCCGTGGTGGCCGTGGTGTCCCGGTCGATGCGCCCGATCTGCAGGGAGCTCTTGCCGTCCTTCTCGACGATCAACGCGATCCGCACCCCGTCGGCGGCCACCCGTACCGCCTTGACACGCCCGTCGAGTCCCGGCGTCGAGACCTGCAGCGGTTCGCCCGCGCCCTTCTCCAGCAGCACCAACCGTGGGTTCGCGGGATCCCGGTCCGCCACCCACAGGTCGCCCCGGCCGTCCCAACTGGGCGTCGTCAGCCGGTCCTGTGCCGTCCTGCCCTGGCTGTGCAGCACCGCGTCGCCGAGCGAAGCGCCCGACACCAGCGAGCCGACGTACAGCGAACTCCCGTCGGCGGACACGCCGGCCGCGCTGTCCTCGTCCCGCGACACCGCGGCGGCCCGCAGCTTCCTGCCGCCGTCCCCCAGCGGGCCGGGCACCGGCTCGGGCTCCTTGCCGCCGTTGGCGCTGGACAGCCGTACGAGGCGCTGCTTGCCGTCGATGAAGTACTCGTACCCGGGGTGCTCGGCCGTACCGTGCGAGGCGATGACCTCGGCCCTGCCCTCGTTGACCACGCACAGCTGCGTACCGTTCGACCGCTGCAGCTCCACCTCGTCGACGCCCGTGGGCGTCAGGTCCCGGAAGGTGAGCAGGAGCTGGGTCGCCATCTTGTCGCACTGGAGCCGGCTGACGTGGTCGGCCTTGTGGTTCAGCGGGACCGTCACCCTGTTGCGGTCGTCGGGCGACAGCGAGGTGACGCCCTCCTTGAGGTCCGTGCCGGACGGGAAGCTCGACGCCACCACCGGATCGAGCCAGCGCGTGGGCCCCTTCAGCAGCGCCCGGACCATCTCCGTCATCGGGTCCACCTTCTCGCGCACGTAGACCGGATCGGCGACGGTCCCCAGCTGTCCGGTCGGCCCGGAGGCCGCGTTCGAGGCGAAGTAGTACTTGTTGACGGACACGTAGTTGCGCTGGAAGTCGGAGTTGCCCATCACCACGCCCTGCGGCAGCCCGTCGATGCGCCACTGCTTGGTGCCCTTCTGCCGGGTGAGGTGCACCGTCGCGCGGTACGCGGCCGAGTCCGGCGTGTACGCGTGCTGGTCGTTGACCGTGGCGACCTTCGTCCCGGCCAGCGTGTACGAGTAGCTGCCGCCGCTGCCGTCGGCGTTCACCGCCTGTTCGGACTTGGCGTCGGGCCCGTCGGTGAGGACGGTCGTGGAGCTGAAGGGGTCCCAGGACTTGCGGGCGGCCGTCGTCAGATACTTGAGCGCCGTCTTGTACTGCGCGTCGTCACTGGTCAGTGCCTCCAGGAACCCCTGCACGATCTCGGCGGGCCGGGCGTCCTCACGCGGCGGCAGCGCGAAGACGCGGACCTGCGAGTCCTGCCTCGGCGTGGACTCGACGCCGCTCAGATCCCCGCTGTCCGGCATCGAGGCGCACCCCGTCAGCAGCAGCGCACCGCAGCCGAGGTACACCCCCACACGTACGGGACGCAGCCGGCCGCTCCCCTCGCGGTCAGCGCCCACGGAACGTCTCCCCTTGTCCGAGCTCTTCGTGCTGTCCGAGCTCCTCGTGCTCGCCGCGGTCTTCCGCGGTCCGCTCCCCACCCGCTGCGGGCGTGCCGTCCGGCCCTCGCACGGCCCCGGCGGGCCGCGGCACCACGCGGGCGCCGTTGCCCGGCAGCGCCGTCGGATCGGCCGGGGGCGACACCCCGGCCATACGTGACTCCATGGACGTGCGCGGCGGCATCGGGGGCGGCGCGTGACCGCCCGTGGACTGCGCCGGCACCGTGGCGAGTTTGCCGCCACCGCCGGAGGGCAGTCCCGCTTCGCTGAGTCCGCGGTTGCGCCGCGAGTCCTTGGGCTCCAGGGGTATCGGGGACCCCCGCAGCGGCTCGTCCGCCGTCCGCGGCAGCGTCAGCCGGAACTGCGAACCACCGCCCGGTTCGCCCCACGCCTGGAGCCAGCCGCCGTGCAGCCGGGCGTCCTCCAGGGCGATCGACAGCCCGAGTCCGGTTCCACCGGTGGTCCGGGCACGGGCCGGGTCCGCGCGCCAGAAGCGGCTGAAGACCCGGGTCGCCTCGCCGGGCTTGAGGCCCACGCCGTAGTCGCGCACCGCGATCGCGACCGCTCCGCCCGCAGCGGCCAGCTTGACCACGACCTCCTTGCCGTCGCCGTGCTCCACGGCGTTGACGACGAGATTGCGCAGCACCCGCTCCACCCGCCGGGCGTCCGCCTCGGCGATCACGGGCTGCGCGTCGCCGACGATCCGTATCGCGGAGCCCTTGCGCTCGGCGAGCGGCTCGGCGCCGCTGACCACCCTGCGTACGACCTCTCTGAGGTCGATCGCGTCGGCCTCCAGCGCCGCCGCGCCCGCGTCGAACCGGCTGATCTCCAGCAGGTCCGCGAGCAGCGTCTCGAAACGGTCCAGCTGATCGGCGAGCAGCTCGGCCGACCGGGCGGTCATCGGATCGAAGTCCACGCGCGCGTCGTGGATGACGTCGGCCGCCATCCGGACGGTCGTCAGCGGCGTACGCAGCTCGTGCGACACGTCCGACACGAAGCGGCGCTGCATCCGCGACAGGTCCTCCAGCTGCTGGATCTTCAGCTGGAGGTTCTGCGCCATCTTGTTGAAGGCCTCACCGAGCCGGGCGATGTCGTCCTCGCCGGTGACCTTCATCCGTTCCTGCAGGTGGCCGGCGGACAGCCGCTCGGCGATACCGGCCGCCATCCGCACCGGCGTGACGACCTGGCGCACCACGAGCCAGGCGATGGCCCCCAGCAGCACCACGACGAACAGGCCGGCCGTCGCGAGCGTCCCCTTGACCAGGCTCAGCGACTTCTCCTCCTGCGTCAGCGGGAAGAGGTAGTACAGCTGGTACGGGTCTCCGTTGGGGTCGTTGACCTGCTTGCCGACGACCAGCGCGGGCTGCGACTGCGTGCCGTCCTTGTAGACGACCCGGGTGTAGCTCTGGGCCGCCAGCGTGCTGCTGTCGACGCGGGTCCGCAGGTTCTCCGGCACGCTCAGTGTCGGATCGACGTCGCCCGAGGAGCGCGGCCCGAGCCCTGCGCCACCGGAACCGGGCGCGCCCGAACTGAGCGTCACCACGTCGAAGGCGCCCTGGCCACCGCTGGAGAGGGACACCACGAGGTCGGTCATCCACTGGCTGACGTTCTTCGAGGGACGGTCGGCCGTACCGGCCCCGGCGTCACCGTTGGCCGTGGCGGTCGCGTCCGCCTTCTGCTTGGCCACCGAGAAACCGCCGGTCGCCTGGCTCTGTGACGCCTTCACCTTGGCGTCCAGCAGGCCGTTGCGCACCTGCCCGATCACGACGAAGCCGAGCAGCAGGACGACGCCCAGGGACATCAGGAGCGTCGTGACGACGATCCTGAGCTGGATGTTGCGCCGCCACAGCCGCATCACCGGCAGCAGCGGACGGCGCACCCAGCGCATGAGCAGCCGGAGGATCGGGCTGCCCTTGACTCCGCCCTGGAGCAGCCCGCCCGCCATGAGCCGCTCCCAGCCGGAGCCCGTCATGTTCCGGCCGACAGGCCGCTCCGCGCGGTTCCCCGGCTGTCCGGGCGCCGAAGCGGCACTGTCCCTGGACATGTCAGCTCGGTCCCGCCTTGTAACCGACTCCCCGGACGGTCACCACGATCTCCGGCCGCTCCGGGTCCTTCTCGACCTTGGAGCGCAGCCGCTGGACATGGACGTTCACCAGACGGGTGTCCGCCGCGTGCCGGTAGCCCCACACCTGCTCCAGGAGCACCTCACGCGTGAACACCTGCCAGGGCTTGCGCGCCAGCGCCACCAGGAGGTCGAACTCCAGCGGCGTCAGCGCGATCGACTGCCCGTCCCGCTTCACGGAGTGACCGGCGACGTCGATCACGAGGTCGCCGATGGCCAGCTGCTCCGGCGCCGGCTCCTCGGAACGGCGCAGCCGCGCCCTGATCCGTGCCACCAGCTCCTTCGGCTTGAACGGCTTCACGATGTAGTCGTCGGCACCCGACTCGAGGCCCACCACGACATCGACGGTGTCGCTCTTCGCCGTGAGCATCACGATCGGCACTCCGGACTCCGCCCTGATCAGGCGGCACACCTCGATGCCGTCCCGGCCGGGGAGCATCAGGTCCAGGAGCACCAGATCGGGCTTGGTCTCACGGAAAGCGGCCAGCGCCTTGTCGCCGTCGGCTACGAAAGACGGCTCAAAACCTTCACCACGCAACACGATGCCGAGCATCTCGGCCAGTGCGGTGTCGTCATCGACGACAAGGACTCGTCCCTTCATAAACGACATCATCCCATTCTCATAACGGTGAAGGAGGTGCAGGTGAGCAGGCTCACTGACCTGTGACGATAGTCGTACGGAGCTGTCACTGTCTGCCCCTGTCCGTCGACGTCGGTGTCAGTGGTCGATGTCGGCTCGTCGTGCCTGCGGGTGACGTGGTGACTCGGCCAGGTCTTCGCGGCGCATGGTGACCCAGTGTCCCGTGACGAAGAGCAGTCCGATGGTGGCGGCCACCGCGACCAGGGCGAGGGCGGGGAATCTGTTGTCCCCGCCCGGGTAGCGGTCACCGCACAACCGGGCCGGCCGAGGTTTCTCGCCGGATGCCTCCAGGCACACCGGATCGCCCTTCCGCGGGAGGGGATAACCATTATTGGGCACCTTGTCTACGGTGTAGCGGTGGCCTGCCACGGTGTACACGATGTCAGCGTGCGTGAGCCTGTCACCCTTGCCTCGTGGAGGCACGGCGCGGGAGACGACGCCCGCGACCCGTACCCCGGTCCTGTCGAGGAGCTCCGCCTGCGACCGATCGTGCGCCATCATGCCCCCTGTGAGACCGATGACGCCCAGGAAGACCGCGGCGAAGACCGCATGCCACCGATGCTTCGGGGCCGAATCCGCGGAACTCTCACTGGCCGCTCATCTCTTCCGCGCGAGGCTCGCTGTGATCCCGACCGCCGCCGCCTGAGGGCAGAACATCGCGCGATCCCGGCTCCGGAAGTCCTGCGGAACGCTCCTGGTGCATCCGCGTGTACATCCGTGGGTCATCAAGGCGATCTTGAGGAACGGCCGGATTCCGGGGCCCAATGATGCAGCCGTCGGATGTCACGGCCCCTCTCCCTGCCGATCGCCGCAGGTGGAGGGGCCCTTTTCGTCCGTTGGCGCGACATCGTCCCAGTAGCTAAGTCGTCACCTGACGTGACCTGCCGCAGAGCTCGGCAAGCGCCTCAGCCGTCACGGGCGAAACAACGCCCTCCTCGGTCACGATCGCCGTCACCAACTCGGGCGGTGTCACATCGAATGCCGGGTTGTACGCCTGGGTTCCCAGGGGTGCCACCGGTATCCCGCCTCCCGCTTCCACTCCCACCACCGGCACCTGCGGCGCGGTGAGCTCGGTCACCTCATGACCGGGGCGCTGCTCGACCTCGATGGACGCTCCGTCCGGGGTGTCCGGATCCACCGTCGTCACCGGCGCCACCACGATGAACGGCACATGGTGATACCGGGCCAGCACCGCGAGCGGATAGCTCCCCACCTTGTTCGCCACCGAACCGTCGGCGGCTATCCGGTCGGCCCCGATGAGCACCGCGTCCACCTCACCCGCCGCGAACAGGGATCCCGCCGCGTTGTCCGTGAGCAAGGTGTACGACATCCCGTTGCGCGCCGCCTCGTAAGCCGTCAGGCGGGCACCCTGCAGCAACGGACGCGTTTCGTCCACCCACAGCCGCCGCAACTGCCCCGCCCGATGCGCCGCGAGGGCCACCGCGAACGCCGTGCCCTCCCCTCCGGACACCAGCGCCCCGGAGTTGCAGTGGGTCAGGATCCGGTGGCCGCCACCCGGCAGCAGCTCGTCCAGCAGCGCCAGCCCGCGCACGGCCATCCGGGCACTGGCCCGGGCGTCCTCCCGGTGCAGCGCCCGCGCCGCGGCCAGCGCCGCCTGGCCGCCCGCCCGCTGGTCACCGCCGCCGGCGAGCGCCCCTCGGTACGCCTCCTGGGCCCGGCGCACCCCCACGGCGAGGTTCACCGCCGTCGGCCGGGCCCCGGCCAGCGCACGGGCGGCATCCTCGACGTCGAAGCCGCGCACCGCGGCGAGCGCGACACCGTACGCCCCGGCGATGCCCAGCAGCGGCGCACCGCGCACGGCCAGCGTGCGGATCGCCTCCACCAGCGCCGGGGCATCCGTGCACACCAGCTCGACCTCCTCGGCCGGCAGCCGCGTCTGGTCGAGAAGGACCACCACGGGCCCTTCGGGTGGTTCGTCCCAGCGGATCGCCGGTATCTCCATCGGCCCGTCGTGCTCGCGGGATTGCGCGTACTGATCAGCCATCCGCCCAGTCTGCCCCGTACCCGGCGGACAATTGAAGATGTGCAGCCCATACGGCAGCCGGTCCCCCGCCGGGCACACCGTGACACGATGGCTGCCAACCTGCCGCCGCGCCCGCGGACGCGCACCGTGAAGGAGCGACGATGAACGACACTCCGGGCTGGGCCTCGCCCGGATCCGCCCCCTCCGACGGGCAGGAGCCGGACGGCTCCGGCACCGCGCAGCCCCCGGAGCGGCCCTCGGACCAAGGCGGCACCGATCACCCGGAGCCGCCGTCGAAGTGGTCCAAGGAACAGCCCCCGCCCGGCCAGTGGTCCGCCCCCAGCCCCCAGGGCCCGGGCCCGACCCCTCCCCCGTCCCCGGCCGGCCCCGGCTGGGGCGGCGGCCGGCCTCCCGGCCCCGGCGGCCCGGCGGGCCAGGGCGGCGGCTACGGAGCCTGGGGCGGCCCCGGCCGCGGACCAGGCGGCCCCACCGGCTGGGGCGGCAACTGGGGCGGCCCGCCCCCCGCCGCCAAGCCCGGCGTCATCCCGCTGCGCCCGCTCGGCGTCGGCGAGATCCTCGACGGCGCGGTCTCCACGATGCGGACGTACTGGCGCACGGTACTGGGCATCTCGCTGACCGTCGCCGTCGTCACGCAGATCGCGGTGATCCTGCTCCAGGGCTTCTTCCTGAACGACAACGCCGACACCGACGCCCTCAACGACCCGAGCGCCACCGTCGGCGAACTGAGCCACGCCCTGGGCTCCGCCCTGCTCAGCTCGGGCATCGTCCTGCTCATCACCCTGCTCGGCACCATCGTCGCGACGGCGCTGCTCACCTCTGTCACCAGCCGCGCGGTGCTCGGCAAGCCCGTCACCGCCACCGAGGCCTGGCGGGACGCCCGCCCCCAGCTGCTGAGACTGTTCGGTCTGACCTTCCTGCTGCCGCTCCTCGCCTGCGCGATCATCGCCGTCGGCGCCCTGCCCGGTGTGATCATCGCGTTCGCCGGCGCGAGCGGCGCCGGCGCCGCGCTCGCCGTCCTGGGCGGACTCGGCGCGGCCGTCGTCGCCCTCTGGCTGATGATCCGCTTCTCCCTCGCCTCGCCCGCGCTCATGCTGGAGAAGCAGGGTGTCCTCACGTCGATGAGCCGCTCCGCGAAGCTCGTCCGCGGCTCCTGGTGGCGGATCTTCGGCATCCAGCTGCTCGCCACGATCATCGCCAACATCGTCGCGTCGATCGTCGTCATCCCGTTCGCCATCCTCGCCGCCGCCCTCAGCGGCAACGGCATCAGCGGCTTCCTCAACAGCGGCAGCGGCAGCCTCGGCTGGACGTTCCTCGTCATCAGCGGGATCGGCTCGGTCATCGGGTCCATGCTCACCTTCCCGATCACCGCGGGCGTCACCGTGCTCCTCTACATCGACCAGCGCATCCGCCGCGAGGCCCTCGACCTCGACCTGGCCCGCGCCGCCGGCGTACAGGACTACGGGTCCCACGCCCCCGGCACCACCGCGGGAGGCTGACGGAGTGAGTCCGGCGGGGGGAGTTCTCACTACGCTGCGAGCGCTGCCGCACACCGGCGCCGCGGCCGTCCTCGCGCTGCCGCACGGCGGCGACGAACCACCGGTGACGATCCCGCGCGACCCCGCACGGGAGGCGGCCAGGCGCGAACTGTCCAAGCGGATGTACCACGAGAACGAACCCAGCCTGGTCCAACGCGCCCTGAACGCCTTCTGGGACTGGGTCGACAAGCTTTTCGGAGCCGCTTCCTCCGCGACCCCCGGCGGCACCCTCGGACTGCTGGTGATCGTGGTGGCCGTACTCGCCGTCGTCGCCGCCCTCTGGTGGCGCCTGGGCACCCCGCGGCGCACACCCGCCTCGTCCGCCGCGCTCTTCGACGACCGCCCCCGCAGCGCCGCCGAACACCGCTCGGCGGCCGAGGCCCACGCCGCCCAGGGCCACTGGAGCCAGGCCGTCCAGGAACGCATGCGCGCCATCGTCCGCTCCCTGGAGGAACGCACCCTCCTCGACCCGCGCCCCGGCCGTACGGCGGACGAGGCGGCCGCCGAGGCGGGCCGCACCCTGCCTGGGCACACCGACCGACTGCGCGCCGCCGCCCGCGACTTCGACGACGTCACGTACGGCGGCCGGGCCGCCGACTCCAGCGCGTACGGCCGCCTCACCGAACTCGACCGCGACCTGGAGCGCAGCAAACCCGTACTCACCGGCAGCGCCCACCACACCGGCCACGGAGCCGCCTCATGACCGAGGCCGCCCTCCCCTCCACCTCGGCCTCGCCCACCGCCCGCCAGGTGTGGACGCGCGCCCGGGGAGTCACCCTCGCGGTGGTGATCCTGCTGGCGGCCGCCGTGGCGATCGCCGCGATCCGCTCCGGCGCCCAGCACGGCCGCCTCGACCCACGCTCCGCCGACCCCTACGGCAGCCGCGCCACCGCCGAACTCCTGGGCGACCGCGGCGTCTCCACCCGCGTGGTCACCACCCTGGACGAGGCTCGCGCCGCGGCCGGCCCCGACACCACCCTGCTCGTCGCCGCCCCCGACCTGCTCACCGACAGCCAGCAGACCGGCCTCCACAAGGCCACCGCGAGCTCCGGCGGCCGCACGATCCTGATCGCCCCCGAAGCTCCCTCCCTGCGCACCCTCGCCCCCGGCGTCACCGCCGACCCCGCGATCAGCTTCGACTCGACGCTCTCGCCCGACTGCGACCTGCCGGCCGCCCGGCGCGCGGGCAGCGCCGACACCGGCGGCATCCGCTACACCACCACCGGCCTCGACGCCGACTCCTGCTACCCCAGCGACGGCCTGCCCACCCTGCTGCGGATCCCGGCAACCTCCGCAAACGGCGACACCGTCGTCGTCGGCGCCCCCGACATCCTCTACAACAACCGTCTCGACCAGCGGGGCAACGCCTCGCTCGCCCTCCAACTGCTCGGTTCCCGCCCCCACCTGGTCTGGTACCTCCCCTCCCTGTCCGACACCTCGGCGACCGACACGGGCGGCAAGACCTTCCTCGACCTGCTGCCCTCGGGCTGGCTCTGGGGCACGCTGCAGCTCTTCATCGCCGCGGTCCTGGCCGCCTTCTGGCGAGCACGCCGACTCGGGCCCCTCGTCCCCGAACGCCTGCCCGTCGCGATCCGCGCCTCGGAAACCGTCGAGGGCCGCGCCCGCCTCTACCGCAAGGCCAACGCCCGCGACCGCGCCGCCGGCGCCCTGCGCTCCGCCACCCGCACCCGCCTCGCCCCCCTCGTCGGTGTGTCCCCCGCCCAGGCTCACGCGCCCGAGGCCCTGCTCCCCGCGCTGTCCGCCCAGCTCCACGGCGACGGGCAGTCCTCCCCGCACTCCCTCCTCTTCGGGCCGCCGCCCCGCGACGACGCGGCCCTCGTCTCCCTCGCCGACCAACTAGACGCCCTCGAAAGAGAGGTACGCCGTTCATGATGACCCCGACCACTGACAACGCCGGGTACACCGGGGATCCGGGCGCCGCCCGCTCCTCCCTGGAAGCCCTGCGCGCCGAGATCGCCAAAGCCGTGGTCGGCCAGGACCCCGCCGTGACCGGCCTCGTCGTCGCCCTCCTGTGCCGCGGACACGTGCTCCTCGAGGGAGTCCCCGGAGTCGCCAAGACACTGCTCGTCCGCGCCCTGGCCTCGGCCCTGGAACTCGACACCAAGCGCGTCCAGTTCACCCCCGACCTGATGCCGAGCGACATCACCGGCTCACTCGTCTACGACGCCCGCACCGCCGAGTTCTCCTTCCAGCCCGGCCCGGTCTTCACCAACCTGCTGCTGGCCGACGAGATCAACCGCACCCCGCCCAAGACACAGTCGTCCCTCCTCGAGGCGATGGAGGAACGCCAGGTCACGGTCGACGGCACACCCCGGCTGCTCCCGGAGCCCTTCCTCGTCGCCGCCACCCAGAACCCGGTCGAGTACGAGGGAACGTATCCCCTGCCGGAAGCCCAACTCGACCGCTTCCTGCTCAAACTGACGATCCCTCTCCCCTCCCGCGAGGACGAGATCGACGTCCTGACCCGGCACGCCGAGGGATTCAACCCACGCGACCTGCGCGCCGCCGGCGTACGCCCCGTGGCGGGCCCGGCCGACCTTGAAGCCGCGCGCGCCGCCGTCGCCGAGACCGCGGTCTCTCCCGAGATCACCGGCTATGTGGTGGACATCTGCCGCGCCACCCGCGAGTCACCGTCCCTCACCCTCGGTGCCTCCCCGCGCGGCGCGACGGCCCTCCTCGCCACGGCCCGCGCCTGGGCATGGCTGACCGGCCGCGACTACGTCATCCCGGACGATGTGAAGGCCCTCGCCCTCCCCACGCTCCGCCATCGCATCCA
The DNA here is from genome assembly GCF_040608315.1 of Streptomyces sp. NPDC005195. Lineage (NCBI taxonomy): Bacteria > Bacillati > Actinomycetota > Actinomycetes > Kitasatosporales > Streptomycetaceae > Streptomyces > Streptomyces sp. NPDC005195. Next base: position 332,593 of record NZ_JBEXHZ010000005.1, read on the forward strand.
GCTGCGCCCCGAAGCCGAGATGGAGGGCGTGACCACCGACTCGGTCATCAACGCGATCCTCGCCCACGTCCCCGTCCCCCGCTGATGGCACTCACCGGACGCGCCGCACTCCTGGCGGCCATCGGCACCATCCCCATCGGCGTCTGGGAACCGAGCTGGACGGGCATCCTCGCCGTGAACGCCCCGCTGGCCCTGGCCTGCGCCTGCGACGCGGCCCTGGCCGCACCGGTACGCCGTCTCGTTCTGAGCCGCTCCGGCGACACCTCGGTACGCCTGGGCGAGACCGCCGACGTCACCCTGACCGTCACAAACCCCTCGGGCCGACCGCTGCGCGCCCGTCTCCGCGACGCCTGGCCCCCGAGCAGCTGGGAGACGGGCACCGAGGTGGCCGCGTCCCGTCATCGTCTGACGGTGCCGCCCGGCGAACGCCGCCGGCTGACGACCCGGCTGCGCCCCACCCGCCGCGGCGACCGACACGCCGACCGCGTCACGATTCGCTCGTACGGTCCACTCGGCCTGTTCTCCCGCCAGGGGAGCCACAGGATCCCGTGGACGGTGCGCGTCCTGCCGCCGTTCACCAGCCGCAAGCATCTCCCGTCCAAACTGGCCCGGCTCCGTGAACTCGACGGCCGCACCAGCGTCCTGACCCGCGGAGAGGGCACCGAGTTCGACAGTCTGCGCGAGTACGTTCCCGGCGACGACACCCGGTCCATCGACTGGCGTGCCACAGCCCGGCACGCCACGGTCGCCGTCCGCACCTGGCGACCCGAACGCGACCGCCACATCCTGCTGGTCCTCGACACGGGTCGCACCTCGGCGGGCCGTGTGGGTGACGCCCCGCGCCTCGATGCCTCCCTGGACGCGGCCCTGCTCCTCGCGGCGCTGGCTTCCCGGGCCGGCGACCGTGTGGACCTTCTCGCGTACGACCGCCGGGTACGTGCCCTCGTCCAGGGCCGTGCGGCGGGCGACGTCCTGCCCTCCCTGGTCGCGGCGATGGCCACCCTGGAGCCGGAGCTCGTCGAGACCGACGCTCGCGGACTGACGGCCACCGCGCTCCGTACGGCCCCGCGCCGCTCCCTGATCGTCTTGCTGACGACGCTCGACGCCGCCCCGGTCGAGGAGGGTCTGCTCCCCGTCCTCTCCCGCCTCACACAGCGTCATACGGTCCTGGTGGCTTCGGTCGCCGATCCCCATGTCGCCGGCATGGCCAGGGCCCGCGGAAACGCCGACGCCGTGTACGAGGCGGCGGCAGCGGCCCACGCCCAGGCGGAACGCCGTCGCACGGCCGAGCAGTTGTTGCGTCATGGAGTCACGGTCGTGGACGCCACTCCGGACGACCTGCCCCCCGCTCTCGCGGACGCGTATCTGGCCCTCAAGGCGGCAGGACGCCTGTAAACCGGCACAAAAAAGGGGCCTCTTGGCTTCAAGAGGCCCCACCAACAAAAACGATCCCGAACGCAGAAAACCCCCGTACCGATTTCCCGGTACGGGGGTTCTCCATAAAATTTGTTCGGCGGCGTCCTACTCTCCCACAGGGTCCCCCCTGCAG